>WGDA01000055.1 GCA_015493505.1 Pseudomonadota bacterium | reverse complement strand
GGGGAAGAGATGACGTAAAGGGATGGCATAAATGGACCTCAGGGGACCTCTTATCACCCTTGACTGAGACTCTCTGACTCTGAGAAAGGGCTTTTTGAAACCAGAAAAGCTCAAACCCCTGGAACACATAAAACCAATCGCGGATTTTGGGGATCCAAGAATTTATTGACAACGTAAGCGATTCAATATAATTTAAAACATCCTTCCAAGGAGACGTTGTTTGTTATTGTTTGGAAACACTCTTAAAAAGCGAGGGTCACGCAAGTTGCCTTATGAAATTTGATTCTCGGGATAAAAGAGATAAGCAAGGGAGATAATCCCCCTTGAAATGCAAAACATGTTTTAAAAAGGAGGGAACATGAAACGGACAATTTTACTTTTTACGGCGTTGGTATTCGTGATAGTTGGTGTCGCAGGGGTTGTTCCTCAAGCGCGCGCAGCAAAACCCATCATTCTGGGTGTACCAACTTCTTTGGGCTTCCTGGAAGGGAAAGAGGGTCTCAAGGCTGTTAAACTGGCTGTAGAAGAAATTAATAAGGCTGGAGGAGTTAAGGTCGGGAATGTAAAAAGACCTTTCAAAGTGGTGGCGATTGACGCGCGAGGCGCGGAACCGGGGGTTCCTGTATCTGAAGTTATCAAAGCATATAAAAAGGTCATTCTGGAGGATAAAGCGAATTTTATCGTGATTGGATCGTTCAGGTCCGAAGCGGCGATAGCGTGTATGGATCTGGTTGCAAAATACAAGGTTCCGACACTTCTGGGGATAGCCATGTCTCCGGTCATGCAGAGAAAGGTCATCAAACATTACAAGAAATATAAATATACCTTCAGGGTTTGCCTTAACGCCGTTTATCTCATTAAGTATCTGGCAGGGACCATGGCCTACCTGAACAAACAGTTTGGATTCAACAAGGTTTACATCATGAATCAGGATGTGGCGTGGGCGAGAAAGACCGGAGATTTGATGATCAAGCTTTATTTTAAAAAGGCCGGGTGGAAAGTCGTGGGACGGCAGGCTTATCCCACCGGATCTTCTGATTTTTCATCCGGTTTGATGAAGGCTAAATCAGGTGGGGCCCAGGTAATTCTTCCGATTTTCGACATGCCACAAAGCGGGATTCTCGTGAAGCAGTGGAAATCTATGAAGATACCCGCGCTTATGGCAGGATTTATCTCCCCTCTGGCGGGGCCCAATGCCTGGAAAACCTTCGATCATAAGATTGCCGGCGCGATTAATGCGATTTTCGAGGTCGGGGATGTACCATGCCCGAAGATTCCGAAATCTGTCACCTTTTTTAATGACTACAAGCGTAAATACGGTAAGCCGATTGAAGCGGGTCACGGCCCTGCACCTGCATATGAAATGGTGTATATTCTGAAAGAGGCGATAGAACGGGCCGGGACGGTTGATGGGGACAAGGTTGTCGCTGCGCTTGAAAAAACGAGTCGGGACGGTGCCATGGGCCACATCCGTTTTGGGAAAGACCATCAGGTAATCTTTGGCATGGATCCCGCCAAAACGGCTATGGGATGTATGATCCAGTGGCGTAAGAATGGAACACGCCAGATTGTCTTCCCACCCAACATTGCGGAAGGGAAAATAGAACTTCCGGCAGGATTGAAGTCACTGAAATAGTTAGGGTACAGGCGATGAAGTCGGGGGGGTGATGCAACCTCCCGGCTTCATTGCCCGATCAGCCGGTTATTAAACTTGTAATGGGGTGACATGTTAGGCACCATTATCATTTATGGTTTTATCAACAGTTCAATCCTGGTTTTGGTGGCTATGGGGTTCAACCTGACATTCGGGATTAGTGGGGTGGCTAACTTCGCTTATGGGGCCATCTATATTTTCTCTGGTTTTCTTACCTGGATATTTCTCAATTCGCTGGGAATCAATTATCTGCTTTCAATCTTTCTTACCTTTGTTTGCACGTTTTTGCTGGGATACCTGATCTACCGGTTCATCCTTTTGAGGGTCAGAGGACTTTCGCTTTCTGAGGTGATGGCGACATTTGGTCTGGGACTGGCCATTATGGAGCTTTTCCGCTATTTTGATTTTGTTGGCGTTAAATATTCATTGCCGGTTTTTATTGATGGAAGTGTCCCTATTTTTGGCAATTATGTCGATTACCAGCGCCTCATTATCGGAATCATCGCCGTCGCATTTGCTGTGGCATTTTATTTTTTTATCCATTATTCAAAGGTGGGATTGGCATTTCGGGCCATTGCACAGGATGATGTGACGGCATTGACCCTGGGAATTGACCCTGACCGAATCGGAGCCATAAGCCTGGCGTTGGGTTCAAGTCTGGCAGCCATGGCAGCCATTGTCATCCTGCCCCTGGGAACGATTTCCGTGGAAAACGGCTATGAGGTTCTGATAGATGCTCTGGCTGTCTGCATTGTTGGCGGATTGGGGAGTTCTGTGGGGGTTATCGTAGCTGGCCTTGTTATCGGATATGTCCAGACGCTGACAGCTAATTTTTTTGAACCACGATGGATGATTCTGGTCAGTTTGGCTGCTATGGCGTTGGTTTTGGTCATCAAGCCGTCCGGGCTTTTCGGCAAACAGAAGGAACTTGAAGAGCGAGTTTAGTGATAAAAAAGTTATGACGAAGCGTAAGGAGAGGATTGATCGGGGAATCAAGGTAAGATCGGATGGGATCTATGCCCTGAACTCTTATCGTGAGATTCTTTATCTCGCTTTTCCAAGGTTGTTACCGGTTGTTGGGCTTTTAGCTGTCGTTCCCTTTTTCAGCCTTTACTGGCAGGAAGTGATCGCTTCTACCGCCATTTATGCCTTGCTGGCGGTGAGCTGGGAATTGCTGTATATGACCGGCCTGATTTCGCTGGGACAATCGCTTTTCTATGGTGTAGGAGCTTATATTGCCGGGGCCTTAAATGCCTCGTGGGGCTTTCCTATATATTTGACTGTTCCGATTGCCACTGTCGGAGGCGGGCTTTTATGCGCCCTGATGTTACTGCCGGTTTTACGGCTCCGTGGAATCTATTTTGCCATGGTGACCCTGGTCCTGCCTCTGATGTTCTCTCGCCTTGTAGAGGCCACACGGATCCTGGGCGGAACGAATGGCTTGACAGGGATAGATTCGTTTCCTAACCACTGGATCTCTTTTTGTCTGATACAGATTGCATTACTCGTCGCTTTTTTTGGTTTTCGCCGTTTGGAAGGATCTGATTATGGTTTGGTCATCAAGGGAATCAATGACAACGATCGAGCCATTATGAGCTCTGGTATCAATATCTACTGGTACAAGACACAAGTTCTGTTTCTTGCGGGCGCTGTAGGATGTTTTGCCGGCGCCTATGGGGCGCATCACGACATGTTTGCCGGAATGCCGGGGTTTGCCCTGGATTACTCGATTCTGCCTATTGCGGCAGCGGCCGTGGGAGGGATGGGATCCTTTGCGGGACCTCTGTTGGGTGCTTTTATTCTTGTTCCTTTATCAGAAATATTGAGAGCTTTGGGCGCCTTGAGAATCGTCTTTTACGGTCTTTTCCTCGTGTTTGCCGTCGTAGGCTTACCGGAAGGGCTTTTCCATTTTATCCGAAGGAAATACGAGCAGATTGAGCGCTGGGTTGAGGTAGACAAGTGAGGACTGATTCCCTTTTGACTGTCTCTAATGTTTCAAAACATTTCGGTGGCGTTGTCGCGGTCAATGGGGTTACTTTTAAATTAAAGAAGGGGGAAGTGATTGGAATCATTGGTCCGAATGGTTCCGGGAAAACAACCCTGGTAAACATTATTACAGGATTCATCCGCCCAGATAAAGGGAAAATCTTTTTCAAAGGAAAGGATATCACGGGATGTCCGCCTTATACCATCACGGATATGGGAATTGCCCGGACATTCCAGATGATTCGACCTTTTTATCAGCTCCCCGCCTACAAGAACCTGATTCCGTCACTTTTCTCTCCCCGGGTGCGCCGGCTCGTGGGAGGAAAATATGGAGACAGAGATGCCGTGGCCATGGATATCCTGGAGGAAGTGGGTTTCGAACGGGATTCCTCCGTTCCCTATAAAGATGCCCGGAATCTTCCCCATGGATATCTCAAGCGCCTGGAGCTGGGACGATGTATTGCCTTGAGGCCGGAGGTTATTATTCTGGACGAGCTCTTTTCCGGGATGAGTATTGCCGAGGTTACGAGTACTGTTCCCATCATTGAAAAATTACGGGACGAGGGCATTGCCATTGTCATGATCGAGCATCGACTGCTTGAGCTGTTTCAAATTACGGGGCATGTCCTTGTGCTGAATTTCGGGCGAAAAATTGCTGAAGGAACGCCGGAAGAGGTTATGAACGCTCCAGAAGTAAAGGAAGCTTACCTTGGAAGTGAGGATGTAGCGAAAGAGGAAATTGGATGCTGACCATCCGGAATCTCATGGTCTTTTACGAAAATGCCCTGGCCATCAACGACCTTTCCCTTAAGGTGAAGGAAGGGGAGATCGTAGGGGTGATCGGTTCCAACAGCGCGGGAAAATCAACCTTGCTGAATACCATTGCCGGTCTGACCCTCGATCTGAAGATCAAGGAGCGCCGCAAGGGTGGGGAACGCATTACCATAATGGGTAGAATCGATTATATGGGAGAGAATATCACAGATCTTTTGGCCGTTCATCGGGTCCGGAAGGGAATAATCCTCTGCCGTGAACGGCATCCCATTTTCCCCGAAAGTGATGTGATGGAAAACCTAAGAATTGCGGCATACCTGCGTTCTAAATCCCATTTAAAAAGAATGGTGGCATACATTTTCGAATTGTTTCCAGCTTTGAAGGATTATAGGAAAAAACGGGCTGGATTTCTCAGCGGTGGGGAACAGCAAATGCTGGCGATCGGGATGGCGCTTGTGGCAGGTCCCAAACTGCTACTGCTGGACGAACCTCTTTTGGGGTTGAGCCCCGCCATGCAGACGCGGTTGGTCAGCGCCATCAAAGATATCAGAAAATCTCAGGGCGTAACCATCATAATCAGTGAGCAATTTGCCCGTCCTGTTCTCCCCATCATCGATCGGGGATACATTATTGAAAACGGAATGCTGGTTTTGTCGGGAACCGGTCGGGAACTTATGGAAAATCCCGAGGTAAAATCTGCCTATTTTGGCGTTTAGAAAAGTGGGAACAGGGATGGAGCCAAAAGATACAATTTTTTCTTCCTTTGAACAGATTGCCCGGCAAAAACGGAACAAGACAGCATTTGTCTATATTGGAACCTTGTTTTCCTACGATAAGGTCCTGAATATGGTTGAACGGTTCGCAGCTTCTCTCTACGCTCTCGGGGTCAGAAAAGGTCACAAAATGATGCTTTATCTTCCCAACACCCCCCAGTGGATCATCGCCTGGATGGCACTTCAGCGCCTTGGAGCCGTTCCCATCCCCATTGCCCCCATTTACACCGCTTATGATCTCCGTTATATGGCGGGAGACAGCGGCGCCGACAGTATTGTCTGTACCGACGTGAATTTCGGGTATGTCAAGCAGGCCCTGGAGACGACAGGCATCAAACGGATCATTCCCACCAACCTGGCGGATCTTCTGCCGACCTGGAAACGATTCATGGGGTGGGCCTTCGACCGGGTACCGCGAGGGAAGATCGAGCATTCTGAGATTGTTTTCCCTTTTACGGAGCTTTTGAAGAAGGGAATATCGCCCGCGCCGAAGGCTGATATCGCCCCAAATGATATGGCGGAGATGCTCTACACGGGCGGGACGACCAAGAACCCAAAGGGGGTCCCCATCAGCCATGCCCTGTTCCTGAAGAGTGCCGTCCAGCAACGGAAGACGGGTGAGCCTCTGATCCCATGGGGGGAAGATATCGTGATCCAGGGGGGGCCATTGTTTCATATCCTCGGGCAAATGGTCGGTCTGGGTCCCCTATGTGTTTCGGGAGATACCATCATTCTGCTTCCTCGGGTGAATCTGGACGCGATGATGGATGCGATTCAGCGGTTTCATGCCAAGACCCTTTTCGGCGTTCCGGCTCTCTATCGGATGATTCTTGAACACGATCGGCTTGACTTTTATGATCTCCGTTCACTTGTTTACTGCTTCAGCGGAGGAGACCTTCTTCCGGAAGAGGTGGCACGCAGATGGGAGACCCGTTTTGGGATCCCCATCTATCAGGGCTACGGGGCCACGGAGACGTGTGGCGGGGTCAGCCTGAGTCCGGTTACCGAGAAAAATCCGCCAAGAACGATCGGAAAGGTTCTGCCTATCAAGGAGATCAAGATTGTGGATCCGGATACATTGCAGCCGGTTCCTACGGGAACGCCGGGTGAACTCCTTGTCCATTCCGATCCCATGGTAACTGCCTACTGGAACAAGCCTGAGGAAACGAAGGCATCTTTTGTAACGCTGGATGGCAAGCTGTGGTACCGGACGGGAGACGTCATCTCTCAGGACGAAAACGGATATCTCTACTTCGTGGACAGAACAGTAGACGTCATCAAACATAAAGGTTATCGGGTTTCGGCGTCAGAGGTAGAGGCGGTTTTACAGGAGCATCCTGCTGTGATCGGAACCTGTGTCGTCGGTGTCCCGGACAAGAAGGTAGGAGAAAGGATCAAGGCCTTCGTGGTGCTGAAAGAAGATGTGAAAGGGATTACCGGGTACGAACTGACACGCTGGTGCCGGGAGCGCCTGGCCCCCTATAAGGTACCCCAGTATATCGAATTCAGGGATTCCCTACCCAAATCAAAGGTGGGAAAACTGCTGCGACGCGAAATGCGAACCCAGGAAAGGAAGAAGGTTCAGGCAGAGTGATTACTTCTCAGACTATATCTCATTAAAATTCAGATTGAACGAAATCTGTATGGGAATTACACCGCGAAAGAGGGCCTTCTCAGTGCGGGGCGATACAAGTCGTGGGCGGGACGGTAGGACCATCCTGATTTTCGTTCCATGAGGGCGTGAACCATCTTGTGGTGCAGGGCGTGCCCCGATTTATATGCCACAATGTGCCCGCGGAGGGGGTGCCCCAGCAGGGCGATGTCTCCCAAAAGGTCTAAAATCTTGTGGCGGACGAATTCATCCCGTGCCCGCAACCCTTCCGGATTGATGACGTGGGTTTCATCCAGCACCACGGCGTTTTTCAGAGTTCCTCCCTGCGCGAGGCCCATGGCGTAAAAGTTGGCCAGGTCCTTTTTGAAGCCGAATGTCCGCGCGAACGCGATCTCTTTCCTGAAACTTTCGGGGTTAATTTCGACGCTCAGGCGCTGTCTTCCGATGAGGGGGTGAGGATAGTCGATCGTAAAGGTAACCTTGAGGCCGTCATAGGGATAGAGCGTGATCCACCGGTCCTCTACCTTGACACTGAGAGGCTTTGAAACTTCCACATAGGATTTTTCCGAATTTAGGGGTTGGATCCCCGCGTCCGTCAGGGCCTCCACGAATACCTGTGAGCTTCCATCCATGATGGGAATTTCCGGTCCATCCACCTCAATCAGAAGGTTGTCAATCCCCAATCCTACAATGGCTGCCAGTAAATGCTCTGTCGTGGAAATGCTCGTTCCGTTGGTTCCAATGATGGTCGCGAAATTCGCTTCCGAGATAGCCTCTATATTGGTCAGGATAGGCAGGGCCTGCTTGTCGACTCGCTGAAAGATGATACCCTCTCCCTCTCCGCGAGGCACGAAATGAATCCGGACGTTCTTTCCGGAATGAAGCCCTACGCCTTCCAGGTAGAAATCATTTTTGATTGTTTTCTGTTCCGTCATATTTTTCCTTTTCAGTTTTAGACACACAGTGTTATGCAATATGCGTGCCACAAACACACCACGAGATATTAGCTTTTAACTATATAATATTATTAATAAAATTTCTAAATTAGGTGACGATCAATAATCCTTCATGCCCTTGGGGAATCTTTCAACGTCTCAGTGAGACGATTTTGTCTCTTTGAAAAGGAGTGGATCATAAGCCGAATTCTGTTCCCTTCATCAGGGTGGTAATCATCCATCTGGGGAAAACCGTTACCGGCTTCCTCAAGCGACCTACCCGAGGGATTCTGCGCGGGCCACGCAACCCTCCTATTTGGTCTTGCTCCGGGTGGGGTTTGCCCGATGAACCGGTCACCCGGCCCACCGGTGAGCTCTTACCTCACCATTTCACCCTTACCAGGCACTCAACCGAGAACTCGGCTGAACGCCTGGCGGTATGGTTTCTGTGGCACTTTCCTTAGGGTCACCCCCACTGGGTGTTACCCAGCACCCTGCCCTCTGGAGTTCGGACTTTCCTCCGACAGGTTGCTCCTGCCGGCGATCACCTGATCCACTCCTTTACTTAGGTTGCCGTTCGTCTATCGCCTCGTTGGCCAATTGGTCGGCGCGGCGATTAGATTCTCTTGGAATATGTATTATCTCATGGGCGGGGAACGATTTCAACAGGCCGGAAACCCTCTCCGCCAGCTTTTTGAGATGGGGCTGTTTGATTTTGTACCTCCCCGTCAACTGGCGGACCATGAGCTGTGAGTCCGAGTAAATTTTTAAGGGATGCATGAGGCCTTTTTCCCTCAGAAGCGTGAGGCCGAAGATCAGGGCTTCGTATTCCGCGGTGTTGTTGGTCGCCTGCCCGAGAAATTTTTTTCCTTCGATGGTGGAACCGTCTCCCAACTGGATAAAGACGCCGATTCCCGCCAGCCCGGGGTTTCCCCGGGAGGCCCCGTCCGTATAAAGCCGGATTGGGGCCGCTGGCGATTTTGTCTCATCGAACCTGAAGGGGAGAGGCGGATCTACAGTTTTTGCCATTGTCTGTCCTTTTCAATGAGCCCTCTCGCCTCCCCGACGGTGTAAAGGGAACCGGTAATGACAAAAAGGTCACCATACCGCATGTCCCGAACGGCCAGCGGTATCCCTTCAGCGATGGAGCCGGCCGTTTCGAAGCGGGCATCTTCCTCGAGGTAGGGCCGAATGAGACGGACGAAGGCAGCCATCTCCGGAGCCCGCTCGTTGTGAGGGGTCACGGCGATGACGTGATCTGCCAGGGAGAGAAGCTTCCGGGCAATTGCCTCGATGTCTTTGTCCGAGAGGATGCCGATCATGATGTGCAGCCGGTTGTACTCGAGGGTATTCAGTGTTTGAACAAGGATCTCCGCTCCCTCTGGGTTGTGGGCGCCATCCAGCATGAGGCGCTGGGTGGGGTCGGCCACGTGATGAAAAATCTCGCCCCTACCGGGCCAGAAAACCCGTTGAAGGCTTTCAGGCAGGGCATCCATGCTGACAGGGACTCCCATCTCTTCCAGGGTATGCAACACGCAGATGGCGGTAGCCGCGTTTTCTCTTTGATGGGGCCCCAACAGTGAGAGGGTCAGGCCATGGAGATCCAGCGCCCCCTGATGGTAGTCAAACACTTTTCCCCGAATGGTGCAGGTAAAATCTTTACCAAAGACACGCGCGGGAGCCTGTTTTTCACGGGCTTCCCCAAGAAGGACTTTCAGGGCTTCGGGGGGTTGTTTGCCAATGATCACGGGGACACGCGGCTTGATGATACCCGCCTTTTCCCAGGCGATTTTTTCAAGGGTGTCTCCCAAAATCTGGGTGTGCTCCAGGCTGACGGGCATGATGACGGACACCAGGGGTTTCAACACGTTGGTTGAGTCCAGGCGGCCGCCCAGGCCGGTTTCTACCACGGCGATATCCACGCCACTTTCCGCGAAATAGTCAAAGGCCATGGCGGTGGTAAAGTCGAAGTACGTGAACCCCTCGGGGATTCCTTCCTGTTCGATCCGGTCTTTCAGGCAGCCGGCGTGTCTGAGAATCGCTTCCGGAGAAATTTCCTCCCCGTCGATCTTGAATCGCTCAGAGAACCGTTGTAGATGGGGAGAGGTGTACAGACCGCAGCGCAGGCCCGAATCGGTCAGTGCCTGTTGGATCATGGCGGCGGTAGATCCTTTCCCGTTGCTTCCGGCGATATGAATGGATTTGAACCGGGTGTGGGGATTGCCAAGGCTTGCCAGCAGGGCCCGGATGTTATCAAGGCCGAAGACCATCCCGAACTTTTCGAGATGTTTCAGATAGGTTTCGAAGTCATGATAGGTTGTGAATGCCATGGGAATCCTTTTGCATAGGTTCAATGAGTTCGGTCCCGTCGTGCGTGTAGGGTGGGGAACAGCAGCAGAGAAACCGGAGGGGGATGGCGGCGGTGTTCCTGACATTGTGCGGGGATCCAGCCGGAATGAAGACAGAATCCCCCGTGGCGACATGAAAACGTGCGTTCCCGAGGCACATTTCCCCCTCACCTTCAAGGAAATGGTAAATCTCCTGAAAGTGAGGGTGGCGGTGCAGGGTGGTTTCTTTTCCCGGGGAAACCCGGGCCTCCGCGAGGCTCATGCGAAGCTCCGCCCCATGTTTGGAGGGGTGCAGCAGTTCCCGAATGGTGGAACCGTCTTTGGTGGTGTATGGTTCAATTTTCTCGTATTCCGTTTTAATCATCGGGCGTCCCTTAATTTTTCGTGCGGTTATGCTACCATGAGGGACAAATCGGGGCAAGGAGTGGGCAGGCGATGACGCGCGCGTGGTATTCCAGGAAAAGGGTGTGGGCAATTCTTCTGGCGGTTTTGATTGGCTGGGCGGCGTACTGGCCGATTCCCCGTCTGGAGCTTTCGGACCCCAGGCACCAGCACGCCCTGTATCTGGCATTGCCATCGAGCCGGACCTTTAAAATCTTTTATCAGGATACCAGGGGAAACCGTTCGGAGATTCGGAAGTTTTTCATCGGAAAGGACGACAAAATCCGTTTTCTCGAGGCGATATACCTGCACCCGTCCCCACGCCTGGTAAAGCTGTTTGACCCCAAGGATGTCTCCCGTCAGGGCGATGCGCTCATTGTGCGCGAACATGTCAGGCCGGTTCCCGCTGTCCACATCGTTGTGACGCCGGAGAAGAAGCGGGTTTTGTGGCTGGGGAAAAACCGACGGAAGGACCTGGGAACCATTTTCCCCCCTGGAACCGTGGTCACGATTCGGGTCGCACGCAAGGCCCTTCTGTTTTTCCTGTGGAATCGCTACGTCACCCGTTGATACCTTACCCCTTTTTTCTCTTCTTCGCCTTCAGGGCCGCCCAGTACGAGAGCCGTTCGCGAATCTTTTTTTCATAGCCAGAGGACTTGGGCTGGTAGAAACTGTGGTTTTTCAGACCGTCCGGAAGGTATGTCTGACCGACCACACCATCCGGATCGTTGTGCGGGTAGAGATAATCTTTCCCGTATCCCAGGGCCTTCATCAGCCGTGTGGGAGCGTTTCGCAGGTGAAACGGAACGGGTCGCGCGCCTGTCCTTGCAATCTCTTCCCTTGCCAGACCGTAGGCCCTGTAAACCGCGTTACTTTTCGGGGCGCACGCCAGGTAAATGGCCGCCTGGGCGAGTGCCAGCTCTCCCTCGGGTGACCCGAGAAACCGATATGCCTCCATGGCCTGGTTGGCGATGAGCAGGGCCATGGGATCCGCGTTCCCGATATCCTCGGTCGCGAACCGGATCATTCGGCGGGCGACGTACAGGGGGTCTTCCCCTGCGGAGAGCATCCGGGTCAGCCAGTAGAGGGCGGCGTCCGGATCGCTCCCGCGAAGGCTTTTGTGAAGGGCAGAAATCAGGTTATAGTGCTCCTCCCCCGCCTTGTCGTACAGCAGGGATTCACGGCGAATGGCCTCACGTGCCGCCTGCGTGTCGACGACGCGTTCCCCCGAGGCGTTGGGCGGCGTCGACAGGATCAGGCCCTCCAGAAGGTTCAGGGCGACGCGCGCGTCACCGTCGCAGATTTCACTGACGTGGGTCAGCAGCGCCTCTTCGACAACCGGGTGATAAGAGGCCATGCCCCGTTCCGTGTCGGTCAGCGACCGGTTCAACAGGATCTGAATCTCTTCGGGTGTGAGCGGGTTCAGAACGATGACGCGGGCGCGGGACCTCAGGGGGGCGATAATCTCAAAAGACGGGTTCTCCGTTGTGGCGCCAATCAAAGTTATCGTGCCATCTTCCACATAGGGGAGAAAGGCATCCTGCTGGGATTTGGAGAATCGGTGAATCTCGTCCACGAACAGGATTGTTTTGCACCTCTCTTCCTCGAGGACCTTCCTGGCCTCGGCAGCGGCGCTTCGAATCTCCTTGACACCGGAAAAGACGGCGCTGAGGGTGATAAAATGGGTGTGAAGCTGTTTCGCAATGATATGAGCCAGGGTGGTTTTCCCGCTGCCGGGAGGGCCCCAGAGAATCATGGAAAACGGCTGGCCACTTAAAATCTGCTTCATCAGCGGGGCATCTGGTGCGAGCAGGTGCCTCTGACCCACAATCTCCGATAGTGAACGGGGACGCATTCGCTCCGCGAGAGGGGCATCGATCAGAGGGGAAATAGGTGCCGTCATTTTATTCGTCAGGGGCGGTGTACCGCGCCATCCTGAAAAAACGGACAAAATAGTCCGCGCCGGACCAGATAGTCATGAACAGGGCGATCCACAGAAACACCAGGCCGATTTCCCTGACCTGCAGGGAAAAGTACGAGTAGTTGAGGACGAGAAAAACAATCGCGATGGTTTGGCTCAGGGTTTTGTATTTCCCAAGCCTGCTGGCGGAAATGATGATCTCTTCCGTGGCGGCGATCCCCCTGAGGCCAGTCACCGCGATCTCCCTGCCGATGATGATGACGACGATCCAGGCGGGAACGCGGTGAAGCCCTATCAGCATAATGAGGGTTGACGTCATCAGGAGCTTGTCGGCCAGCGGGTCGAGGAACCTGCCGAGGCGTGTGACGATTTTCATCCTGCGCGCCAGATATCCATCCACGATGTCGGTGAGGGAGGCCAGCACATAAAGCAGCGCGGCCAGGAAACTGGGGGTTTTGCCGTTGAAAAAAAGCAGGCACACGATGATTGGGATCACGGCGATACGCATCATCGTGAGCCGGTTGGCCAGGTTCCAGAGTTTTTCGGGCGGATACGTTTTCAAGGCGCTACCGATACAGCCGGTAATAAGTCAAAACTTTTTTGACGTATTTCCTGGTTTCCCCGTAGGGCGGAATTTTTCCATACTGGTCTACGAGGTTGGGCCCGGCGTTATAAGCAGCCAGGGATAACGGCAGATTCCCCTTGAATCTTTCAAGGAGCATCTTCAGATACTGAACGCCAGCGCGGATGTTCTCCTCCGGATTGAAGACATCTTGAACGGCCAGGTCTCTTGCCGTTTCCGGCATCAACTGCATCAGTCCCCGCGCGCCCCTTTTAGAGACCGCATAGGGATTGAAGTGGGACTCCGCGCGAATAATCGCCTTGACAAGGGCCGTGTCTACCCCATACTTTCGCGCGTATCGGTGAATCAGGGATTCATAGCGGGAGGGGCTTGTGGAGGATGCCTTCAAGCTCTCTCTTGATGGCCGGGAGGTGCCACTGCCGATGAAGATGTGATACTTGCGGCTGGTGGGCACGTTCGTAAAATGGTACACCCCATTGGCGTCAACCATGACATAGATTCCCGCGAGAACAGGCTTTGCGGGAAGGAACAGGAAGAACGCAAAAAACACCCCTCCGGCCCAAAAGGCCATTTTCTTCATCAAAATTCCCAGGCGCATACGCGTACCATCCCTTTTCCCGCTCAAATTCTCTTTAAATATACGCATTTAAGCTTTTTTGTCAATATCCGTTTCGGGCCGTCTTTTCGCCATGTCTCCGCCGGTTGTCAAATCACCTGTAATATTTTATGATAGGAAAAATAAGAACTTATATCAAGAGGAACGAAAAGCCGGGATCATGCCTGAAAAATCACGTTTTACGCTTTTAAAACCACCAGAAACCATCCCGGCGTCAGAGTGTCTGAAAACACGTCGCGGCAGCGAACAGGCGGAAGGCCTGCTGGAGGGAGCCCGGTTTGTCGAGGGGAACCAGACGCTTCTAATCCTGGCACGGCAGGAAGACTTCCCCTTTAGCCTTCATGAGATTCTGGTAACGGATGACGCGGAAAGAATCTCCGGTTGGCTTCGGAACAAATCCCCTTCCGCCTGTCTTTTTGAACTTTCGAGGGATGGAAACAGATACGAGGTGACAATATCACGCTCAAAAGGGGCTGGAAACAAGTGGTTCTGGCACATGACCCGGCTGGAGGAAGACCTGGCGGGGAACCCGGTTGTGGGAATCGAGCAGCGATACCAGCGCCTTTTTGAAAACGTCAAGGACGCGATTTTCGCCAGCACCGTTGAAGGCCGATTCCTCGACATCAACCCCGCCGGGGTCGAAATGTTGGGTTACGCGTCGAAAGATGAGGTCCTGAAACTGAATATCCTGACCGATCTCTATTACTACCCGGAGGACCGGCTGAAGTATCAAAAGATCATTGCCGAGAAGGGATATGTCAAGGATTATGAGGTGGTCTTTAAAAAGAAAGACCGCACCCCGCTTTTCGTCTCCATGTCCAACGTTGCCGTATATGACGAGGACAAAAAGATTTTGGGATATGAAGGCATCTTTCGCGATCTTACGCGTCAGAAACAGATAGAAGAAGAGTTGCTCTCAAAAAATGCCCAGCTCGAATCCTACGTGTACACCGTGTCCCACGATTTGAAATCGCCAATCATTGCCATCCAGGGATTTTGCCGGCTGTTGATGAAGAAACAGGGAGAACGGCTGGATGAAAAGGGGCGGGAACTACTCGAACGAATTACGGAGATTTCAAGGCGCGCGGAGAGAATGATTGTGGATTTGCTGGCCTACGCGCGCACGGAGAAAGACGCGCGCGGCGAATTCGAATTCATCGACACCTACGCGGTGGTTCAGTCCATCATTGAGGAATTAAAGATTAAATGGGGCCAGCCGGTGATATTCGTTGTGAGCAAAAATCTGCCTGAAATCCTTTTCCACAAGGAAAGTTTTCGCCAAATTCTGGCAAACCTTATAGACAACGCGATTAAATACAGTCGGGATCAGGCCTCCCCCGTCGTAAAGATCGACTGTAAAGTGGAGGATGGGGCGGTTGTTTTTTCCGTTGAGGATAATGGCGTAGGCATCGATCCCTCCTTGCACAAGAAAATTTTCGAGGTGTTCGAACGGGGGGAGGTTTCTGAAAAGGTGGAAGGAACCGGTATCGGGCTGAGTATCATCAAAAGAATCGTTGAAACACATCACGGGGATATCTGGGTGGAGTCCCAGAAAGGAAAAGGGGCAACCTTTTATGTCCGCCTGCCCGTAAGGACCCTCGAAAAGACGAGAGAAGGTGACCGCTAAAACAACCATGAAGGGCGCATAGACAGGAACGAGTGGTGTGAAAGATCCGGTACAGTCCTTTAAACGTCATCTCAGGGGGGCTATTCACGCCACCTTTCCCACAAACCCCTGGTTTATCCTGCTGTTCTCCAACGGTCCTTCCGGGCCAGTGCACAAGGTTTTCCTCTCCTTCCCCTTTGAAGAAGATTTTTTAACGGGGAAAATGGCTGCCTACCTGGTCCCAAAATTGCCACATGACATGACAGAACCGGTTTACCGAAGGGATGTCAGCGCAAACCTGTCTGAAACAACGGTTTTTATCACGCACGACCTTACCGTGCCCCTTCATTATGAAAACCACCGTATAGGCCTTTTCTGGGTTGGGAGCCAGAAGCGGGAGGGATTTTCCCCTGAACAGCGTGAGACGATTACGCAGTTCGCGGCCCTCTTGGGGTTTATGATTGGAGTATTCGCGACCTGCAAGCGCCATGAGGAAGACCTGATTTATTCAGAATCCCGATTCAAAGATCTGATTGAAAATCTGAGCGAATCGGTCTTCCTCATGGATACGGACAGGCTGGTGTATGCCAACGCTTCCTTTTGCGCTCTCGTTTCTTCGACGCCGCGGCAGGTGGCAGGAACGCCCATTGACCGCTGGATTCATCCTGACGACCGTGAGGCCTTTCGCATCAGGATGCGGCGCCTGGAAGCGGGGGATTTTTTCCCAAGCGAATACGAGGTGAGGCTCGTCGGAGAAAAAGGAAGCACACGGTTGTGTCTTTTCGGTCTGCGGAAGGTACGCAGTGCCCGGAGCGATTTATACGTTGGCACCCTGCAGGACATCACCAACATCAGGAGTCTCTGGGAACAATTGTTTGAAGCCCAGAAGATGAGCGCCCTCAGCACGTTCTCGTCGGGAATCGCCCATGATTTCAACAATATTTTGGGAGGCATCCTGGGATACGCGTCCCTGATTAAGTCCGGACTGTCTCCAAAGGAGAGGATTTATCCCTTTGTTGAGGCTATTGAGCGATCCTCTCATCGGGCGGCGACCCTGGTGCAACAGCTTCTTGGGTTTACCTCAGGGGGGCGGTACCAGGAAATCCCATTCGTGTTGCAGGGAGCCCTGCACTGGCTGAAAGACGTGGCCAATGGGCGGCTTGGGGATGCTGTCAGAATTATTCTGGAAATGACGCATGAACCACTCATGGTTTTTGGCGACATGGATCAGATCCGCCAGGCGTTTCTGAATATCTGCCTGAACGCGGGTGACGCCATGCCTCAGGGAGGAACCTTAAAGATTAGCCTTACGAAACGCAGGATATCCCCCGCCAAGTACGCCATAACCCGCAGGTCATGCCTGCCTGGTGTATACGCTGAAATCCGTTTCGAGGATACGGGGGTTGGCATGGACGAAGCGGTTTTAGAAAAGATTTTCGATCCCTTTTTCACGACCAAAGAAGTGGGAAAAGGAATTGGTTTGGGCCTTTCCATGACGTACGGAATCGTCAAGGGTCATGGCGGATGCGTCGAGGTAGAGAGCACTCCCGGGGAAGGGACTCGCTTTAAAGTCTACCTCCCGCTTTACGAACCCGCCCAGGAGGAAATACCGGGTAAGGGCGCTGATTATGGGGGAAAAGGAGAGCGGATCCTCGTGGTGGGTGACAACGCCGAGACAGGCCCCCTTATCAAGCTGGAACTGGAGCGGAACGGATACCAAGTCACGTTGGTGAAAAACGGCCAGGAAGGAATCGAAGCCTACAGGCAAACGCGCGCCCCCTTCGACCTGGTCGTGCTCGACATGAACATGCCCGTCATGGATGGGGAAGAGACGTTCTGGAAACTCAAGCAGCTTGACCCCGAGGTTAAGACTATCCTGATGACAGGCCTCGCGATCGATGGCAAGGTTAGAAACCTTCTCCTCTCGGGAGTCCTGGGCTACCTCCGCAACCCCTTTCACCGACTGGAGTTGCTACGTGCGGTCCGAACAAGCCTCGACTCAGCCCTTTGACGGAATGAAGGCTTCCGCCTTTTTCCCTTCCTCCATGCCGATTTTCAGCGCCTTTTTATTCAGGTCCGCGCTCCAGGGGGGAACTCGCTTCAAGACCGCCTCGGTCAGCGAAGACTCCTTGACGATTTTGGAAATCTCCGCGATCGCCCCTATCGCGATGATATTGGCGACAAAGGCCTTGCCAAGCTCCTCTTTCGCCAGCCGCGTGAAAGGAATCTGATAGGCCTTGTTGGTGGGAACCTGGTGGACCAGGGAGCTGTCAACAATCAGAATGCCGTCTTTTTTCAGATCCAAGTAATATTCATCACACGATTTCTGATTCATGCACAGCAGGAGGTCCAGATGAGTAGCCTTGGGATAGTAGATGGTCTCATCGCTGATGATAACCTCTGACTTGCTCGCGCCTCCCCGCGCCTCTGGCCCGTAACTTTGGGTCTGAACGACATTTTTCCCATCATAGATGCCCACGGCTTCGGCCAGGATGATCCCTATCAGGATCAGCCCCTGCCCACCTGAGCCGGACAATCTCGCCTCATAGCGCATAGTTTATACTCCTTTATGAAAGCCCTTTGGCCTTGGCTCTGACTTTGTTGTATTCCTCTTCGTACACGGGGAGTTCCTTATCCACAAGAATCCCCGTAATGATTTTACCCTCCAGGGCTTCCGGGGACATTTTGGCTGCTTTTTCCACGGGAACCGCGTTATCGCGCTGCCATTTCAGCATGTCGACGGCGGATCCCATCTTGTTCTGGCGGCCATACTGGGTGTGACAATGGGTGACGACTTCCACAACGCTGAACCCCTTTTTGAGAATGGCCTTCTCAATCAGCCCATCCAGGAGGCGGGCGTTGTAAACGGTCTGCCGCCCCACGAATGAAGCCCCCGCCGTAACAGCCAACTCAGAAATCTGAAAAGCCTGCTCAATGCTGTTGTAAACTGCCGTGGAGGCGCGCATGCCGTACGGGGTCGTTGGTGAGTATTGCCCCCCTGTCATCCCGTAGATGCTGTTGTTCAGGATGATTGCCGTGACGTCGATGTTTCGCCGTGCCGCGTGGATAAAGTGGTTGCCCCCAATAGCCATGGAATCCCCGTCTCCCATGATGGTAATGACCTTCAGGGAAGGATTGGCCAGCTTGATTCCCGTGGCGAAGGTGAGCGCCCGCCCATGGGTGGTGTGGAGGGTGTTGAAATCCACATACACGGGAAGGCGGCCGCAGCACCCAATCCCGGAAACAAGAACGATTTCATCCTTCGTCAGGCCGGTTTGGTGAATCGCGCGAATCAGGGACCCAAGGAGGATTCCGTTGCCGCAACCCGGACACCAGACATGGGGAAATTTTTTGTCATGACGCAGGTAATTGTAAATGAGTCTTGTATATTCGGGCATCAATAGACCTCCTTCAATTTTCGCAGGATATCGTCAGGGGTGATAACCTGGCCATCCACCCGGTTCAGGGTGATGATACGCGCGTACCCCTGGTCTACCCGTTTCACTTCTCTGGAATATTGTCCCATGTTCATTTCCGGAATGATGACGGCACGAACATTCTTGAGTATCTCTTCCACGTCTTTTCGCATGAAAGGCCAGAGGGTGATGGGGCGAAAGACCCCCACCTTCTTTCCGTCTTCCCTGGCCATGATCGCCGCCTGCTTGGCGGACCGTGCCACGGAACTGTACGCGATAATTGCTACTTCCGCGTCATCCATCAGAAAATATTCGCCTTCCTGGATATATCCCAGTCCCTTGTCAATCTTCCGGTGAAGGCGGCGGATCAGGGTATCCACTTCATCTGGACGGGAGGTCGGAAACCCCCGGACATCGTGGACGAGACCTGTCACGTGATACCGGTACCCGTCCCCGAAAGCGGACATGGGTGGCACCCCCATGCTGTTGTCTTCAAATGGGATGTACCAGTCTGGCGGCACTGTGGGGCGCAAACGGTCGATAATTTCCAGGGATTCCCTGGGGGGCAGGGCCACTTTCTCTCTCATGTGTGCCACTACTTCGTCAGTGGCGAGGATCACCGGCACCCGGTACCGTTCTGAAAGGTTGAACGCCTTGACCGTGACAGTAAAGCATTCTTCCACGGAATGTGGGGACAGAACGATGATGGGATGGTCCCCATGGGTGCCCCAACGGGTCTGCATGATGTCACTTTGCGCCGGGTTTGTGGGAAGGCCCGTGCTGGGTCCCCCGCGCATGATGTCCGCGACCACGCAGGGCACTTCCGCAATACAGGCAAAACCGATATTTTCCTGCATGAGGGAAAAACCCGGCCCGCTTGTGGCCGTCATGGACTTGACGCCAGCCAGGGAAGCTCCGATGATGGCCCCCATGCTGCCGATTTCGTCTTCCATCTGCACGAAGGTGCCGTCAACCATTGGCAACCTGACAGACATTCCTTCCGCGATTTCCGTGGCGGGGGTGATGGGATAGCCCGCGAAGAACCGGCACCCCGCCGCGATCGCCCCCTCAACAATCGCCTCATTCCCCTGAAGGAGGCGGTAAGTCATTTTAGCCATGAGAAACACCTCCTGCCGCCGGGTTAAGGCGTTCTTCTGTTAAAATTGTGATGGCGAAGTCCGGGCACCGAAGCTCACACTGCATGCACGCGATGCAGGCCTCCAGTTTTTTGGGATAAGCCTGCCCCTGTTCATCCTGAGCCAACACCTCCTGAGGGCAGAAGGCGACACAAATCCCGCATCCCTTGCACCAGGCCTTGAAGACGTCAATCGCCACGACTTTTCGCCGCTTTTTGGATGACGCGGCTGATTTGCTTTGCTTGGTTTTACTGGATTCCTTTACCATAGGCTCCCCCTATTCAAAGATTTTCCCCCGTTTCACGCATCCGTCGGGGTCGAAAAGGTTTTTGATATGTTTCATGGCGGTCCGGGTGGAGGGCTGAATCTACCGGAGACAGCGTCCCTTTTTCGTCAGGCCGATGTCCTGCTCCCCCTCTGAAGCCCCCCTCAGGGGCGACGCCCTTCTGAAACAGCCTGCCACCGGCTTTCAGGGGCTTCTGACAGGCACCGGAATAATTTTTTTCCGTCATGATTGTTTACATGAAGGTTTCCCTCTCCCACAGGGCCGAACGTCGCAATGGGAAGGTCCTATCCCCCCCTTGAAAGGCCCGTTAATCGCTCGACAAGGGGTTTGATGCTTTTTTAGCGGAACAAAGATGTCGTGGTTTAGTTTCGTGGGCGTTATGTTATATCGTGCTACCGAAAGGTGCCTCCTGATCCCCCATAATTTATTAGCCACTTTATGGCTGCCTGTCTCTATCACAAAACAATGGCGGCGTTTTTATGGCATATTTGCCTGACGATGTCAAGCCGCGAATCAACGCCTCCCTTTTGAAATTCGATAAAAGGAAGGCCTTCCGTGTTTTCCACGCTCCCCAGGGAAGGGCTTCCATATCAATCGGGTGGCCCGATAAGCCAAAAAGCGATGGCAGAAAGGCTTCCCGGCCCAGGATGACACGAACACGGCTCAAGGCTGCCGAAACCTTCTGAAAAAGGCAAAAATCAGGCAACGGGTTTCCGGCAGAGGAATAACCCGCAGGATCGCACGCGTGATAATTCCCAGGGTCCCCTCGGAACCCGCCAGCAGGCCGGTAAGACGATAGCCCGCCACATTTTTATGGATCTTCCCGCCAAGTTCAAGCCGCTCACCATTTGAAAGGTAAACGGTCATCCCAAGAATGGCGTCGTGCGTGACCCCGTATTTGACCGCCCTGGGCCCACCAGCGTCCTCGGCGATGTTTCCCCCGATGGTACAGATATCCAGGCTCGCTGGGTCTGGGGGATAGAAAATCCCCTGTTTTTCAAGGATTCGGTGAAGAGTGCCAGTAATCACGCCGGGTTCCACCACGACAAGGCGGTTTTCGGGGTCAATGGAAAGAATCCGGTTCATGCGAAGGGAGGAAAGGGCAATCCCGCCATGTACCGGGACCCCGCCCCCAGACATGCCCGTGCGGGCCCCCTGGGGTGTGATGGGCACCGGATACCGGTGCGCGACTTCCAAGAAACAGGAGAGCTCTTCCTCGCTGGCGGGAAGCACAACGGCATCCGGCAGGGCGTAGTTTCCGCTGCGGTCTGTGGCGAAGTTCAGGCGGCTTTCAAGATCATCCCATACCCATAAAGAGGGGCAAGCCGCGCGCGTTTTCCGGATGAGCTCCTGCAAAATTTCAGGTTGTTTTTCCATATCCACGTCATGTATAGTAATCGGCGGGAGGAATCAAGGGATGATGATCCCGCTCAAAGATGACAACCCGACAGAAACCACCCCGTATGTGACCCTTGGCATCATCGGGATCAATATCATTGTCTTCATCTACCAGCTCTCCCTGGGACCGAAGGGAGATCAGCTTTTCATCTACCGTACGGGTATCATTCCTTATGAATTCACCCACGCGGTGGACCTGCCCCCCTATGCGGGACACGCCCTCATCTTCAACCTCATCGCGGCCATGTTTATGCATGGGGGAATTCTGCATATCTTCGGCAACATGCTTTACCTCTGGATCTTCGGGAACAACGTCGAGGACGCCATGGGACATTTTCGGTTCATCGTTTTTTATTTGCTCACAGGGATCTTGGCCAGTCTTACTCACATCCTGCTGATGCCAGACGCACGAGTGCCCATGATAGGGGCGAGTGGCGCCATCTCGGGGATCCTGGGGGCCTATTTCGTGCTCTTCCCCTGGGCGAAGGTCCATACCCTGATCTTCCTCATTATCTTTGTCACGGTGGTTCAGATCCCCGCCATGTTTGTCCTGGGCTTCTGGTTTGTGTTCCAGTTCTTGAATATCTTCGGGCGAGGAAATGTCGCGTGGTTCGCGCATATTGGTGGATTCCTCTCAGGGATGATTCTGGTTCGCTTCTTCCTGAAAAGGAAATACCGGTTCAGAGGCACCGTTTTCCGGAGGATCTGAAAGCTGTTCAGACGCGATGAGGTGTTTTATTCCATCGAGGGTAGCCTTCGTGATTTCCTGCCCGCCGCACGGAAGAAGTGTGTTGTTGTGTGTTAAGGGTTCCTCTCTCAGGGGGTAAGGAGAGACACGGCATGCCTCTTCCCAAAAGGCCGTGCCTGGAATCGGAGAGTATTCCGCGAGGGAAGGCTTGACCCCCCGTTTAAGAACTTCCCGAACACTTTGAAGGACATCCCTCATCGTCTGCCCCGGCAACCCCACGAGGAGATAAACCCTGATGGCATCCGTCGTGAATCCTGCCCGGAAAAGCACTGACAGGGCCCGATCGAATTCCTTGAGCGAGGTTTTGGAACCGAAACGCTCCTGCCAGGCGGGTTGGGTTGCCTCCAGGCTCAAACGCAGCGTGTAAAACCCCGAAATCTTCATGAGCTCCGCAATTTCAGCGGTCAACAACCGGATATGTATCCCGTTGGGCGTGTGAAACCGAAGAGAGAGGCCGGCACGTAAAAGGCCCCTCATGAGAGGAATGAAGCGCGTCTTGGCGTTTACCAGGAGGGCATCATCGTAAAACGCCACATCCCGTACACCAAACAGGCGGGTTCCCTGTGAAACCTCCCGCGCTACCTCACCGATGGCACGCTCTTTAAAAAAGGGGTGCAAGAGGTTTGACGCACAGTATTGACAGTGAAAGGGACACCCATGGCTGCTTTTGACGCAAATAAAGTGGTGTGCCTTGTATCCCTCCCAGAAAGGGAGTCCTGTAAATTCTGATCCCGCGGGAGGATTCGGCCTTCCAAGGGTTTTTACAATGTCCTGGAGTGTCTCACGTGTGAAAGGCCCTGTGATGACACGGTCGGGCTTACAGACTGCCAGGGCATGCTGAGGGAGAAGGGTGGCATAATTGCCCCCCAGCCAAATGGGGGTTTTGGTAAATATCCGCCTCAGAATCATGATGGCTTCCCGAACACCTGGATACCAGTACGTCATGATGGAGGTGATCAGAATCAGGTCGGGGGGTGGTAAGGCAGCCAGCCGGCTGGAAAAATCATCAAAGGAGATGCCATAGCGGCAGTATCGACGGGGCACAGAGGCAAGGATCCCAGGTTTTTCAATCGGCGTGCGCCTTAATTTGCCCGTCCCGTAACGCGTTAGCCTGGGCGAGAACGGCACTGTGACGGAAAAATTTTCGGCGTCCACGCAGTCTATCAGGGAGACCTGGAAGCCGACGTCTCTCAAAATCCCCCCGATCTCGAGCAACCCGAGAGGGCGGGACCAGAGGTTATACGCCGCGAAATCGGTAATCCAGGGGTTGACCAAAAGGATATGAGGTGGGGAATGTTTCACGTGAAACAATCCTATTTCCCGACGCAAAAGTTTCTGAAGATCTCGCTCAGGATATCCTCGTTCGAGTGTGTCCCCAGGATGGATTCAAGGGCGTGTTTTGCCTCCCAAAGGTCCTGCGAAAGGAAAACCTCTTCAACTCCCTCGGCAAGTCCCGCGTCAAGGCGTTGAAGCGCTGCTTTCGCTTGTTTCAACAACTGATAATGCCGTTGGTTGATGGGAATGAGCGTATCCAGTTTACTGGGTTGATTGACGGCTTGGGTTTTCTGGAGGAGCAGGGTCAGTAGCGCCTCCCAGTTTTTACCTGTCTTAGCGGAAACCTCGACTACGGGAACCCCTTCAGGGAGATGCGCCTGGAGGGCATTTTGGGACACCTTGAAGGGAAGATCTGCCTTGTTCAGAACCAGGATGGTCTTGCGGGGAACTACCTCGTTGAGAAGGCGGGTCTCCTCCTGGCGAAGAGGCCGGGCTCCATCGATAACAAGGAGCACGATATCTGCCTGTTTTTTCTTATGAAGGGACTGTGCTGTCCCTATTTTTTCAACGGGATCCTCAGAAGCCCTGAGCCCGGCGGTATCCACGATTTTGAAGGGAATCCCCTGTATCAGAATCCCTTCTTCGATGAAATCACGGGTAGTTCCCGGTATTTCCGTCACAATGGCCCGATCTTTTCCCACAAATCGGTTCAAGATAGACGATTTCCCCGCGTTTGGGGGACCGACAATGGCCACTTCGACCCCCTCACGTATCATCTGGCATGTGGCGAAGCCTTCCATCAGACGGGTGATTTCCTGATAGAGGGCTTGTCGGAAGCGCCCCCAGGTGTCCTGCCATGTATCCATGAAATCCATCCCTGTGTCTTCGGAGAAGTCGAGGTCCGCCTCTATGAATGTCAGGATTTCGCGGATGGGTGCGAGGAGGGACTCAATCACGCCCCGGACCCGGCCATGTAGTTGCCGCTGCGCCATGGCGAGGGAGGCGTCCGATTGGGCCTGGATGACGGAAATCACCCCTTCCGCCTGGGTCAGGTCAATACGGCCGTTCAGGTAGGCACGGAGGGTAAATTCCCCCGGCCCGGCGAGCCGGGCGCCATGCTGCAGGGCCAGCTTTAAAATACGTTCCAGGACCACCCGGCCACTATGGCACTGTATTTCGACCATGTCCTCCCGCGTGTAGGTTTGGGGAGCGAACATGAATATGGCAAAAGCTTCGTCAACGATTTTAGAGCGTTCAGGGTCAACAATGTCGCCCAGAACCATTTTGCGGTGCCCGTAGGCAGTTGTGTGAGATTTGGGGGTAAAGATGGCCTTGCCAACGTCATGTGCCTTCGTACCAGAAAGGCGAATGACACCAATCCCCCCTACCCCAACAGGGGTGCTGATAGCCGCGATAGTCTCGGTTGGATCCAACCCTTCATAAAGGGTCATGGGCCGCGCGCCCCTTTAGTTGAAGGACGTTCCGCTCGCCCGTTTGGATGGGATGATGACCACCCGTTTCATGGGGCCTTCCCCCGTGCTTTTCGTGTGGATCTCGGCATCTTCCTTCAGCGCCATGTGAACAGTTTTGCGATCCTTGGCGCTCAGGGGGACGAGAAAAACCGGTTTGCGGGTCTTTTTGGCCTTTTCGCTCATGCGCCGGGCGAGCTGCGTGAGCGATTCCTCCCGCTTTTTGCGATAGTTTTCGGTATCCACGTGGACGTTACAGCTACCGGAAAAACGCCGATTGATGATTTTGTTGACGAGATGCTGAAAGGCGTCGAGGGTGGCACCATGCTTGCCGATAAGCAGCCCGGATCCATCCCCGATGATTTCAAGGAACACGTGAATCATGTCATCTTCCATCAGGGCCTTGTCCTGTATTTCCACCACGGCGTTGACCTCCATGAGGTCGAGAAGGGTGCTTAAAGTCTTTTTTGCCGTCTCCGCTACCGTTTCGGGGGTTTTGGCCATGGCACGAATCTTGACCTTTTTGCCCATCCCGATACCGATGAAGCTTCGGTCTGTTTCTTCCAGCACCTCATAGGTGATGCTTTCCTTCTCGACACCCAGTTCGGAAGATGCCTTTTCCAGGGCGTTTTCGACCGACTTACCTTCTGTTTCTATCACATCTGCCATTTTTCTATCTCCCGTGCGCAAGCTTTCTGTTTGTGTACATCTGCTGGCCTATCGAAAGGACGTTGTTTACCAGCCAGTAAATGACGAGTCCCGAAGGGAAATTGAGGAACATGAACGTAAAGATGATGGGCATGATCAGCATCATCTTCGCCATCTTGGGATCTCCGGTGGAAGGAGTCATTTTTTGCTGGATAAACATGGTCAGCCCCATGATGATGGGGGTGATGTAATAGGGATCTTTTGCGGAGAGGTCCTGAATCCACCAGAAGAACGGGGCATGCCTGAGCTCAACAGAGATCAGCAGCGCCTTGTACAGGGCAAAAAAGACAGGAATCTGCAACAACATGGGCAAACATCCCCCGAGGGGATTAACCTTATGCTGTTTGTAAAGCTGCATCATCTCCTGATTGAGACGCTCCTTGTCGTCCTTGTACTTTTCCCGAAGTTTTTGCATGAGAGGCTGCAATTTCTGCATGTCAGCCATGGACTTGTAGCTCTTGTGGGTCAGAGGCCAGAAGATGATTTTAATGAGGATGGTCAGGATGATGATGTCAATGCCGTAATTGTGTGTGTAGCGGTGGGTCAGGTTCAGGAACTGCATCAGGGGCCGTGCGATGATACCAAACCAGCCGTAATCGATGACCTTGTCGGCGTTATCCCCGAAGTGTTTCAAGTTGGTAAGGAGCTTTGGCCCATTATACATCTTGAACTTGAACTTCACGTCTTTTCCGGGGTCCAGGACCACGGAGGTAGCCTTGATTCCCGCGTCAAGGGCGTTACCGACCTTCCTCAGGCTGACCATGTTGAAGGCGCCGCTTTCCGGAGCGAGCAGGACAACAAAATATTTTTCGTTCAAAGAAGCCCATTTGATGTCCCCTTCAATGCTCAGGGGCTGCTTCAGTTTTTTGAGTTTTTTGCGGACAACACTGCTGCCTTTCATGATATCCGCGCTGAAATCATGTTTCCCGTATTTGCTTTTTTCTTTGATGACAGGAGGTTTATTGATGAGCGACAGAACGGCGTCGCCCACGAGTTTCTGCTGCGTGTCGTTTTCCAGCGTCCAGTTGACGATGACCTCATACCTGTCCGGGAAGAAGCGGTAAAATTTGGTGAATCGTATCCCGTCCTTAACCCCCGTGAAAACCAGACCAGCGGGGGGGGCCCCTTGATGCAGGAGAAGCGTCTCTTTGGAAACGTGCATGGGGATGGTGTCCACAATCGCGCTCGTGGGACGGTAAAAACCTCCTTTCAAAGGCAAATCGGGGGGTACGGCACGGATCAGCTCAATGGGTTTCCCCTTGGGCCCCATCACGTCTTTATACTTTTTCAGTTTCCAGGATAGAAGCCGGCCCCCCAGGGTGGTAAACACAGCATGGTACAGCGGGGTATCCACCACGACCTTTTTGACGTTTGCCATGACGAGAGGAGACTGTTTCTCGGGTGGCGTGGCCTTGGTGGCTGGCGTCTGATTTTCCACCTTTTTCTGTGACACGTTGGGAGCAGACTTTTTGGCCTGAGCCACCGTCTGTTTGGGCTGCTTCGTCTTGACTTTTTTAGGCTTTGGAGGGGGAAATATCTGGTTATATAGAAGCAAAACAATAAAAGTTAGGGCAATAAAGAGAATAAGTCGTTTTTCCACTTGTGTACCTCATGAAATTTAGGGAACGGGGTCGTACCCACCGGGATGGAAAGGGTGACAGCGCAGGACCCGGCGAACCGCCAGGTATCCCCCGTGAAAGAGGCCGTAGCGCTGAATGGCTTCAATAGCATATTCGGAACATGTTGGGGTGTACCGACACGACGGGGGTAAAAACGGTGAGATAAACTGATGGTAAAAGGTTAATCCCCAAACAGCAAGTTTTCTAATCATGCAGTTGCGTCGGTATCCTTTGCGTTTTTCGTGGCGGCGTAGCGGTGAATCGCCGTCAAAAAACTCTCTTCCGCCTCGTGAAAGGTTGGGTCGCCCGGGAGTTTCCCGCGGATGACAATAACATCGGCTGGTGGCTGAATCCGAGTCTTGTTCTTACGAAACGCCTCCCTTAGAACCCGCTTGACCCGGTTCCTGAAGACAGCGTTTCCGTTTCTTCGCGTGACCACGATCCCCAGGCGGCTGTAGGGAAGCGTGGAAGGCTTGAAAATCATCCTGTACGCGCGGGTATGGACCACGATGTCATCCGAGTATCGTCTAATGAAATCCGCCCGTTTCGTAATGCGTTCCCGCTTTTTAAACGTCTCCCGAGGCATCTTGAAGGGCTCAGACCGCAAGCCGTTTTCTTCCCTTCGCGCGACGTCGGTTGATCACAGCCCGACCGGAGCGCGTGCGCATCCTGACGAGAAAGCCGTGCGTTCTCTTTCTTTTCGTGTTACTTGGTTGATACGTTCGTTTCATCGTTTCTTTTCCTCCTTATAGCTTGCGAAGTTAATCATATCTGCCGAATGGTGTCAAGGTGTTTAAAAAGGTTCAGGATTCCTTTTCAAGGGGTTCCCGATATTCGCAACCTTTTTCAGGACAGCATTTGTAAACAGTCTTCCCCACCTTTTTAACAATCAGGTAAGGGGCGTGGCACTCCGGGCACTCTTCCGCAATCGGGCGGTTCCAGAGTGAAAATTTGCATGTCGGATAACGGCTGCAACTGTAAAAGGTACGGCCCCGCTTGCTTCTCCGTTCCAGTAGCTCTCCTTTATGACACTCCGGGCAGGGAACACCTGTGCTTTTCTGTTCCCTCTTGTTCAAGGGCTTGGTGTTTCGGCATTCGGGAAACCCCGAGCAGGCAAGAAAAGGGCCATACCGCCCCTTTTTAATCACCATGGGTCGGCCACATTTCTCACATACCTGGTCTGTCTCCTGAGGAGCTTCCTTTTCCTTCTCTTCAAGGGGACGGTGATAATGGCAATCAGGGAATCCGGAACAGGCAATGAACCGTCCATATTTGCCAAAGCGAATGACGAGGGGCTTACCACACTCGGGGCAAGCCTCATCCATCTTCTCTGTCAGGATATCGGAGCGTTTCAGCTCTTCCTCTTTCTTCTTGACCAACGGGTAAAAATCCTGCCAGAAAGTACGGATCAAGGGTTTCCAGGACATCTGCCCCTTCGCGATCTCATCCAATTTTTCTTCAAGTTGGGCGGTGAACTGATAATCCACGTAATGGGAAAAGTGCTTGGTCAAAAGGTCACTGACAATCATCCCTGTCTCCTGCGGCACGAAGGCCCGTCGGATGAGGCGGGCGTAATCACGGCTTCGCAGGGTCTGAAGCACGGAGGCGTACGTGGATGGGCGGCCGATTCCATAGCTTTCGAGCGTTTTAATGAGGGAGGCCTCCGTGTAACGAGGCGGGGGCTGCGTGAAGTGCTGAACAGGGTCGAGGGCCGTGAGCTTCAGAGAAGCGCCTTCTTCCAGTGGGGGAAGTAAGGCCTCTTTCCCGTTGTCCTCTAACACCTTCAGGTAGCCCGGGAAAACAAGGTGGCTGCCCGTAGCCTTGAATTGCGCGCTGCCGTCCTCGGAATCGATTAAAACAGTCTGGGTATCCCATTGGGCCTGCGCCATCTGGCAAGCGATGGTCCGGTTCCAGATGATTTTGTACAGATCAAAAAGCTGGGGTGAAAGGATAGAGGCAAGCTGTTCCGGCGTGCGCTTCAGATCCGTCGGGCGGATAGCCTCGTGGGCTTCCTGAGCGTTTTTCACCTTGTTCTTATAGACGCGGGCCCGCGGAAGGGCGTATGGCTCACCGAATTTCTTCAGGATGATGTCGCGCGCGTCGCTTAACGCCTGCTTCGCAAGGTGGACACTGTCGGTTCGCATATAGGTAATCAACCCAACCGGTCCCTGCCCCAGGTCGATCCCTTCGTAAAGCTGTTGGGCGAGGCGCATGGTTCGGGAGGGGGAAAGATTCAGTCTTCGCGAGGCTTCCTGTTGCAGGGTGCTGGTAATGAAGGGAGGCGGGGGCGTCTTCCGCGTGGTTTTGTGTGAAATGCCCGCCACGTGATATGAACGTTCTTTCAGAAAGGCGGCGATCTCTTCCGCTTTTTCCGCCTTTTTGATGTCGAACTTTTTCAGCTTTTCCCCCTGAAACCGGAACAGCTCCGCCTCAAAAGGGGAAGACCCCTCTCCCTTCTGAAATTTCGCCTGAATCGTCCAGTATTCCTTGGGAGTAAAGGCCTGTATCTCTTTTTCCCTCTCGCAGATCAGCCGCAACGCGACCGATTGGACGCGGCCTGCCGACAGGCCGGTCCGAACCTTTTTCCACAGCAGCGGGCTCAGGGTAAAGCCATACAGATAGTCGAGCACGACGCGTGCCTGCTGCGCGTCCACCAGCGGCCGCAGGATGTCCCGGGGAGACTGGATCGCCGCTTCTATGGCCTCCTTCGTGATTTCGTGAAAGACGATCCGGTGAACCGCTATTTTTTTTTTCCGACCGGTTCCGTTCAGGCCGAGCAAGGAAAGCAGGTGGTAAGAAATCGCCTCCCCCTCGCGGTCCATGTCACTTGCGAGATACAGGGTGTCCACCTTGGACAGCGCCCTTTTGATACGGTCAATGTGCCGCTTTTTTTCTGGGATAATTTCGTAACGAGGTTCAAAATCGTTCTCCACATCCACAGAGCCCGATTTGCTTGGTAAGGCCCGGACATGCCCGTAAGTGGCAAGAATCTGATAAGAGTTCCCCAGAAAGCGGCCAAGCGTTTTGGCCTTGGTCGGGGATTCCACGACAACAAGAGCGTTCTTCACGATGGTTCTCCAAGGTTGGTTATCTTACGGGCGAAGGATTGACCCGGCAAACGCATGACAAGGCCCATCAATTCCATAGAGAGAAGCGCCGGTAACGCGTCCTTCGGGTCCACATCGCTCATTTCACAGAGCTGATCGATTTGCAGAGGTTCGGTGCTGAGATGCTCAAACAGCCTGGCGGCCACACCTGATAACTCCGGGGTGAATGGTGCGGGAGAAGCCTCTTCAGCCTGGTGGGGGATGGAAAGTTCATTCAATATATCCCCCACATTCTCCACCAGGATCGCCCCTTGCTTGATGAGGGTGTTGCAGCCGTGGCTGAGCGGAGACTCCGGGGGGCCTGGCAGAGCAAAGACCTCTTTCCCTTGCTCGAGGGCCAGTCGCGCGGTAATCAGGGAACCGCTTTTTCGGGTTGCCTGAACGACTACCACACCGAGGGTAAGACCACTTATAATTCGGTTTCGACGAGGGAAATTCCGGGGTTCCGGCCTCCAGGAACAGGGGAACTCCGAAAACACGCACCCTTGCGCGGCGATTTGATCCGCCAGCTCACGGTTTTCTTTGGGGTAAAAATGGTCGAATCCAGACCCCAACACACCGATTGTGCGCCCCCCGGCTTCCAGGGCTCCCTGGTGCGCCTGCGTATCGATACCACGGGCCAGCCCGCTGACGATGGTGAGGCCCCGTTTCGCCAGGCTCGCCGAAAGGGTTCGGGCAAGGCTTTTACCCCGAAAATCCGCCTGGCGCGCCCCCACGATGGCGAGGGCCTGAGCGTCCTTTTCCGAGTAACGGCCCCGCATATAGAGAACGGGTGGTGGGCTGTAGATATGCCTCAGTGGAGGTGGATAACCGGGGTCTTCAAGGGTCAGAATCTGAAGCCCCAGGGTCTGCGCCGCCCGCTGCTCATCGACAATGACCCGCTCATAATCAATATCAGCCACGCGCTTGGCCAGTCTCAGGCTCAACCCGGCTTTCTCAGACAGGCGATTTGGGTGTTTCAAGACACGAGGGCCATCTTCGTCGTAAGCCTTGCGTATCGTCGAAAGCTGTGAGGCGCGGATACCTTCGACCGTATTCAGGGCAATCAAAATCTCTCCCCAGGAAAACCGATTCATCGTTCAGGCAATCCGTTAATCAGGAGTTGGGAGAGTGTTTCGCGTCGCCTTTTATGCCGGGATGTTTCCCTCTCGGCTTATATCCCTTGGCTTTCAGCTCCTTGAAAACCTGGACAATCCAGCCCATCGCCCATTTCTTTCCTGTTTCCATGGACGCGGCCACCATCTTCTTCCGGGCGGCGAGATAATGCTGGCCGGCCGGTGATTCATAAAACTGAACGATTTGCTTTAAATCCTCCAGAGACAGATTCTTCGCGTAAATCGGGATGAAGGAATTCAGGAGTTCTCGCACATCGATCCGTTTATCCAGGCTCTTCCAGTAACTGGCGGGCACATCCGGAAAAGACTGCTTCAACGCCCCGATGACCCGTGCCTTGATTTCATCGGCCAGCCGGGTACTGTGTGTGAGACGCATCAGCTTAAGAATCACCTCCCTTTTCTCCTTCGGGATGGGGGAGGGCACCTGGGCGAAAAGGTGGCGGGGGCAAAAAAGCGAAATGGCGAAAACTGCCATCAGCAAAATCAAAAATTTTCTTTTCATGGGTAACTCCATGCAATGGTTTAAAAATTTTTCTGCTTATGACATGTTTTTATAAATGGGTCAAGGGCGCCTGTGCCTGTCCAGAAACCACGGATAAAAGAAAGAGAATTTAGCCGCGGCTCCTTGCCCTGTCTGCCCAATGAAATTTGACTGGGCTCGGTCGGGGTTGAGTAAAAATTGGGCGCTTTAAATGGGGGATGTGTGAACCTGTTTTCTCTTTTTTGGGTAATTTTTGTGTATTCTTCCACGGTCTTCGTTAGACTTGTCCCCTTTGAAGTATATCTCGATCAGCTCTATTTTGTCATCAAGAGTGAAATAAGCATAAATCACGCGTATGCCGGAAAACGCGCCTTTTCCTTTTAAAGATCTGCAGGCAAATTTCCTTGCCTTGAAAATCCGTGGTGTTTCGATTCCAAGACCCGAGATGGGAACAATCCCTTTATTATCAACATTCAGTTTGTGGTAGAGATAAAGCTGTTTTTCAACAAAAATTTCCAAATCCTCTTTCAAGGTTCGGAACTTTTTAGACAATTTTTTCAAGTCACTTTTGAATTCAGGTAGACAGGTAACATGTTTAAATGTCTTCACGATAGGTCCTTACGGAGTAGGGAGGTGTTCTATAAAAAACGGATTCGTATTCAATAATTTCCTGATCCGGCGTGGTTAGCCAAGGGACATCGCCGTGAGAATATTCACTAATTTGAGACGCGTTCATGTCTGAAAGCCTGTTTAATACCTCGTCAATTACCTCAATTTCATAGGCCATGAGCTTGCTCAGATCAGCCCGCCTCAGTGGTAAATACTTTGTTTGTGGATATTTGAAGTAGGTATCTGCTACTTTAACGATTTCTTTCTCACCCATCATTTTTTTAACGATTTTTTTGAACTCCACGGGAGTAGGGCCGTAATGATTTTTAATGTAGGTTGCGCCGATTAATTGTTCCTCATACTTTTCGTAAAAGTCGAAATCGATGAAATAAAGGAGCTTGTAGAGTACAGTCTCTCCAATATTAGGTTTTGATCCTACCTTGTTCAAAACATAGAGTAGTACTTCTTTGAATTTCGTCAAGTTCTTTTGGGGCACGTTAATTCTCATGGCAGGTTTCACTGTATTTTTTTGATCTTTTTTGTCGGGCAGGACAATTTCCGGTTCTTGTTTTAATCCCAGGAGGATTTCAACAGAAACGTCAAATATTTTGGATAGTTTAACAAGCTCTTCGGCTGTGATTTTTCTCTTTTCTTTCTCAATCTGTGTAATCGTCGGACGTGAAACATCCAACAGTTTTGCCAAATCTTGTTGACTCATACCCCGTTCTTCTCTCATGATTTTGATTCTTTCCCCCCAATTATCCATCTTGCCATACCTCCTTTGACTGTTAGTTATAACAAGAAAGAAATTATGTCAATAGTAAGTAAGAATTTCTAACAATTAAAAATGGGGGCCGTAATGGGTAGTTACTGATTTTCTACCTGGTAAGAAATCGGTAATGAAGAATAGTGGGACACGGATAAACACAGATGAACGCGGATTGAAAAAAACTGCAGCCGCAGATTAAAAGCAGTAAATTGTGAAATGACAAAGGTCAAAAGCCTATAATTTTCTGACAGGATGGACAGGATTCCCTTTGCATACCCGATACTTCCTAATTCTCTGTCGCAATCCGTGTCGTGATGTGTCGCGATATTTTACAAGAGCTTTTCTCCCAGCATATAAAACGATTGTCGTGCTGCCCCTTTAAGAAAACCTCATGACATGTCTTTTCACCACCTTTCAGTATGATAGCTGTAATGGTGCAAGGGGGATTTAAATTCGGACACGGATTTTCACGGATGAGCGCGGATGAAAATCAAAAAAACATAGGACTCACGCGAAAGCGCCAAGAACGCCAAGGCAAAAAGATCAAAGAAAATAGTAAGTTACTTCTACCGCCTTGGTTTTTGTGACTTTGGGGGTAAGTTAGGACACGGATTCTTACCCGGTGAAATACCGCGAAGCGGTCAGACACAGGCGGATTTCACTGGGGTGCACGGATGAACGCAGATGAAAAAAGTAAAAAGTAAAATGTGAAATGTAAAATGTAAAAGGAATTACCGATTTTCTACCTGGTAAGAAATCGATAATAGATGAGGAAGGGAGGAAAAATTGCAAACTTTAAGACCTGATCCCAATTTATCCTCTACAATTTTCATTTTTCCCTTGACATTTTTAAACTAAAGAATTATAAAATAAGTGGTCTCAGAAATGGGGTCTAACATCCCCTGTGGTTTCGACCCAGGGCGCGGGGTCACGGAAGTGACCCCTGCTTTTTTATACGAAAAATATGCGTACCTACATTTACATCGACGGTTTCAATCTTTATTACCGGGCCTTAAAAAATACTCCATACAAATGGTTGGATCTCAAAAAACTGCTCATTCAGTTACTTGATCCTAAAAATAAAATCCTTGCCATAAAATATTTTACAGCGCTTGTGTCGGGAAAAATAGACACCAAACAACCTCTTAGACAAAAAACCTACTTACGAGCTATTCAAAAGTTCATTCCCGAACTTTCAATTTATTATGGCCATTTCCTAAGCCATATTATCTCTGCTCCTCTTGCTGAACCACCGTCAGAACAACAACGTTTTGTAAAAATTATAAAAACAGAGGAAAAAGGCTCTGATGTTAATCTTGCAGTTCATATTTTAAATGATTCTTGGCTTGATAGATATGACTGCGCCGTGATCGTTTCAAATGACAGTGATCTGGCAGAATCGCTACGCATTGTTAAGGAACAACATGGAAAAACTATTGGTTTAATCATACCAGGGAAAACCCATCCCTCAAAAGAGCTCATGAGATATACAAATTTTGTAAAACGTATCCGGAAAGGGGTTCTTGCATCATCACAACTTCCTGATCCTATCCCTGGAACATCTATTCATAAGCCCCAAAGTTGGTAACGTGTTTTTGATTATCTGACACCATCACACTTCCATATTTTTATTTTTTCCTGCAACTCATGAACAAACCGCCGGCCCTTTTCGGTCAGGCTGTATTTTTGCAGGCGGCTGTTGGGCCGCTCTGGGATGGTCATCTCGATCAGACCCGCGTTGAGGGCGGGGGCGAGATAGCGGGAGCGAAAGGATTTGCGGTCCTTCAGGCCCAACGCGGCTTGAATCTCCCCCCGCGACATTTCGTCTTTCAAGACGAAAAGCAATCGTGCGACTTGGGGGGTAACTTGGGGGGTGGTATATTGAGCCAGCGCCTCCTGGATTGCCGCCATCATGAATTCAACAAAAGGGGAAGAATCCCCTTTGCTCGTGCTTTGGGCCAGGGCCTCGTAATAGTCCTGTTGCCTTTTGTAAACCATGCTTTCAACCGGCACCGCCGTGAATATCGGGTTCCAGCGGGAAAGGATCAGGGTTTGCCAAAGACGCCCAATGCGTCCATTACCGTCCTCAAAGGGATGGATGAACTCGAGCTCATAGTGAAAGATCGCGCTTGTGACAAGGGGGTGATGTTCGCTTGCTTTCAGCCATTCAAAGAGGTCACGCATCAGCGCCGGCACCCGCTTTGCCGATGGCGCCACATGGATAACCCTTTCCCGTGCCATGATGCCCACTCCGCCTTGACGGTAGCACCCGGCGGAGTCGAGCAAACCTCGCATCAGGGTCTTGTGCGCCTCCAGAAAATCGGCTTCCTTTTCCGGGTTCCATCGGGGCAACCGGTCATAGGCCGTAATCGCGTTGCGGACTTCCTGTATTTCCCGTGGGGGAGCAATAACCCTTTTGCCTTCAAGAATCGCCGTGATTTGCTCCAGCGAAAGGGTGTTTCCCTCTATGGCAAGCGAGCCCTGAATCGTGCGGAGGCGGTTGATTCGCCGAAGCCAAAGCCCCCGAGTGGTATCTTCCATGGCGCCGAGGCGGCCAATGACCTCGCAGATGTCCGCTATCGCTCTCACGATACGCGGGGTGATGGTGCAGGGGGGATGGTAAGTGGTGACTTCATCCATAGTTCAACCTTTTATGACATATTTATGTGTTGATCAGCCGGGGGATTAGCTTATACTCTCTTGTCGACTTTTCCATTTTGAAAATCTTGAGGTGCCGGAATTCTTTTTTCTGTTTTAGCGCCCTGGCGATTATTTCTGAAGTTTCAGGAGACCTGAGGCCTAAATATATTTCTCTGATCGATGAAGGGGGAATTTCCACATAATAATTTCCATCCTTGTCTTGCTCTTTCAATTCTGCATAGATACGAACTTCTTCCTCGTAACTCCAGCCGCTTTCTTTTCTTCCCATAACAATTCTAAATCTCTTCTCATATTCTTTCTCAACCTGTTTACTCATTGGTATCGAAGCCGTATAAGGGAGCATAACCATGTCTTTTCTGTATTTTACTTCAACCAGTTTTGCTCTATCTCCTACGAATTCGTCTTCCTCCAGCCCTATTACGATTCCTCTATGATTTTCAGCATAATGAGACCACATTTGAATGATGTCTGGACACCTTGAAAAACAAGCTATTCCAAATTTTTCATTTAGAGAATCCATTGTTTTCTCAATTGACTCAAGTATCCACTTTTTCGTCAGTCCTGGTTCGATTTTTTCCGAACCAGTTTCTTCAAAGTCGATACCAAAGGCCAAATCAAAAGGATCGTTGAACTCGCTGGCTCTTGTCGTTTTAAGCCTTGAATTGAGTAGGATGTCGAATCCATCAGAATTACAGTATTTATAATAAAGCATTTTAGTACACCACAATCAATTTAAGATTACGGAATAGAAAGTCTTCTATTTCACCATCAGCCCATACATTGGATTTTATCGTTATGATATTTCTCCCTTTCTTAAAATTATCCCCCTTAACTACAAATATGTTCTTTTTCCATTTTTGGAATACATCAAATTTTCCAATCCTCTTGTTGTTGACTATTACCCATCCATTTATATTGTCTACGTCATATGTTTCAATTTCTATTGTTACCTCATAAGGCACTCTTTTTAAAAATACAGTGAAATGATATTCTGTTGATCCGCCCTCTTTTTTGACTGGATAATTTTTTTTGTATTCTTTCCCTACATGATAAGTATCCGTCGTTATTGGTATTGTAATTATTTCTCGATTTGGATTATAAAAGATTAGAAAAAAAATAAATAATAATATTAACGGTAAAATTACAAAGTAGACTAACTTACGTTGTATGAATGTTTTTTTTATAATCTTAACAAACAAAAAATGAAATAATTCTGAGAAAAACGCACCTAAAAGTAAACAAATAAGCATAAAAATTATTTGTCCCCATAAACCCTCTTTTGCTAATTCAAATAACCGTTCAATTAGAGTCATAAATTAGCTTTAACCCTTCATCCTCATATCATCCAAAAACTCCGATGCGGGATCGACGCCTGTGACAAGGAGATGATCGCGGGCGCGGGTGCAGGCGACGTAGAGGAGATGGCGCTCGGTGTTGTAAACCTCTTCAAGGTCCGCGTCATCCGCGACGGTTTCAATCCGTTTTTGAGAGGGAATCACCTCGTCATCACAGGCCATCACCGCGACGGCACGGAATTCCAGGCCCTTGGCCAGGTGCATCGTGCTGATGGAGAGATGGCCGCTGATGGTCGTGACGCTTTCATCGAGAATTTTATAGGGGAGTTTCGACATTTCGGCCGCCAGCCGGGCCCGCTCCAATTCCTCTTCGGATCTAACAAAGATGCTCATTTCATGTGGCAAAATCCCCTCGCTTTTTCTTTTTGAAAGCCATTGACCAACGCTTTCGATCTCATCCTCTTGGGTGTCATATATGATTATATCCGGCTCGGGACCGTTAAAAACAGAGATAGTCCCCCGCCGGTCGTCAATATTCCCATCCACGTCAGACACTTGAGGGGGTAGGAGGCGATCCGCCTGCATCCGGATTTGGTGGGATGTCCTGTAATTGATTCTCAGGGTTCGTGAGCGTCCACGAATATCCACACCCAATGTCATCCATGAAAAGGGTTGTTGAAAGATTCTTTGGCCGAGGTCTCCGGCAAAGAAAAGGCCGTTTGGCCGATCTGCCCCCAAAGCCGACAGGAACCGCAACTGTGCGACGCTGATGTCCTGGGCCTCGTCTATGACCGCGAAATCAAAGGGGATGAGGTTTTTCTCTTTCACGGTGATTGTCAATTTGTCAAAAAGGCCGGCATAGGTTATCAACCCCCGGTCATTCAGCTCCGCGCGAACCTTTTCAAAGATGGACCACAGCACGACTCGCCTGCTTTCTGGCAAGCGGGTTTTACGCCCGAGTCTTTTCACGTCACGATACTCTTCCCATGATTTTAACTGCCACGCGTCAACGACTTGTTCCCATTCCGTGATTAAAAAGTGAGGGCTGAAACGTTCTTCCTCGAGTTTTTTCGCGGCGTCAACAAGAAGCTTCTGTATCAAGTTTCTTGGGGCAATATGCGCCGGTTCGATGTTCAGCTCGTAAAGCCTGCGGCCGATCTCTTTCATGGCGTGGACTTCCAGACGTTCAGCGATCTTGGGGGCGCTGCTGATGAGGCGTCGTAGTTTCGTCTTGAGGCTATTCGCCAGGATATCCGAAAATGTCGCAAGCAACACCCGCGCTTCAGGGTTTTTACGTGCGAGATAGACGGCGCGGTGAAGGGCCACGATGGTTTTTCCCGTTCCGGCCGAACCCGAAACGCGGGCGGGGCCATTGAAATTGTACTCAACCCATTGCCGTTGGGCCGGATGCAGAAAGATTGTCCATTTTTCCCACGGGAATTCCAGGGCTTGTTTGAGTTCCTCGACGTTGTTCATTACCCTAAATCGGCGCTGCGCGTCCGGATGCTCAAAGGGATCTGTCCCAGTAGCGGCCCTTGTTTTCTGTGGCGTGACGCCCACGGCAATATCCAGCAAGGCCTCCGCCGCCTCACTGGGGAGATGTTCCGCCAGTTCCAGAATCTTGTCTTCATCCGCCTGCCGGACCTCGTCGAGCCATTCCGGTGGAACGCCATACTGCAATAACTCTTCATCCGAGACATGGGTGAATAAAAGAGGTTTTGCGGGCTTGAACTTCTCATGTGGCTCTGTAACCTGGTAAACAGGGACCTCCCGAACGGTTTCCCTTATTTCCACTAACTGGGCCGCGCCGGTTTTGGGGTGCGTTTCCAGTTTCCGCCTCTGCGCCCATCGGTAGGCCTCTTCGTGATGATCCACGTAACAGAGGAGGAGGCTTGAAGACGTGCGATGGACGATGATGCGAATATCGTTGTTGACCCGGACGGACCAGAAGTTCGGGTCCTTTGCCCTGTCGATTTTATGGAATTTCATCCCTGGATTGGCGGGATTCATCTGCAGGTCAAAGGCCGTGGTTTTGACAGCCTTTTGTTCCTCTCCCGTCAGCTTCGCGAGGCTTTCGGTGAAAGTGTCGGCAATAAGAAATTGCATGTCAGATTACTTCAAGATCAGTTCTGCTTCACGAGCGATTAAAAGGGCTATCTGTTTTTGTTTTGCTTTTCCTAATGCACCGGTTGGCCAGTTTACGATGTCCGCGTGTCGCGGCGGCGGTTCTTTTGCGATAACCTCGAGCTCCGTTTTTCTGACACTTTTGGCCTTAAAGATAGCCGCGCCATGGACGTTTCTATCTTGGATATTTTGAGCAGCCAGACCCCAAAGGTCGGATAATGGATGCTTGCCATGTCGAAAAACGGAGGTTTCCCCATTTCTGTTGGGCAAAAGCGCCGCTGCTTTTACGCCGTTTGTACTGAACTGTTTCGAGGAAGTGATAAAGCGCGCAAGGTCTTCCTCATCGAGAACCGCTTCAGGAAGGCCAGATGGCAGTCTGGAACTCACGACATAAAGCCACGAATAGAATCAATTACCCGTTTAGGCACGGTTTCGCCATCAAATTTCGCAACGCCATATCCTCGATCCTCGTTGTCTATCCAGGCGTAGGACAGCTCATAGGTTTTGCCGACACTCAAGGAAAACACACGATCCTTGGACCAAATCCAGTCAAGGGAAATAGAGCCATCCGGCTCAGGGGCCGTTTCAGGGAGGGGGAGGTCCTCTGGTAAAGCGTTAATGAACTTTTTAGCTAATTCAAGGGCTTGAGGTTCTATGGGAAGGGCCTCGTAGCCGTCCCAGTTGGGAACGCTGTACTCTTCGGCGATTTCCTCTAACTCCGAAAGCAGATCTTCTTTATCGTCATATAGTATTTCTTTAGCGGAAATATAATCTGAAATGGATTTTAGTGCGTCAATAAATTGTTGTAATTCATCTTCAGTTTGTTGCAAAATATCAGCAAGAAGATTTTCGGTGGCGTCAAGAAGTATGTTCTTAGTTTCACTAACACTGCTTTGAGGGTAGATTTCCTCGGTTGTTTCCGAGAATAGAGGATTTGAGTCCAGGCCTAACATCAAAATTTTATAATTTTGCTGAACTGAACCTGCTGAATATGCCGGGGAGGACTCTTTGATTTCATGTTTCAATGCGGTTTCCTCACCCAATGGGTATAAAACTGGAATTATTGAATGATTTATGGAAGAAAAGCTTTCAGTCTGAGGCACGCTTTAGGCCCTCCAAAATCTTTAAGCTCTTTTGTTCTTTTCTTGATGCGTTCCCAAGTCTCGTTTTGATGTCATCCGGTTTTTTAAGGTCATTGTGAAAATTAAAATCCACAATGAGAACGTATTGGTGGGATTTGGCTTCTATGGCCGGCAACATCTTAATCGTTAAACGGCTTCCCAAAATATTCTCTCGGATGAGATGGACAATAACCATTAATGAAGGATCATTTTCCTTGCAAAATTCCGGAATTGCCCCGACGGAAACATATTTTTTGATAAAATCAAATACCGCCTCCTCGGAAGGAAAGTCGATTCGCCCTTTGAAATTGACGCCCAAGGCAGTGTATTTTGTTTCAGGAAATTTTTTTACGATTGGCCTGACAATTCTTGCTAACTCATCTATGCCGTCATTCGCCGGATCTTTCAAAGATAGTTGAAGTTTTCGAGGTTCGCAAATCAGTTTGAATCTGGGAGAGCTGGCGACGGAAAGAGGGGGTGTGACAAGCTCTGTCTCGAAATCCTTGACAAACGTATGGGTATTTAACCAGTCAGCGGTAAAAATTCTAGGATTCCAACCATCTGCCACAACAACAATGCTTTTTTCGATGAGCATGTGTTTTTTCTCCTGGTTTATGATAATGCTTCAACCGACAATCATAATATAACCATTGTCATCTTTTTTCAATCAGCCTACTTCACCCGAAACACCTTCATGACCTCGTCCCCGAGGTGCTTGATGACTTTCACGGCGATGTGGCCTTCTTTGGGTTTGGGGAAGGGACGCGAGGTGTCGGAATAGAGGGTTTCCCAGGCCTCCAGGTTGATTTCGGCCTTCAGGGTAGTTTTTAGGGATTTGTAGGGATCGCTCACGCCGAGGAAATAGGCGTGGCGGACGAAGAAGCTCTCCTCGTTGTAATCGGTGTCGATGAACCAGCAGGCGATTCCGTCCGCGCCGTCGCTGCGGATTTCCCCGGTGTTGGATGAAAGACGTCCACGCCGTTGATTTTGACCTGTATTTGACCGTCCCCCACTTCGATGATATCGATGTCCGGTTCCCCAAAGATGACGAACAGGTTGCCCTTGCCCTTCAAGTCGCCCGCCATGTGCAGGTCCGCGTTCATTCGGGCCTTGAGGATGGGAATCCGGCCCAGTTTCTCGAACTCCGAGGCGTAGGCGTCGTAATTGAAGGCGCAAGCGATCAGCACGTCGAAGCCGGCGTCCGCCGCTTCACGGGCGGCGGCGACCAGATCGGGGCGCGTGACCGTTCCAAATTCCGGCCCGATGAATATGGCAGCACGCTTCTGGACGCCGTTTTCGTCGTTTCCTTCGAGATAGCGCCCTTCCCCGCAGATATACTCCCCAGGCCAGGGGGTCAGAGAGAGAAAGTCGATCTTGTCTTCCTTGTGAGCCTGTTGAACACCGGCAATCTTCAGATTTTCCAGGATGATCTGATTGAAGTCACGTTCCGTCCCGTATCCGCTGTCTCCCGAATCCTTTACCGTGTCGATGAGTTCGTCGCCTTCATCCACCGTGAGGACCCGGTGCGGTGAGAGGCTTTCTACCGTGAACGGCCCGGCGACCCGCACCTTCTTTTTATCCTCGTAAGGCCGGTCATAGAGGTATTCGTAGTCGGCATGGGCGGCAATGGAGGCGTCGATCTCCTTCTGGCGGGCGATACAGGCCTTCCAAAAATCCCTCAGGGGTTCTCTCGCCTCCGGCGGCCAGTCGTCCGGGGCCTCCCGCGGCACTTCTCATTCCACCAGTTCGTACGCCTTGACGACCTCGCCGCTGGGCATGGTGAAGGTAGCGTCGTTCGGGGCGTCGAAGATGACCTCTTTCCCCTCCCGACCACCGGTGGTGACCTTGAAGGGAATTTTGTGTCCACGCAGGGCCCGGTTGAGTCGATCCAGGGCGTTTTGGACCTTTGGCTGCCACTTCTCGTAGATGACGTCGATCTCCGCGTTGTTGGCGATGGACTTGAGGGTGATGTGGGGCACGCGCTGATAGACGAACCCCTGGCGGATGTCGTTTCGCGTCGGCGCTTCGGAGGGGGCCTTGCCGGTGATTTCCGCCTCCTTGAGCTGGCCTTCGCGGCTGTCGGCAAGGATGTAATAGGGGTAACGGGCCCCCATGAGGCGGGCGCGGGCCAGTGCCAGCGCCACACGGGAGGTATCGATCGTGATCCACCGGCGGCCCCACTGCTCCGCCACATACGCCGTGGTACCGGAGCCGCAGGTGGGATCGAGGACAAGGTCCCCGGGATCGGTGGTCATGAGGATACAGCGCTGAATAACTTTTATCC
>WGDA01000054.1 GCA_015493505.1 Pseudomonadota bacterium | reverse complement strand
GGGAATCCATCACGGCTCTCCGCCTTTCGCCTGTTGGTAAAGGCGGGGCCGGAAGGGCTTCCCGTCAAAGAAATCCGGGCTTATCTGGAGATTCCACAGTCAACGCTTTCACACCATCTTGCCCATCTGATATCCGCCGGCCTGATCAGCCAGACTCGGGAGGGGCGGATACTCCGCTGCAGGGTGAACTATGATGTCATCAATGCCGTTCTGGAATTTCTGCTCAAGGATTGCTGCGCCGGAATCAATAACTTTAGCGGGGAAGGGACGTAAATTTTTTTGTGTTAATTATTCCATATTTCTGGAATAATAGCAGATTGTAGGAGAAACTTAACAACCTAACCAAAAAGGAGCAAAGCGAATGGAAGATGTGAGAAAAGCCGTAAGAGAAAAGTACGGGAAAATCGCGCAAACCAGGGGCAACTGCTGTGGTCCCGTTTCCTCCTGTTGCGGGTCAGGACAATCGGCCGAAACCCTGAGCATCGAACAGGGCTATTCACGGGAAGAACTCCGGTCCATTCCGGAGGATGCCAACATGGGGCTGGGTTGTGGCAACCCCACCGCCCTTGCATCCCTCAAAGAGGGCGAGGTCGTCCTGGACCTGGGATCGGGGGGAGGCCTGGACTGTTTTCTCGCTGCGCGAAAGGTCGGGCCGACCGGGAAGGTCATCGGCGTGGATATGACCCCGGACATGGTCAGCCTGGCGAGGGAAAACGCCGCCAGGGGAAATTACCCGAACGTTGAGTTTCGTCTTGGCGAGATTGAAAACCTCCCGGTCGCCAATAATTCCGTGGATGTGCTCATCTCCAACTGCGTGATCAACCTGTCGCCGTACAAGAAAAGGGTGTTTGAGGAAGCTTACAGGGTGCTGCGACCTGGTGGACGTTTCATGGTGTCCGATATCGTCCTGCTGAAAATCCTGCCGGAACCCGCGAAAGAGATGATGGATGCCCTGGTGGGATGCGTGGCCGGTGCCAGTCTCAAGGAAGATTACATGGGAGCCATCAAAAGCGCTGGGTTCACGGATATTGACATCGTCAATGAAACGCCCTTCAAAATGGCATCTGATGATCCCGATCCAACGACCAAGACACTCATGGAAAACCTCGGACTGTCAGCGGAAGAAGCAGAGGATATTGCCAGATCCATCGTGAGCATCAAGGTGAAAGGGAGAAAGGCCCCCTGAAGGGGTCAGGTCTTTATTTGACTTCTTATCTTCCCCTTTTGCTTTTTTCATCCGCGTCTATCCGCGCTCACATGCGGCCAAATTGATTATCCCCGCCCCATGCCTCCCCTTCTCTCGTATCCCTCTTTCGTGTCCTGCGTTCAAATCATTAAATCAATCATGGAAAACTTACCGGTTGGTTTTGTCTGGTTTTCGCCCCGGGAAAAACGTTGTCGTTCAATATCCATCAAGGCCTGAAGGGCTCGCGCGCGCTTTTGCAGCAAGGTAAAATCTCTATTCCCTTCCATTGATAGCTTGTGATCAATCTCGCGTATGGCGGCAAGGATGTTCATAGTTTCTCTTAAAAGTGCCGTGCTGGAAACTGCGGGAATACCTTGGGAAAGTAATTCCACGTTTTGGCCGATCTTTGCGGAGTTTTCTGTTTTCCGCTGCTGGTTATTGTTGCCAAGCGACGCGGGTGAAGCCGCTTGACCAGTCTTTGCTTGCTGCCGGATTTTAGAAAGAAACTGAGGACCTGGCATGCTGACAACGGTAGTTAAACCAGAAGTCGTCGCGAGGTATGATCCGGAAAAGGTCTTTGCGTAAGCGATGTTCGCGTAAACGATGATTCTGCCCTCCATGAGAGCTTTGGATTGCAGCCGGTAAATATTATGAAGCTCCTGGGAAGTCACAGCCCTCGTACTATCGCGCGCGCTGCTGGTCTTCAGGACACCCGGCTCACCGGGGTCCAAACGGTATCCCAAGGTTGGGTTGACCAGAATCGGCTGCACGTTCATGGCGTTTTTATTATTTCTCTCGCGATCCCCGTTTGTCAATATCGGCTCGCTAAAGTGACACCCACGCTTAATGGGCCTGACCACCACAAGTGGCTGGCAAAATTTTTCTAACGTTTCAGTTTGAATTGGAGGATAATTGTACCGATGGAGTTCCTTTCTTCTCCTATCACCACGTTAAACACCTCTGGAAAAGGAAAATATACATCTTCTATCTCGGAAGAAAATCTGTTCTGTAGATAAACGGCAAGCTTGAAGTCGGAAGGGTAATAACCTATCGCATAGGTGTGATCCATGTTTCCTACCCAGAAACTGTTTTTCGTCCAGTTTAGGCCGGGGTGTGTTTGGGGAAATCCACCGAAATATGAAGTAAGAAACCCCTTTTCCTCAAGCTTTAAGGGATAGATTTTATCTAAATGTCCATTCATTTCAATATATTTAAGAACGGCATTCCTTAAAATGTCTATTTTATTGGTAGTGTATAAAATTTTGTGTAAAAAGGGGTAAGGGGTAGAAAGGAGGCGCTTTTCCTAATAGGATTTGGGTAATGAAAGAAACAGAAACCCTAAGAAAGGAGAAGCGCCATGAAGTTGGAGATAAGTGTACCAGAGATAGTGGAAGT
>WGDA01000053.1 GCA_015493505.1 Pseudomonadota bacterium | reverse complement strand
TTTTTCCCCCGACTTTAATTCCATATTCAGGATTTTTTCATAGATAAGCTGTGAGACCTGTTCAGAATAACGCTTCTTTTCCAGAACGCCGAAAGAGGGTGGGGCGGGATTTTTCTTCGTTTCCATGGGCATTTTGTATTTTTTTGAAGGAGACTTGTCAAGGTGACGGAGGGAGCCCCAAAAACGAGAAACCCTTCATGATTCTCGTGACGGGGTATCCCGCCGAGGACGCCGTCGTTCCCGATATTCAGAGAAAGCCCTTCAGAGAAATCTCTGAATTTATTTGAACGGTTGTAAATCCTCTCCCCGGCGGGTGTTTGCCATCACTTTAAAAGTAGTGCATCACCGTTACGAGACGCGATTTGTCTTTCAGGGGTTTCGCGTTGGCTTCCCTTTTTACCCGTATGAAGGAGAAGTGGTGGTATGGTCTTGACCTCTCGCCGCGAGAAGCTGTCGATATGCCGTCAGCAGTCTTTTGGAAATCACGTTGGTAAGCCGCTTCAGGACGATATAGCCAACCTCCGGATGCTTTTTGAATATTTTTTCCAGCTTGTTCCGGTCGATTCTGAGGACCTCAATATCCGAGGCGCAGACCCCTGACGCCGTGTATTGGCCGTATTCCGTCAGGCTTGACCATCCGAAGATGTCCCCCTTTTCGGAGAGACTGAATGTGAGGATTCCGCCATCCTTGATCTGGAGGTTGAGGACACCCTGTTTCAGGATATAGAGGTTTTCGGCGTTGTCTCCTTTTTCGAACAGCACTGTGTCCTTGGGGTATTTCTCCTCAGTGCAGATGTCCGCGATCTCCTTTAAAACCGCGGGCGAGATGCCACCAAAAAGCTCAATCTCTTTGACAAGCATGTTACCCTCCTTTCCATTAATAAAATAGTGTTCTATAAAATATAGGATATCACAGAAAGTCATGATGTCAAGGGAAAAGCGCGTTTTTGAAAAAATAGTGATCCCGATAAGAATTTCATGGAGGGGAATGAAATTCGCGCGAAGAAAGGGTAAAACCTCTTTTTGAAATCCTGTTTTTTTAAACCCGGGCGCGGGCCTTGACGCTATTCCGTCACGATTTCAATGACCTTGTCAGCGTTCTGAAGAATCGCCTTGACCATCTCTTGAAAACGTTTCGGGAAAGTTCTTGTCATTTCCGGATCAGCATCCGGACCAAAGGCGCTTTTGAACAGGCCTGCCGGGTTACCCACCCGCTGCGGCCGATAATTGATTCCAACGGATTTTCGCGTGTCCAGTCGCGTGAGGCGGATGTCCGTCTTGATGGAAGCACTGTAAAACAAGAGGTTTCTTCGGCGGAATTTTCCGTCATTCAGACCGCCAAACCCGTTTTCCGCCGCCCCCGTAATGTTTGAGAGGACGCTTCCCGTCACGCCCGCGTTGTTTTCATCCGGCGCGTTTCGGAGCTCTACCCTGATTTCGCCCCGTTTTGGGGTTTCCTGGCCGTAAAGCGCCTTCAGGCCTTTCAAGGCGGAGAGATAAGCGCCACTGACAACCGCGCAACTGTGCCCGGCCATTTTAACAATGTCCAGATAAGTAATTTCGATAATGCCGTCTCTGTTGACACCAACGAATTTCGCAAGTTCGTCCACCAGGACGATGGGCTCGATTTCGTCAAAGAATGGTGGGTATTCCATGGTAATTTCTCCTTTATGAGGGGTTGGTTACGTGATGGGTTGTGTCTCCCGCGACATTTCACCAGGGAGCGGCGGTGGCGATTGGGCCTTCCGCCGGGGTTTCGATGCCGCGATCTGACGCAGCGCTTTAATGCGTTTCAGGACAAGCGGGTGGGAGGCGCGCAGGAGCGTGTCAAGGGGGTGAGGGGTCAGGTTTGAAAGGTTATGCGCGCTCAGTCTTTTCAGGGCGGTAATCATGGTGTCGGCGAGGCCCGTGGACTCCGCGGCGAAGCGGTCAGCCTGATATTCATGGCGCCGTGAAAGCGCGTTCAGGAAAAGGGACAGAATCAGCTCAACGGGGGAATAGAGCATCCCGAAAAAGATGAGCCCGGCATAGATGGACATGTGCCGCATGTGGAAGGCGTCGAACAATCCCTTGTGTGTCAGGAAGATGGAGAGAAGGTAAAAGATGACTCCCATATGAGCGATGCTGACGACAAGGCCGAATTGCATGTGCCTCTTTTTGTAATGCCCGATTTCGTGGGCGAGGATGGCCAGGATTTCTTCGGGCGTGTGGTTTTTCAGAATGGTGTCAAAAAGGGCGATGCGCTTGTGGTTTCCGAAGCCGGTAAAAAAGGCGTTGGACTTGGTGGAACGTCTGGAGCCATCCATGACGTAAATTCCCTCGAGGGGAAAGCGCACACTTTGAGCGTAGGCCATCAGGCGTGACTTCAACTCTCCCTCTTCGAGAGGCTGAAACTTGTTGAACAGTGGCATGATCCAGGTCGGGGCGATGAACTGGACGAGAAGGATGAAACCCGCGGAAACGGCCCAGCACGCGATCCAGGCGTTGGGGCCCGCGTATTGAAAGAACGCGAGGATGCCTCCCAGCAGGGGGCCACCAAGGGCGATGGAGAGCCCGATGATTTTGATTAGATCGAGGATGAAGGTTCTTGGGGTGGTTTTGTTGAAACCAAAGCGTTCCTCAATAGCGAACGTCTGGTAGATATGGAAGGGGAGGGAAAGGGCGCCAACAAGAAGGAGAAGTATCCCGATATAGATCAACCCCGTGATAACGGGGCCAAACCCAAACGACCGCACCCAGACGTCCAGGGCATTGAACCCGCCGCAGAACCAGAAAAGAAGGGTGGCCGCAAGCTGAATCGTGGAGGTGAGGATCCCGAATCGGGTGCTGGCTCGCGTGTACTCCTGTGACTTCCGGTACGTCACCTCGTCGTAGAATCCCTGGAATTCCTCCGGCAGGTTTGGATTGAGGGTTTTCAGCGTGAGCAGATCCGCCGCCAGGTTCAGAAAATATTCCACGAGCAGGGCGGAGAGAATGATCCAGGCATAGAGATTCATGGCCCTTTTAAAGCAGATTTTCATGATTGACGCAACCACCGGCCTCGGTGTCTGCCGGATCCCTTGCTCATTGCCCGGGATTCCTATAAAATTCATCTTCTCAGAAGAAAGCTTGGTGGCGAGTGGCGTTGATGGCGAATATAAAGGATGAAATCCCCCCTCCGGAAAGGGATTCAGGGCTTGGCAGATGGGTTCGCGAGATCGAATCGGCGGCCGCGGCGCTTCGGGAAGGGGAGTCCCTTCAGCTCATAAAGACCAGGGGGATTGCCAGGTCGTGGATTATCCATGGCCTTTCTGCGGTTTTGGAGGCCCCTGTTGTCGTCGTTTTGCCCAGCATCAAGGTCCGGGAACGGGTTAGGGGGGAATTGTCCGCCATCAGGCGGCTGACCGGTTCCCTGTTTGCGCCCCATTCCGCACCGGGCTTCGCCTCGTTTCCCTCCTGGGAGCTGACCCCCTACGTGGATGAATGGGTACACCCCCGTGTCGCTTCGTGCCGTGTGGCGGCCCTGACCACGCTGGCGGAAGGACAGCGCGCCATCTTCCTCACGACTCCCGAGGCCCTGGTGAACCGGCTGGTGGCAAGGGATGCCTTGCTGGGAGGGCGTATTCCCCTGAAAGCGGGCATGTCCCTGGAGATGGAGCCTTTCCTGAGGGAGCTGATCGCGCGGGGATATACCCGGAGTGTTTCGACGGAACTTCCGGGGGATTTCTCGGTAAGGGGAGGGGTTCTGGACGTCTATTCCCCTCTCGAGGAGGCTCCCGTTCGAATCGAGTATGAGGGGGACGAGGTTGTTTCCCTGCGCTGTTTCGACCCGGTGACGCAGCGAACCGTCCGGCACGTGTCCGAGGCCGTGGTGGGGCCCGTTCAGGAGCTGTATCCCCAATTGCCTTTTCCCGAGATTCGCGAAAAACTCTATGCCCTTCAGATGCCCCGTGAGGGCAAGCGGCTGGTGCGAAGAATCCTCAACGACCTGGAGGCCGGAGGGGCTCTCGAGAGCCGTCTTTGGCTGAGCCCCTACCTTTTCGATCTTTGCGCCGATTTTTTTTCATATCTTCCTGAAAGATCGCCCGTGATCCTCTGGGATCCCGAGGAATGCCGGACGAACGTCTCGCGCGCGTTGGACCGGACACGGGAACGGTACGAAAAGGCGCGTCGAGCCAACCCGGTCCTACCCCCTCCGGAGAAACTGTTCCTTTTTCTCGAGGAGCTCGAGGAGAAACTCTTTTCCCGGCCACACGTGAATTTCGGTCTGAGCGTGTCCGAGCGTGAGGCGCCGCGCGAGCGTCGCGCCCTTGCGGGCACGCCTTTTTATCCCAAGGAGGCAAAATCCCTGAAAAGCCCCCTCTGGTCCGTACCGGTTATCGGGCGGGAGATTCGCCAGCTCCATGACGTGGGTTATGAGGTGTGGGTAGCGGAGCCTTCGGAAGAGGGACGGAAGGAACTGATAGCGGGGTTGGTGGCAGAGAACCTCTCCCTGCCGTCCATGCCGGCCCTTTCCCGTCAGGAAGAGGCGCCCTCGAGGAGAGGTGTCGTGATCGGCGAGCTCCCGGAAGGGTGCGTGTTTCCCGAGGTAAAGCTGGCACTCATTACCCGGCAGCGCCCCTGGACAAGGACAGCCAGGCCTGAAAGGCCTGGCGAGGGGAAGGGGCGCCTTTTGGATGTGGCGACTTTCAGGGACGGAGACCCGCTGGTTCATTTGGATTATGGAATCGGCCTCTATCGGGGGCTCAAGCCGATGGAGGTCCTGGGCAAGCGGGGCGAATTTCTCGAGATGGAATACGCGAAGGGGGACAGGCTGCTGGTTCCCGTGGACAAGCTTGACCGGGTTCAACGATACGTGGGGTCAGGGGATACCCCTCCGCCCCTCGATACCCTGGGCACCCCTTCCTGGGAGAAAAGAAAGGCGAAACTTCGGGAGGACGTGGCAAAGACAGCCCGGGAGCTTCTGGAGCTATACGCCCTGAGAAAAGCGGTCAAAGGCCACGCGTTTGAGAGGGAAACGGAGGGGTTGTCAGAGTTTGAGGCCGCCTTTCCCTATCAGGAAACCCCCGACCAGAAAAGGGCAATTGAAGACATCTTCGAGGATATGGCCTCCGAGACGCCCATGGACCGCCTCGTTTGCGGGGATGTGGGGTTCGGTAAGACCGAGGTGGCCATGCGTGCCGCCTTCAAGGCGGTCATGGAAGGAAAACAGGTGGCGGTTCTCGTTCCGACGACCGTCCTGGCGGAACAGCATTATGTCAACTTTTCGCAGCGCTTTTCTCCCTATCCCGTCAGGGTCGAGCTTTTGAGTCGTTTTCGAAGCCGCTCCGAGCTGAAATCGGTTGTCACTGACCTGGCGAAAGGACGCGTGGATATCATGATCGGAACCCATCGCCTGCTTCAGAAAGATGTCAAGTTTCGTGACCTGGGTCTGCTTGTCGTTGACGAGGAGCATCGTTTCGGTGTCACGCACAAAGAGCTGCTCAAAAAGCTGTCCGGCACGGTGGATGTGCTGACGCTGACCGCCACGCCGATTCCGAGGACCCTTCAGATGTCCCTTTCTGGGTTGCGGGACCTCAGCCTGATCAACACCCCCCCACGGGCCCGGCTGCCCATTGTCACGAAGGTTGCCCGGTTCCGGAAGGACATTATTATCGAGGGAATCGAGCGGGAGCTTTCCCGGGGCGGACAGGTCTTTTTTGTGCATAACCGCGTCCGGACCATTTCAAAGATGGCGGCCCTGATCCAGGACCTGGTGCCTGAGGCCACGGTGGTGTACGCGCATGGGCAGATGGAGGAGAAAGAGCTGGAGACGGTGATGCTTTCCTTCATGCGCCACGAGATAGACGTGCTGGTATGCACCACCATCATCGAGTCCGGCGTGGACATCCCGAATGTCAACACCCTTTTTGTCCATCACGCGGAGCAGTTCGGCCTTTCCACCCTTTATCAATTGCGGGGACGCATTGGGCGCTCCGATCGGCAGGCGTACGCCTATTTTCTGATTCCCCACCGTGCCCTTCTGCCCAGGGAGGCCATCAAACGGCTTCAGAGCCTCCAGGAGTTTTCCAGCCTGGGTTCCGGCTTCAAGCTGTCCCTGATGGACCTGAACATGCGCGGAGGCGGGGACCTTCTCGGCAAGCGGCAATCGGGGCGGATTGCCGAGGTGGGGTTTGAGCTGTACACGAAGATTATCGAGGAAGAGGTCAAAAAGCTCAAAGGACAATGGACAGAACCGGAGGCGGCAACCGACCTGAAACTGCCATTCCCAACCCTTCTCCCGGAACGCTACATCCCGGAGATGGGGCTGAGGCTCATGTTCTATCGGCGCCTGTCCCGGGCTGAAACCTTACAGGAAATTGACGAGCTTGAAGTAGAGCTGAAGGATCGCTTCGGGGCGCCCCCGATCGAGGCGAAGAACCTGCTGGACGCGGTTCGCCTGAAGGTTCGCCTGACTGCGTGCGGCATGACGGAACTTTATGGAAAAGAACGTGAATTGGTGCTCAGCTTTTCAGAAGATTGTGAACTGAACCGGGACCGGCTGGTCACCCTGCTCCAGAGCGATCCCAGGCAATACCGACTGTCGCCGTCCCAGAAACTGATTGTTCGGACCGAAATGCCCGCGGAGTTTGAAGGATACCTGAAGAAGATTTATCTCATCTTGAAGCAACTAACTGCCTGTGATAAATTTTCCCAAACAGGAAAGGAACGGACCGGAATTTCCGAGGGAACGGGTAAATTTTCTGAGAAACGGCAAGAGGGATAGATACCTGTTCGTGTGATTTTTCATAAAAGAGTGGAGAGATTGCTTTGAAAAGGGGCGTGATCGCCTGTTGCCTTGTTTTTTTCTGTTGCTTTGCCATTTCCTGCCAAAAGAGGAAGAAGAGCGAGAGGGAGGACAAGGTTATCGCCAAGGTGGGAGATTCCGCGATCACCCAGCGGGACCTGATCCGGTATTATCAAAAGATTGTTTCGCCGCCAGAGGCCGTCGAAGGCCAGAAAACACCTGTACCGCTCGAACTCAAGAAAGCGCTTCTGGAAAAATTGATTGAAAATCGCTTGCTACTGAAAGAATCCCTGAAGGAAGGGGTGACGGTCAGCGATAAAGAGGTCGATCGTTTTTATCAGGCCGTCGCGGGGGATTATGGGAAGGACTTTCCAAAGTATCTTGCCAGGCTGGGAACTACCCCTTCCAAGTGGAAAAGAGAGATTCAAGAGGACCTGATGATTAAAAAGGTCCTTGAACGGCACCTTCAGGAGGTTCCGAAGCCAACGGCCGAGGAAATCAGCGCCTACTATAAGGCGCACCAGAATGAGTTCCGGATTCCCATGCGTTTTCGTGTTTTTCAGATTGTCGTGCCAACTCTGCAGATGGCGGAACAGATACGGAAAAAGCTCAAGGCGGGAGAGGATTTCATGAAACTGGCCCAACGTTATTCGATTTCACCAGAGGGACGCCGTGGTGGAGACTTGGGATACTGGCGTGATGACCAGCTTCCACAGGAGTTCGCGATTGTGAGGCAGATGAAAGTTGGTGAAATAAGTGATATCATCCATACGCCATACGGATACCACATCCTGATGCTGAGTGGCGTGAAAGACGCGGAGCTGTTGCCGCTGAAAGAGGCGGCGCCCCAGATATCTGAAAGGCTCTGGAACAAGAAGCGGGAAGACGAGAGGGCCCGCTGGATCTCGGTATTGAAGGAAAAGACGCGGGTGGTTGTTCGCGAAAACATCCTGAAAAAAACCGTGTTAAACTAAAAAAATGGGTTTTTTACGAAGCCGTCAAGGAAAGGAGAAAGGTTTATGGCCGGTCATCTTAAACGGGTGAGTATGATTCTGATAGTTTTGTTCGCCTTCTGCGCGTCCGCGCAGGCAAGGATCGTGGACCGCATCGTGGCGACTGTCAATGATCAGATTATTACCTTGTCGGACCTGAAACGGGAAGCGAAAGTGATTAAGCTGGAGCACCCGGAAAAGTTTGGGAAGCTGGATATCAACGATCCGCAGGCCCAGAAGTTCTTCCTGCAGCAGATGATTTCCACAATCCTGATAGAAAACGCGTTGAAAAAGATTGGAAGGGGGATTACGGACCGGGAGGTTGATGCCGCGTATAACTCGATTAAAAAGAGGAACAAGATGACCGACGCACAGTTCGCCAAATTTCTCAAGGCGAAGGGATTGTCGGTGAAAGAGTACCGGAAAGCCCTGCAGGAGAGGCTTGAACGGATACGATTCTTTAATTTTGCCATCAAGAGCCATATCACCATCACGGATGATCAGGTAAAGGCGTATTATGAAAAACACAAGAGCGAATTTGCCGGGGGAGAGAAGGTCAGAATCGCCCAGATTTTCGTTCCGGCTCCCCCAGACCTGCCCAAGGACAAGCGTCTGCAGCGCCAGAACCTGATTATGCGGATCGAGGCTGAACTGTACAAGGGCAAACCCTTCTCAGCCATTTTGAAGGAATACAGCAACAGCCCTCTGGTACAGGCGTCGGAAGACTTGGGATGGTTTCAACGGAAGGACCTGATGAAGCCCATCGCGGAGGCCGCTTTCAAGTTGAAAAAGGGCGGCGTTTCAGATGTCATCGAAACGAAATCCGGATTTCATATCATCAAGGTTCTGGATATCGAAGTGGCAAAAAAACACGATTTCAAGGACCTGAAAGACAGAATCGAGAAAATCCTTTATCAGCAGGAGTCCGAAAAACGCCTGGACGAGTGGCTGAAAAAGGCAAGGGAGAACGCCGATATCGAAATCATGCTGTAAAACGTCCCAACGCGATAAGAGTCAGAGGCCCCTCTGAACTGAAGGGATATCAGGCTGCCTGATCGTTCTCCCCGGGAACGAGAATTTCCTGTATCATGTTCAGAAGCTGGGAGACGTGGAAGGGCTTTTTTAGAAATCGGGGGCGGAAAGTCTCATTTTTCAGAAAGGACGCGTATTCACGCCCCTCCGCGTAGAGCCTTTCCCGATTGTACCACCCGCTGATAAAGATGATGGGCGTTTGGGGGGAAGAGCGCAGGATCTCTATGGACATCTCGATCCCGTTTTTTCGAGGCATACGGATGTCTGACACAATGAGGTCAGGGTGTGACTCCTTGAAGGTGGATAACCCATGCGCTCCGTCCTTTGCCTGAAGTGTTTCGTAACCGGCTGATTTCAGAACCTCTGAGAGCATCTCCCGAAAAAGGGTGTCGTCATCTACGATGAGTATTTTTTTTGGCCATTTTCCCCCCGATTAAAAGATATCCGCTGAAAAGATATAAATTTTTGCGTCTGGGTCTTTATAGGCATGGCGTGGAAGTCCGGCCTTGAGGCATGTCTGCTCCAGGAACTCATCCCGGTTCCACCCGTATTCCGTGGCAACTTGCGGGAGCAACAGACCCGAGAATGGCCCCTTCTGGATGTACAGCCCGTGAGTCCCGATTTCGATTTCGGAGAAGTCCCGAATCTGCTTGAAAGGCGTCAGGGCCGAGATTTCTATTTCGATTTCTGGCCATTCCTCCTTGGAAAGCGGGGGAAAGCGGGGGTCCTGGAAGGCGGCGGCAACCGCCATTTCCTGAACGGACGCCGCAAGTGGCTTGACGGGCTGGATGAGGCCGATACATCCCCGAAGGTTGCCATGTTTCGTCAGGGTCACGAAGGCGCCGCGATATTCTTCAAGGGTTGGCGTCAGGGGCGGCAGGGGTGGGAGAGGTTTCCCCAACAGGGCGCTTTCAATGGCGTCCCGCGCGATGGTATGCAGGGTCCTTTTTTCACCCTCCGTGAGGCCAAGGTCTACCCCGACCTTTTTCCCCGAGCCGGAGCCATTATCCCGGTAGAACACGGCGGAAAGATAGCCAACCACAGCCTGGTAGTCACCGGAGACATCACCCGACGTGGCGTAAGCGAGCACACGCGATTTGTTGGCGCCCAGGGCGGCCGAGACCAGCATGGCGGTAATGATGGGGCCCCCTCCGCACGCCTCGGCCTTTCCCGCGCTCAATACACGGTTCAACGCCTCCGGGTTGAAATGCTCCACCGCTTGGATAATGTGACGGTCGAGCGCCCGTGCTTCCTGATCGGTGTGGTAGTGAGAAAGGTCCGAACTCGCGACGACAAGCACCTTTTTCCCTTTGATGACGGGGAGCAGGGCCTCTTTCAGGCGCTCGCATGTATCCATATCCTGGGTTCCCATAACGATGGGGAGGAGTTTAAAGCTCTTTAAGGCGCGCTGGAGGAAAGGAACCTGGACCTCCAGGGCATGCTCCTGTTCGTGAACCTGTGGGTGGAACTGAATCAGCCTGTCCCGGGACATGAGTTCTGTGCAGGCCTCCAGGTCTACTTCAGCCACTCCCAGGGGAGTCAGGTAATCCCCGGCCGCGTACACGGATGCCCCCTTGAAATAGGCGCGATGACTGGGGGAAAGGACCACGACCAGGTCAAACGTTTTACCCTGAACCGTCTTGTATCCATGGGCCGCAATTTGTCCGGAATAAATGTAGCCGGCGTGCGGGCTGACAAGGGCGATGGTTTCCCCCTGAAAGGACGCGATATCCGCGTTGTTCAGATATGTGTCAATCTGTGAGGCCAGTTCAGAAGGAGACGAGGGATAAAACATCCCTGCCACGGCTGGCTGCCGATTTACTTTCGCCTTTGACATGATGGCACCCCCCCAAGAATGTGTTTAAAAGGGTATTCCGAAAGAGCCGTTTACACCCGCGTTCCCTTCAGTCCGATGGGCTTTCGAGAAGGATGGTGAACGGACCGTCATTGACGAGCGTGACCTCCATCAACTCCTGAAAAATCCCTTCCTGAAGGGGGACTCCCGCTTTTATCAGTGATGTGACAAAGTGTCGGTACAGAGCGCGCGCCCGTTGAGGCGTTTCGGCCTCTGTAAACGACGGACGGCGCCCCTTGCGACAGTCACCGTATAACGTGAACTGGGAAACAGCGATCGCCTCTCCTCCAATTCCCCGGATATCGTAATGTATCCGCCCCCTTTTATCTTCAAATATCCGAAGATCGGATATCTTTCTGGCGAGATATTCAGCGTCTTTCTCCGTATCACCCTTGCCAATACCGATGAGGATCAGCACACCTCTCCCGATGGCCGCGACGGTTTCCCCCTTCACCTTGACCGAGGCATGGGAGACCCGCTGAACCACCGCTTTCATTCTACGACGCGATTCGCTGGTTGACAAGACATGACGGAAAAACCGAGGCTCCTATTCCTCTTCTGCCGCCTTTTGCTGGGCGACGATCTTGTCCTTAAGGTTTGCAGGGACCTCTTCATAATGGGAGAACTCCATCGTGAAATTCCCCCGGCCTCCCGTCATGGATCTGAGATCCGGGGCGTATTTGAGAACTTCCGCCATGGGGACCAGGGCTTTGACCACCTGATATTTTCCCTTTGAGTCCATCCCCAGGACCTTTCCCCTCCGGCTGTTGATGTCTCCCATCACATCGCCCAGGTTCTCTTCCGGCGTTACGATCTCCATCTTCATGATGGGCTCCAGAAGGGTAGGGTGCGCCTCCTGAACGCCCTTTTTGAAACACATGGACGCGGCAATCTTAAAGGCCATTTCAGAGGAGTCAACCTCGTGCGATTTCCCATCGTAGAAACGGACTTTGACATCCACGACAGGATACCCCGCCACCACGCCGCCCGACATGGCTTCGAGGATTCCCTTCTCGACAGCGGGGACAAACCCTCTCGGGACATTCATCCCCGTCAGGGCGTTCTCAAATTCGAATCCGCCACCGCGTGGCAGCGGCGAGATGTCAAAATGGACCTCGGCGAACTGCCCGTGCCCCCCCGTCTGTTTTTTGTGCCGGTAAATGACGCCTTTGGCGGCTTTCTTAATCGTTTCCTTGTAGGGAACCTTGGGGGTGCTCAGGTCCACCTCCACCCCGAATTTCCTTTTCATCTTCTCCAGCGTGGTTTCGATGTGAAGCTGCCCCATGCCGGTCAGAAGCAGTTCACGTGTCTGCTCGTCCCTGCCAAGCTGGATCGTCAGGTCTTCCTCCATCAGGCGCTGGAGGGCGTTTGCCACCTTGTCCTCGTCGCCACGGGATTTTGGCTTCAAGGCGAAGGTAATCATGGGGTTGGGGAGCTTCGCTGGCTCGTAAACGATGGGATCCGATTCGTCACAGAAGGTATCCCCCGTTGCCGTCTCTTTCAGCTTGGCGACCGCGATAAGCTCGCCGACCGACGCGGAGCCAACCCCCTCCTGCTTCTTCCCGACAAGGCGAAAGATCTGGCCAATCCGTTCCTTGACATCCTTGGTGGCGTTGTAAAGCGTGGAATCTGCCTGCACGCTTCCCGAATAGACGCGGAAGATCGTTAACCTTCCGGCGAACGGGTCACTGATGGTTTTGAAGACGAAGGCGGAGAACGGAGCGTCGGATTTAGGCTCACGTGTGATTTCTTCGTCGGTGCCAGGCTTATTCCCCTTTACGGACCCTCTGTCAATGGGAGAAGGGAGCGCCGTAATGACGAGATCGAGAAGCTGGGAGATCCCGATGTTTTTGATGGCTGATCCGCAGACGACCGGGGCGATCTGGCGCTCGCACGTCCCTTTTTTGAGGCAGGCCAGCAGCTCCTCTGGGGCCAACTCTTCCCCTTCAAGGTATTTCTCCATGATTTCGTCATCTGCCTCCACCAGGGCCTCCACAAGCTGCTCCCGGTAGGTGGCAACAGAATCGGCAAGGTCGGCCGGAATATCCCCTGTCTCGAATTTTCCGGAGGCGTCATCCTGGTAGAGATAGGCCCGTTGTGTCAGTAGGTCGATGACCCCCTTGAAGTCTCCCTCTTTGCCGATGGGGATCATGAGAGGAACAATCCGAACGTCTTTGAAATTGTCTTTCAGGTCATCAAGGGTCGCCTCGAAATTTGCCCGGTCGGCTTCCATTCGGTTGATAAAGATTACCCTGGGAATCTCGTATTCATTGGCGAAATCCCACACGGTATTGGTTTGTACCTTTACGCCGTCATTCGCGGAAACCACCACGATCGCGCCGTCGACCACGCGCATGCACGCCTTGGTATCCCCGATGAAATTGGCATAACCGGGTGTGTCGATCCAGTAGATTAAGTGCTTTTCCCATGGAAAATTAGCGATAGACGAGAGAATCGAGCCTCCCCGTTTAATCTCTTCTGGCTCAAAGTCCATCAATGAGGTCCCTTCATCCACGCTCCCAAGGCGCGTGTTGACTCCCGAGAGAAACAGGGCCGCTTCCGTGATAGATGTTTTGCCGTCCCCTCCGTGTCCAATAATCGCGAGGTTTCTGATGAATTCCGTGTCAAATTTTTTCATGGGCGTTTGACTCCTTTCTGATATTCGCTGCTTCTTCCATTTTCCAAGACAAAATTACGATTAGCAAACCTACCGATTAAAAGCGTAAAAGTCAAGACGCTGAACACACATGAGGTACCAGGAACCTGCCCATTTTCAGGCATGGGGAATTTGAAATGACCTCACTGATGTGATAGTAAAAATCAGTAGGAGCGTAAAACAGCATCTTAACATTTGGCACCCTCGTAAAAAGTCAGGGGTCATTTATTTAGGAAAGTCAAGCATAATTCCATGGTTTGAAGCCAGAGAGGAGAAAAAGAGGGTTTGAGCGCTTTCTGAAAGCGAGAAACCGGATTATGGCGCTATAAATAGCATAAACTGCGAC
>WGDA01000052.1 GCA_015493505.1 Pseudomonadota bacterium | reverse complement strand
GCCATTGGCACCATCATGATCCCCGCCCTGAAGAAATACGGATACGATGAAGAATTTGCCACGGGGCTGGTAACCTCGGCGGGGTCTCTTGGTATCGTGATCCCGCCCAGCATCCCCATGATTCTCTACTGCCTGGTCATGAACGTGTCGGTCGCCAAGCTCTTCATGGCCGGGATCGGGCCTGGCATTCTGATCGGAGGTGTGTTCGCGGGATACACCATTTACAAGGCACGGAAAAACGGCTGGAGCAGCCACAGGAAATACACATTTTCGGAATCCATTAAAATCCTGAGAGAGGGACTTTGGGGATTGATGCTCCCCGTGATTGTGTTGGGTGGAATCTATACCGGTATCTTTACGCCAACCGAAGCGGCGGCGATTTCCGTGGTGTACGCTCTGTTTGTCGAGTTTTTTATCTATAAAGAGCTGACTTTTAAAAAGCTGACGAAGGTTCTGAAGGATTCCGCCATTCTTTCTGGCGCCCTTCTGTTCATTCTCTCATGCGCCATGACATTCGTCTGGCTCCTGACGGCCGAGGAAATCCCGCAGCAGGTGGCGGATTCAGTGGTTCGGTATGTCCATAACTGGTGGATGTTTCTCATCGTCGTGAACATCCTGTTTCTTATCATGGGGACCTTCATGGACGATGTGTCGGCCATGCTGATTCTTTCCCCCATTTTCGTGGAGACCCTGCACCGGTTTCACATCGATTTGATTCATTATGGGGTGGTCATGGTTCTGGTCATAGAATTCGGGTTTCTCACCCCGCCTTTCGGCCTGAACCTGTTTGTTTCCATGGGAATCACCAAATGGCCACTTACGCGGGTGGCGCGATCCGTGGCACCGTTCATTCTGCTGCTCCTTTTATGCGTGGCCCTGGTGACGTTTATCCCGCAGATTTCCCTGTTCCTGCCCAACCTGTTTTACAAGTAGCAGGGCGACCGGCCCCTCAAAGGTGAAATGACACGAGGGGATACCTGGCAAGTTCGGGCAACAGGGCTTCAAAGAGTTCCTGCTGTTTGGCCTCCATCCGGTTCGCTTCCATTTCGTCCACGCCTTCATGGTTATAGCCCGACAGGTGCAGGATTCCGTGAATCACATAGAGAAGAAGCATCTCTTCCGGCGTGTATCCGTAGATTTCACCTTCCGAGATGGCGGCGTCAGCCGAGATAGCAATGTCACCGAGGTAACCGGGGTCACCCGCGATGGTTTCTCCCTCGTTCATCGGGAAGGAAATCACGTTTGTTGGACGGTCACGGCCAAGGTATTGCCGGTTCATGGCCTGAATGCCCGCCGCGTCAGTCACGATGATGGAAACGGACGCGTCTTTGGGGCGCGAAAGGTCATTGAGAATCCGTTCGGCGAGGTTTATGAGGTGGCGGGTATGGATGTTCAGGCGGCTTTGATGGTTTTCTGCCCATATTTCGGCCATTTTTCTCCCTTTTCATTCTTCTGGCCGCCCTTGCCAATCTCCGCGGGATAGTCAATCCGGTGGTGGAAAATCGCCATCAGCACCATCCTGAACCGGTCGGCAATCTGGTGAAGGTTTTTGAGGCTCAACTCGCATTCGTCCAGTTGGCCGTCGATAAAGATTCGGTTGATGGTTTCCTGCACGATGGTGGTGATGCGGGCCGGAGTGGGGGATTCCAGAGACCTGGCCGTTGCCTCTACGGCATCCGCCAGCATGATGAGTCCCGCCTCTCTCGTCTGTGGTTTCGGCCCCGGGTATCGGAAGACCTTTTCGTCAATCTCATCCGTTTGCCCCCCCGCGGCTTCAACCGCCTTGTTGTAGAAAAACCGGATCAGGCTGGTTCCATGGTGCTGCTGTATGATGTCGATGATTTCACTGCCCAGGTGATAAGCCTTTGCTAGTTCTACCCCTTCCTTTACGTGGGAGATCAGGATAAGGCTGCTCATGCTGGGGGTGAGTTTGTCATGTTTGTTGATTCCCTGCTGCTGGTTTTCAATAAAATAAAGGGGTTTCTTAATTTTTCCGATGTCATGGTAATAGGCGCCCACCCGAACGAGGATGGGGTGGGCTCCGATATCCCGCGCGGCGGCCTCGGCCAGGCTCGCGACAATGATACTGTGGTGATAGGTGCCCGGTGCCTTTAAAATCATTTCTTTCAAAAGGGGATGCTCAAGGTTCGCGAGCTCCAGGAGCTTGACGTCCGTGGTGTATCCAAAGAGAGCTTCAAACAGGGGTGTGAATCCAAGGACGACGATCCCGGCGATGAAGCCTCCAATGACGGAAAACAGGACACCCCATGCCGTGGCAGTAGACAGAAAGTTTCCCTGAGTCATTCGGATGGCGGCAATGAGGATACCTCCCAGGCCTCCTGCCGCTACGCCAGCCCAGAGAACCCTGGAGCGTTTTTCGCAACGGGAGACGAGTTCGGCGCCGAGAAGGTTCATCAGGAAGACAATCACCCCGAACGAGGATGAGAAATCAATAACCATCGTGCAGAAGATACTTAAAATAATGGAAAACAGGAGGACGATCTCGGAGTTCAGGGCAATGCGAACGAACATTCCCGCAGCGGCGAGTGGAAAAAGGAAGAGAAGGGTGCGCACGGAGAGGAAAGGAAAGACGGTCTTGACGGCGAAGGCGAAATAGTAAGAAAATTTCAGCATGAGCGGGAAAAGAATCAGCAGAATTCCCAGGAAGATGAGGTCCCGGTGCTTCAGCCGGACCTTTTTGATGTTTCTTGTCGAAAAATCATAAGGCAGCAGAATAATAAAGACGGTCAGGATGAGAATCCCCAGGAAATCCATAAACTTCCACGCCACCGTTGTCTTCCGTGCCATGGCGCGGAGGCTTTCCACCTGTTCGGGCGTTACCCGTTGCCCTTTGTGAACGATCACATCGCCCTTTTTAAACTGTTTCATGACGGGGTGAACACCCGACAGCACTTGCTGGTTGAGGGCTTCGGTGGCCGCCTTGTCAAAGGTGACGTTGGGTTGGATAATCCGCTGAGCCATGGAAAGAACCAGCGCGCTTTCCTGCGGGGGCAGCCCCTGCAGAATCCGTCCGGCTCGACTCGCGAGAAGGCCCCGGATGTCATCAAGGCTGAAAAGCAGGCCCATGTCATGGACAGTTGTTTCCTTATGCGTGACAAGGTTCCTCAGGATGATGCCGTCGGGGTTTTTCTTGAGAAGCGCCCGTCGGTCCGACGCGATCCAGTATCCCCTGCAAATCTCGATCAGCCGTGCCAGCTTGTTTTCAAGCAGGGGGCTGAACCGGGCCGCCTTGAGGGCGGCGTATTCACTGTCTTTCAGATGGACGCCCAGTATTTTTTCAAAGGTCTGGCGCCTCTTCGGTTCTTCCTGGAGAAGGAGGGTCAGGCGTTCCTGCTCCGGTGAGGGCTTTTGGATAGTACCAGGTTTCCTGCTTACGGAAGATATTTCGCTGCTGAGGGAGAGGAGGTCTTCGAAATAATCCCGCATGTACCCAAAGGCGCTGTGGACCCTCTTAACCAGCACATCCGTTACGGCCGGATCGTATTCGAAGACAGGCAGGACCTTTTTCAGGGCTTCCGCCTTTTCGAAGGCCGTGGCCCGTCTGTCCACGACGCGGATGCTCCTTGGGGCGAGAATGTCCCGCTTTGCGAGCATACCCACCTTGAACTGTCCCGAAGGCGGGAAAGGGGAATAGTAGAGTACAAAAGACAGAAGGGCCACGCACGCGATAAAGAAAGCGGAGAGCTGAACCTTGCCGTTACCGATGATGGCGGTGAAGAATGTCGCGATCGTCTTCAGATCGCCTTTCGCGTATTCTTTCGCGACCGTTCTTTTCCCGGGACCGTTATTCCCCATGAGACGTTTCTCCCTTTAAAGGGGGGTGCTCAGAGCGGGCTGACCTGGTCTCCATCCGCTCGTAGGCCTTGATAATCTGTTGCACGAGATGATGCCTGACCACGTCCTTGTCCGTGAAATAGACGAACGCGATTCCCGGGATCCCTTTCAGGATATCCTGTACCTGAACCAGCCCGCTTTTCTTCCCGCTGTCCAGGTCGATCTGGGTGATGTCCCCCGTGATGACCGCCTTCGAGCCGAATCCAAGCCGCGTGAGGAACATCTTCATCTGCTCGGGAACGGTATTCTGGGCTTCATCCAGAATGACAAATGCGTTGTTCAGGGTTCTCCCCCGCATGAAGGCGAGGGGGGCGATCTCAATGACACCCCGGTCCACCAGGCGGGCCGCCTTTTCGAAATGCATCATGTCATGCAGCGCGTCATACAGGGGCCGGAGATAAGGGTTGACCTTCTCGATCAGGTCTCCCGGCAGGAACCCCAGCTTCTCACCGGCCTCCACAGCGGGGCGGGCGAGGATAATCCGTTCAACCCGATGTTTCATCAGCTCTGAAACGGCCATGGCCATGGCCAGGTAGGTTTTGCCCGTCCCCGCCGGGCCGATGGCGATGACGATATCGTTGGCGCGGATGGCATCGATGTACTGTTTCTGGCGGATACTTTTGGGCGAAATGATTTTGTGTTTTCCGGAGATATAGACGGTGTCCAGGAAGACCTCTTCAAGGGAGACCTTGTGGTTTTCCGAAAGCAGGCGGATGGCGTAATCCACGTCAGAGGGGTAAAGCGGATATCCCTTTTCCACGAGCACGCCAAGCTGTTCAAGTAACCGGGCCGCAAGCTCAGTTTCCAGTTTTTCTCCCTGGATGGTGATTTCATTCCCCCGGTGGTTCAGGCGGATACCGAGGGCGTCGGAGATGATCTTCAGGTGCTCGTTGTTGATTCCCATGACCTGTTTTAAGACCGACAGATCGCGGAAGACAACTTTCTGATTTTCTTGGTGGGTCATGGATTCCCCATTAGGTGCAGGATAACCCGTCGCCGCCTGGGCCGGTTGTCGAAATCGAGCAGGACGATCTGTTGCCAGGTTCCCAGAATCATGTTCCCTTCCGAGACGGGAATCGTTAGGGAGGCTTTTAAAAAGGCGGCGCGCACATGGGAGTAGCCGTTTCCGTCACCCCATCGAAGGTTATGCTGGTATGGGATGTCGGAGGGAAACAGTTTTTCAATCGCGCGCACCAGATCTTCAATCACGCCGGTCTCGTATTCAATGGTCGTAACGGCGGCGGTGGAGCCGGGCACGAAGACGACGAGCTGGCCTTCCCGGATGTTCGATTGTTTCACAAAATCCCTCACCTGGGGCGTCAGGTCGAACACGTCGGTTGCCGATGACCCCTGAAAGACCAGTTCTGATCGTTTGACCTGGATCATGATTCACCGTTCCGCAGCGTCTTGAGGGTGGAAACTACCTGGGGAAGGATTTGGCCCGCAGGCCCTTTGATGAGGTAATCAGCGATGGTTCCCGTTAAGGAGGTTTCTTCAAGGTTGATTTCGACCACCCTGGCACTGTGTTCCTTCGCAATGGATGGGATGTCCGATGCCGGAAATACCACTGCGGAGGTGCCAATGACCAGAACCAGGTCGGCCCTTCTCGCCTCTTCGAAAGCTTCCCGCATCGCGTCGGCGGGGATGGGCTCTCCAAAAAAGACCACGTCGGGTTTTAAGACCGCCCCACAGCTTGGGCAGCGGGGTACCTCGTTCTGCGTGTCAAAGGCAGCTGTCTCGGCCCGGAAGCCACACGAGAGGCAGACGAGGAAACGGTTTGTCCCGTGAAATTCGATGACGCGCCGGCTTCCCGCCGCTTGGTGCAGGCCATCCACGTTCTGGGTAATGACGCTGGAAAGGATTCCCATCCGCTCCAGCTCCGCCAGGGCCTTGTGGGCCGAGTTGGGGCGGGCTCCTTCAATAACCTGGATAATTTCCCGCAGCATGTTCCAGATTTTTACGGGATCCCGGCGAAAGCCATCGATATGCGCGTATTCCATCGGGTCATACCTGGACCACAACCCGCCGGCGCTTCTGAAATCCGGGATACCGCTTTCCACGGAGATGCCCGCGCCCGTCAGCGCGATGGCTTTTCGGGATCGAGACAGGTCATGGGCCAAACGTGTGATGTTGTCATTCTGCTCCATGGCTTTTCCTCATGTCCCTGACGCTTGGCACAACCCCCATGCCATCAGCGAACAACACGGCCCGTTTCACGGCCTCCTTGATGGCATCCTCCGCCATGGCGCCGATGATGTTTAAATCCGCCTCCTCTTCCCCCACGGAAAGGGAGAAAACTACATCTCCGTCATACGTGGTATGGATGGGGCTGATGGTTTTTACCAGGCCGTTTTGCGTCATTTGCGCCAGTTTGCCCGCCTGGGGGCGTGTCAGACTGGCGTTGGTAGCTACGACTCCCAGGGTCGTATTGAAAAGGGATTCTCCCTGGGGCGTTTTCCCCTGCCGCATACATTGGTTGGTGTCCACGCAGGAAAACGAGGTGTCCGATTCACGCGTTCCCGCGAGGATATCCCCCGTTTTTTCATTGATAACGTCCCCAAAGGCGTTCACGACCACCAAGGCGCCCACAAGAATCTGTCCTAATCGTCGGCTGGCGGTTCCCACGCCCCCCTTCATGGCGTGAGATATTCCATACAGCTTACCGACGGTAGCACCGGTTCCCACACCCGCGCTTCCTTCTTCCACCTTTTTGCCCGCATTGAGGCATGCCTGATACCCCATGGCGCGGTCGGGCCTGAAGCCGCCTTCGGCAAAGGCGAGGTCGAAGATAACCGCAGTCGGGACGATGGGAACGTGCGTAATCTTCACGTCAAATCCTCTTTGATGTTCCTCCAGGAATCGCATCACACCTCCCGCCGCGTCCAGCCCGAAGGCGCTTCCTCCGGAAAGTAGAACGGCCTGGACGCGGTCAACCAGGTGCAGGGATCGGAGGGCGTCCACCTGTCTCGTCCCCGCCGCGGTTCCACGGATATCAATGCCTCCCACCGCGTCCCGTTCGCACAACACCACCGTGCAACCTGTTCTCGCCTGCCGGTTGGTGGCGTGGCCGACAAGAATGCCCGGAACATCTGTAATGGCACCTGAAAACTCCTCGGACTCATTTTCATTTAGATGATGTGGGAGGTCTATGGTTTCCATTTTGAAAACTCTAATGATTTATAGAGGGGTTGTCAAGCCACGATCCTTGACTTAGATTTATGATACCAGTAAAATAAAAAGCAGAATATAGAGATTGAAAAATTTTTGCATGTTCAAAAGCAGGGAACCATCAAAATTAAAAAAAGGAGAAAAAAATATGGATGCTTTAGCACACTCTGAAGTACGGGTACGGGAACAGGTGAACGCCTTTATGATAAAGGTGTATAACTGGATGGCCGCTGGTCTTGCCATTACAGGGGCCATCGCCTTTTATGTGGCATCGAACGAGGCACTTCTTCAGTACCTTGTCACCCATTCGTTCGTGTTTTTCGGGTTGATTATCCTTGAACTGGTTCTGGTTGTCGCACTGGCGGGGTTTGTCAGGAAGATGAGCGGTGTGACCGCCAGCGCGGTTTTTATCCTCTATTCCGCGCTGAATGGCGTCACGCTTTCAACGATTTTCATCATCTACGCGCGAGCCGCCATCGCCACAACCTTCTTTATTACAGCGGGGACCTTTGTGGCGTGCAGCGTTTATGGCATGGTGACCAAGCGCGACCTGACTTCGCTGGGTGGATTTCTCTTCATGGGGCTGATTGGGATAATTATCGCCTCGGTCGTCAACATGTTTGTTAAGAGTTCCGGTCTGAGTCTCCTCATCAGTTACATCGGTGTCTTTGTTTTCATTGGCCTTACCGCCTATGATACGCAGGAACTCAAGAACCTGGCGCTTTCGAGGCCGGACAATATCGACGCCGATACGGAGCAGCGGGGCGCCATTGTTGGGGCTCTGGCCCTGTACCTTGACTTTATCAACCTTTTCCTCTTTCTGCTGCGGATCTTCGGGGGGAGTAGGGAGTAATCAGGTAAAAGGCGTAATGCGTAAGGGCAAGCGGCCGCTTGCCCCTACAGGTTGAGCGAAAGGAATTGATTATGACAAAGAAATCGGGCTGGCGGCCCGAAACGCAGGCGATTCATGCCGGAATCACGGGTTATCCGGATCGGGGAGCGGTGGCTCCCCCTATTTATCAAACCTCGACTTTCCAGTTTCACGACACAGAACATTTGAATGATATCCTATCTGGAAAGGTTGAAGGAGATATCTATACCCGCTATGGGAACCCCACGCAGCGCGCGGTTGAACGCACCCTGTGCGCCCTTGAGAAAACAGAGGCGGCCCTCGTCGTTGGATCGGGCATGGCGGCCATCACCACCACGGTACTCGGGCTGCTCAAAACAGGGGATGCCATCCTAACCGTCGCGGATATCTACGGGGGCGCGTATCATTTCTTTCACGATTTTCTCCCGCGGCTTGGCATCGAGACCATTATGGTCCCGTCTCATGAGGTCTCAGACCTGGAGGCTGCCATCACACCTCAAACGAAGATGATTTACGTGGAATCTCCCACCAACCCCCTCCTGAACATTTTGCCTCTCAAAGAAGTGGCGGAGATGGGGAAAAGGCACGGGTGCCTCCTAATTATTGACAACACCTTTTCCACCCCCATCAACCAGACCCCCATTGATTTCGGTTTTGACATTATTCTGCACAGCGCCACCAAGTACCTGGGTGGACACAGTGATATCCTCGCGGGGGTCGTGGCGGGAAGCGAAACGCTTGTGGAACAGTTGCGAAAAACCATGCGGATACTGGGTCCCACCCTGGACCCGTTTGCCGCGTGGCTGTTGCTCCGGGGTATCAAAACCTTACCAATTCGCGTGGAGAGGCACAATCAGAACGCTCAAAGACTCGCGGAGTACCTGGAAGGCCATCCCAAGGTCAGTCGTGTGTACTATCCTGGTTTATCTGCCCATCCCGGGCATAAATGGGCCAAAAATCAGATGCGGGGGTTCGGCGGGGTTGTGAGCTTTGAAATTGAAGGAACTGGCCTGGATGCCGCGAAATTTGTGGAATCCGTGGAACTGATGGCAATGGCACCCAGCCTTGGAGCCGTTGAGACACTGATTACCCAGCCGGTGACGACCAGTCACCGCGGCTTTGCCCCGGAAGATCGCGCGAAAGCGGGAATCAAAGACACTCTGATCCGCGTCGCTGTGGGTGTTGAAAATTTTGAAGACCTCGTGGACGATTTTGAGAAAGGGTTCGCCGCGCTCGGTTAGCACCCCCGAAAGGCTACTCGCCCTGAAGGGTGATATAAATTTCCACGCGCCGGTTTAACGCCCGGCCGGTGGGGTTGTCAGAGCCATCCGGGTTGGTGTTGGGTGCGACTGGATGGGCTTCGCCGTACCCCTTTGTAATGATTTTGAGGTCTTTCAGCTTCCCTTTTTCAATCAGCCACGCCCTGACGGCCTCCGCGCGGCGCTTGGAGAGGGTAAGGTTGTAAGATTCAGACCCCTTTGAGTCAGTGTACCCTTCGATAAGCACTTCCTTTACGTTTAAACCATTAATCGCTTTTACCAGCTTGTAAAGGGTCTTTTCCGCCGCCTTTTTTATCTCCCATTTATCGAAGTCGAACAGGACATCGCCAGACAGAGAAACCCGGATTTCCTTCTGGGTGGTTTTGGCTCCGAGGTCGTTGAGAATATTTTCTACCTCTGCCGAAACTCCCTTGATTTTTCCCGTGTTTCTCGCAATCGTCTCATGGCGGAATCCTTTGATATCCAGGACCTCTCCCGATAGCGCCAGGGCGCCACGCGTTGGCCCAAGCCGTTTGACAGCCTCCCGCGCCGCCTTCACCGCCGCGGGATCATCAGGGCCACTGTAACACCATGCCAATCCCGCGGCCCCCAAAATCAAAAGCCCCGTGAGAATCCCCAGAAATATGTGCGAATAGCGGTATCTCATTGCTTACCTTTCGAGCTTCACATCCTCGATTGGCAGGGCCCACGGGATATAGAGATCAATGCTTTTCGTGTCATTCCCGGGTGCGGGGAACTTTATCCAGAAAATCGCCTTCGCGTTAGGTTCGAGCCAGACATTGAAACTTCCGCCTCCATTGTGATCGTACGCCGGCCCCGCGATATAGAGGCCCTTTGAGTCCTTTAAGGCATAGTATTTCTTCTTCGCCTTGCTGTCCGTGTAATAAACATCCTTGAAAT
>WGDA01000051.1 GCA_015493505.1 Pseudomonadota bacterium | reverse complement strand
CGGCCCAACCTGAAAAGCCAAATCCGGCCACTCAACCCCCGTCTCCTCCGGAAAACCTGCATCCGGAATTTCCGTTCTTCCCGCTGCTGACACGCCTGGGGGGACCGGGACCCGCGTCACTCGATGACTTTACCGGGGCGCCTGAATGCGGTGTCTGCCACAAACAGATTTACGAACAGTGGAAAGGCTCCATGCACGCGGCAGCCTTTACCGATCCCATCTGGCGCGCCTTTGTGGCCATGGGCTCAGAAGAAACAGGCGGCAAAATCGATAAGTTCTGTATCGGATGTCACACGCCCATAGGCCTGATAACCGGGGACGTCACAAACGTGGAAGGTATCTTTTCCGAAGATACCGATCTGCTGTCCACCTTTGGGGTCCAGTGTGACGCGTGTCACGTCATGTCCCGAGATGAAGCGGCCGAAGGGATAAACGGAGAACCTGGGAATGGCTCGTTTACCATGAACCCTGGCAAGGTGAAACGTGGGCCGTACGAAACCTGCCCCTCGAAGATTCACCAGGGAGTCTGGTCCTCTCTTCACGTCACGTCAAAGGTCTGCGCCAACTGCCACCAGTCCTTTCACGGCAACATTCCTCTCGAACGGACCTATGATGAGTGGAAGCATTCCGTTTACGCGAGAAAGGGAATCCAGTGCCAGGATTGCCACATGATGCCGGTAGACAAGGCGGTAGAAGCCGCCCGTACCCTGAAACCGCCCGTGATCTCCGGCCCCGCGTCCGACCTGACACCGGAAAGGACACCCTTTTACCCCCACTGGTTCCTGGGGGGCAATGTGGCGATGGCCCGCCAGGACGGTTTTCAGGATCACGCCAGGGAAATGATGCACCGGTTGCAAACAGCCGCATCCCTGGAGGTCGAGGTATCCGACGCGGTGGTAACCCCCGGGCAGGTGTTAAAGATCAAGGTCAAGGTCCGTAACGTGGCGGCGGGACATAATCTCCCGACCTCTCTGCCCTGGCTGAGGCAGATGTGGCTGGACGTGCGGGTCTCTGACCCGGAAGGAAGGGTCTTTTATCACTCGGGGGAACTGACGGACAACGGAGACATCGAGCAGGGAGCCACCCTGTTCGGGGCTTATGCCGTGGACAAGAATGGACAGCACACCCTCAAGCCTTGGGAGATCGATCATTTTCTGTGGAACCACACGATTCCGCCTAAAGGATTGGCAATCGCGAACTACACCCTCCTCGTCCCGAAGGGGATACGAAAAGAGGTACGCGTCATCGTGAAGCTGCGTTACAGGTCATATCCCCAGTCACTCGTGAACACGCTGCTGAAAGACAAATCGTTTCCCGTGCCGATTATCGACATGGTTGAAAAACGCCTGTCCTTGCCTGTCGCGGCGGTGAACGCGCCATAAAGCTTTTGACACTCCGGGTGGTTTATGATAAATAATGCCCGAGCCAACGTAGCTCAGCTGGTAGAGCAGCTGATTCGTAATCAGCAGGTCGGCGGTTCGAGTCCGCTCGTTGGCTCCAGTGATTTCAAGGGGTTAGGAGATTTGGCCTGACCCTGACTTTTTCTGCGATTACCATACCGCCAACAAATTCAAGACCATCTGCCGAGAGGGAAGAGTTACGCCCTTGGGGAGGGGTTGACAAACTCAGAAATATAATTATATTAGCAACACTTACTAAAAAGGAGGAGTTAGATGCTTGAAGTCACAGACAAAGCCATCGAAATGATCAAGGATTACCTGAAAAAAAATAATATGGATTCACCGTTACGGGTGTATATGTCCCCAGGCGGGTGATCGGGCCCGGCCTTTGGATTGGCTCTGGATGAGCCAAAAGAGACGGACGAGGTTTACGAGATTCAGGGAGTAACCTTTTTGATTGATAAGGCGATCAGGAAATACCTGAAAGGAATTAAAGTTGATTACAACGAAGAGGGATTCCGGCCGGGGTTTTCCATCACCCCTGTCTGGTCGGAGCAGGATCTCTTCACGGGGACGTGCAGTATCTGAGATAATCTTTAAAAAACGATCCGGGTAAAGAGATCACCCGGTTTCACCATACAGAGGAGGGAATGGAGTTCGGAAAAACGCTCCATTCCCTCCTTGATCTTTTTATCCAGCCTTTCGAGACGTGACAGGGTGATTTCATCCCATGAACGCACATCAGTCAGGTGCCTTTTGCCGGCAAAACCCAGCCCAACATCCTTCAGGAGATCCGACAGCTCTTGGAACGCTTTAAAGGCCCTTTCTGATTCGAAAGAGACTCGAACCGCTTTGCAGTTGTAAGCGGAGCAATAGGCATATCGCCCCGCGCGTATCAGACAGCCGTTTGGACCAAGGCCGGGCGGAGGGTCTCGCCGCTCCCACGGGAGAGGAATAGCGTCTCCAAATTGTTCAAACAGATAGTGATACCAGGGGTTCAGCAGGGTATTCCGGCAATAGCTCGCTTTGCAGCAAACCCGCTTGCACTGAGCGCAGACCGGCCCCACAAACCGGTCAATGTCTTCCCGGATGGCTTTCTCCAGGGCCACGTAACGGCGCGCCACTTGCATCAGAAGCGCCCCACCCTCTCCAGTTCCATCCATTTTCACGCGTACCTCCATCATCATTCATCCACAATTACCCATAAGGGTTATCCCGAAACAGAAAGCCAGAAAACAAAGGTAATCAGGGACAGAAGGGTACAGGTGGTGACAGTCGAAGAGGCCAGATCCGGGTCACCATTCAGCTCCCGCGACATGATGTAACAGGTAATGGCAGAGGGGGTCGGAAGAAGCACCAGCCCGACCACCCAGAGAGGCGCAGGCACGGAAAAAAGATAGAAAAACCCAACGCCTATGAGGGGAAGCCCCACCATTTTCAACGCGGATGAAAAGAGAGACAGCCTGATATCGCTGAAAACCTGCCCCATATCGAGAGACCCTCCAATAATCAGAAGGGCGGTGGGCAGCGCCATCTTGCTGATAATCATCAGGCTTTTGTTGATGATGTGAGGCAGGGGAATCCGAAAAAAGGAGAAAGCGAGCCCGGCAAAAGTGGACAGGATAATCGGGTTGACCAGCAGCTTAATCACCGTGCCTCCCCGGTGCTTTGCCCCCTGGTCCGCAATCAGGTGATAGGACGTAATAGAAAAAACGTTCTGCGTAATGATAAAAAACCCCGCCAGAACCCCCGCCACCCCAAAGGTTTTGTCGTCAAAGCTGTAGTAACAGACCGCCAGTCCGATGTACCCGATATTCCCGTGAATGCTGGTCTGAACAAAGGTGGCCCAGCTTCCCCGATCGAGCTTCAAAACCCGGCCGAGCACGAGCGCACCCACCCACATGAAGGCGATGGCCACGGCGCACGCGAGGATCAGATGGGGCGAGAAGCTCGCGTGAAACGGTGCCGTCGAAATTTTGTGGAACAGAAGGCAGGGCACGGCCACCATGTAAAGAACCTTATTGCCAGATGACATGAAGGCATCGGTCAGCCATCCTTTCTTTCGAATAACAAACCCCAATCCGATGACGATAAAGATAGGAAGGATGGTGTTCAGCGCGGAGGCCATGATGGTATTACCTTATGGGATAACACGCAAAAACTCAATACGACAGCGCGCCCGCGACCTGCCTGAATCCCCTCGGCATGCCGCCTCCTTTTAAAAAGGAACGACCCTTCCCGCATGCGTGCCATGAAATTTTTCATCTCTCTGACGTTCGCAAAAAGGTGTTTGCATTTGTTTAAGACTTGGGATATACTGCGTAAAATGCAATTAGAGGGGCAGAAAGGAGGAGATTATGCAAATCGGCATCCCAAAAGAGATTAAATCCGCCGAAAAACGTGTCGCGGCAACTCCCGCAGGCGTTCGCGCCTTTGTCGCCAACGGGCATAAGGTCTTTGTCGAAAAAGACGCTGGTCTGGGGTCTGGCTTTAGAAACGAGGAATACTTGAAGGCCGGCGCGACGATTCTGGAAAGGCCGGAAGATGTCTGGGCGGAAGCGGACATGATTATGAAGGTCAAAGAGCCCATTGGGCCTGAACTGGACCGGATGAAGCCAGGACAGATTATCTTCACGTATCTCCATCTGGCCGCGAACCGGGAGCTGACCGAAAAGCTCCTTGAGAAAAGGATTGTCGGTATCGCCTACGAAACGGTTCAGCTTGAAGACGGATCTCTTCCGCTTCTTTCGCCCATGAGTGAAGTCGCCGGGAGGCTGTCCATCCAGATGGGAGCCTATTGCCTTGAAGCGCAAAACGGTGGGATGGGCATTCTGCTGTCCGGGATTTCCGGCGTCCGACCGGCGCGCGTCACGATTATCGGCGGCGGCGTGGTGGGGTATTCCGCGGCCGTGGTGGCGGTGGGAATTGGCGCCCAGGTTTCCATCCTTGACAAAAACCCCATGCGCCTGCGCTATCTCGAGGACATCTCCGATTTCCGCCTGGTCACCATCATGTCCAACCCCGCTAATATCGAAGAAGAATGCGTCAACAGCCACCTGGTCATCGGATCCGTGCTGATTCCGGGCGCGCGCGCGCCCAAGCTTATCACCAGGGATATCATCAAACAGATGATGCCGGGCTCCGCCATCGTGGATATCGCCATCGATCAGGGTGGATGCTGTGAAACCTCTCACCCCACGACGCATGAGGACCCCACCTTCATCGTGGATGACGTGGTGCACTACTGCGTGGCCAACATGCCGGGAGCTGTACCCAGGACATCGACCATCGCCCTGACCAACGTAACGCTGGCGTACGGGCTTGAAATTGCCAACAAGGGATACCAAAAGGCAATGGCGGTTGACCCCGCCCTTAAAAAGGGCCTGAACCTCATCGACGGGAAAATCTGCTATCCGGCCGTGGCTGAGGCGTTCGACCTGCCTCTTGAGCAGGTCGATTTCTAACCGGATGGCATACAATGCGTGAGGCGTGGATTGAAATCGATCTGGAGGCCTTGAGGCACAACGTCACTGTTTTTAAAAAGCACCTGTCTCCCGGATCATGCATCATGGGAATCATCAAGGCGGACGCCTACGGACACGGCGCCTCGCGCCTCGCGCCTGTGCTGGAAAAAGAGGGGGTTTCTCATTTCGGGGTCGCTCTCCTCCAGGAAGCGATCGCGTTGAGGGAAAGTGGCGTAACCCTCCCGATTCTCATTCTTGGCCACACCCCCATAGAAGACTTCCCTGAAGCCGTGGCACGCGATTTAACCCTAACCCTTTACGCGCCCGAGGAGGCCCGAGCCCTCGACAAAGTGGCACGCAATGTGGGTAAGCCCGCTCGGGTTCACCTAAAGATCGATACGGGCATGGGCCGGATCGGATTCCTTCCGACGGATGATTCCATTGAGGAAATCAGGGAGATAATATCCCTCCGTCATCTGGACGTAGAGGGCATCTACAGCCACCAGGCGTGGGCAGACAACCCCGATGGATCATTCGCCCAGGAGCAGTTCAGCCGGTTTCAAAAATTTCTCAACGCCCTTAGTGAAAGGGGCGTTCAGTTCAAAATCCGCCACATGGCCAACAGCGCCACCACCATTAATTACCCTCACATGCACCTGGACCTGGTAAGAATCGGGATTTCGCTTTACGGCCTTTATCCCGACGTGGAGATGGCGCGGCGCCCCAAAATCACGCTGCGCCCCGTGATGCGCGTCAAGGCTAAGCTTGTTCACGTGAAGGAGGTTCCCAAAGGAACCCCCATCAGTTATGGGTGCACCTTTATCACGCCCCGGGAATCCCGGATCGGGACGGTCCCCATGGGATACACCGACGGCATCCCGCGGGCGCTTTCCAACCGGGGCGAGGTCCTCGTCCATGGCAGGCGGTGCCCCATCGTCGGCCGGGTCTGCATGGATCAGTTTATGGTCGATGTGACCGATGTGGAAGGTTGCGATCGTGGTGAGGAAATTGTTTTCCTGGGCAAACAGGGGGAGGAAACCATCTCAGCCGATGACATCGCTGAAAAGGTGGAGACCATCAATTATGAGATTGTCAGCCGCATGTCCCCCCGGCTTCCACGAATCTATCTTGACAGGGACCGCCACATCACATAAATTGCGACACGCCTGAACTTACGGGAGATAAGAAATGAAGATAGACGCCACAAACCTTGCCATCATTCGCCACCTTCGAAACGGCCGTGAATCCTTCAGAAAAATCGCGCAGGACCTGGGGATCTCGGAAAATACCGTTCGGGGGCGTGTCAACGCCATGGTTTCCGAAGGGGTTCTGGATATCAGGGGTCTGGTGAATCCGGAGAAGATTCCCGATCACCGGACAGCCATCATCGGCGTGAAGCTAAGCTCCATGAATCTCATCAGTCGGGCTGAGGAATTCAGCAAGCTTAAAGGCGTGGTTTCGGCCTGTGTCGTGACCGGCCGGTTCGATATCATCGTGACAGTCTTGTTCAACGAGGAATTCCGCCTCCTCGACTTCATCTCCGAGGAGGTTTCGAAGGTCAAAGAGGTTCAGTCCGTGGAAACCTTCGTGGTTTACAAGGGATACAACCACATGGTGCCCTATCTTCTGTAAATTTGGGGGATCGCCTACCCGCCAAGATAGGCCTTTTTGACCTCAGGGTTATTCAGCAGATCCTTGGAATCGCCTTGAAGAACCAGATTCCCCACCTCAAGAACATATCCCCGACGCGCGAATTTCAAGGCCAGGCGCGCATTCTGCTCCACCAGAAGAATGGTCGTGCCCTCCCGGCTAATCTCCGCCAGGGAATCAAACATGCTTAGCATCAGTTTGGGAGCCAGTCCCATGGAAGGCTCGTCCAGAAGCATCACCTTTTTGGCGCTCATAAAGGCGCGGGCAACCGCCAGCATCTGCTGTTCGCCCCCGCTCAGCGTTTCCGCCTCCTGATGCCTTCTCTCTTCAAGCCGGGGAAAGATGGAAAACATCCGCTCCATGTCCTTTTTGATGTTCTCCTTATCCTTTCTCGCAAAGGTAGCCAGCTTCAGGTTTTCCAGAACGGTCAGGTTTCCGAAAAGGCGCCGGCCTTCCGGCACGTGGGAGATGCCCAGCTCACTGACGACTTTCTCTGGTTTGTATTTCAGCATGTCTTTCCCGTTGAACAGCATCTTTGTCCCTTCTTCCACATCGACCATCCGGGACAGGGCGCGTAAGGTCGTACTTTTCCCGGCCCCGTTCGCGCCAATAATACAGACGATTTCCCCTTCATCCACCTTGAAGCTGATTCCATGGAGGGCCTTGATGTGTCCGTACGAAACCCGGAGATTTTCCACCTCCAAAAGCATTATTCAACCTCCTCTTTACCCAGATACGCCTCGATGACCTTGGGATTGTTTTGAATCTCTTCCGGTGTTCCCTCCGCGATTACTTCTCCGAAATTCAGTGTCTGGATCTGTTCACACAATTCCATTACCACTTTCATCCTGTGCTCAATCAGGAAAATGGCCAGCCCGAATTCTTCGTGAACCTTCCGGAAAACGTCCATCATTTCCTTCAGTTCCTCCGGCGTCATGCCGACGGTTGGCTCATCCAGGAACAGAATCCGCGGCCGTATCGCCAGGGCCCTGGCCATCTCGACCTTGCGCTGAACGCCGTAGGGAAGATTCAGCACGTTCTGGTCCGCGATATTTTCAATCCCCAGCAGTCTGAGCAGTTCATAGGAGTGCTGCTCGATTTCCTCTTCCTCTTTGTAGCGTTTCGCGGTTCCGAAAAAGGCCCCCACAAGGCCGTAGGTCAACTCGGAATAATGCGCCATCTTCACGTGCTCAAGTACCGTCATGTGCCGCCAGAGTTTCATGTTCTGAAAGGTGCGTCCCAGCCCCATAGAGGCAATCTCATGAGGGAACAGGCCAATCAGGCTTTTCCCCTCCAGGGTAATCTCTCCTTCCGTGGGCCGGTACACCCCCGTTATAAGGTTAAAGATGGTGGTCTTTCCGGCACCGTTCGGCCCGATGAGGCCATGGACCTCTCCCGGCTCAATGGTCAGGTTATAGTTGTGAACGGCCCTCAGACCCGCGAAATAATGTGTCATATTCTTAACCTGAAGCAGCGGCATGGTCCTACATCCTTTCCTTCGCTTTCAGTTTCGGCTTCAAGATTTCTCTCACGTCAAAATGCTTAAAGGCGATGAGACCGGTGGGTCGAAAGATCATCACCAGGATCAGCAAGGTCGGAATGATAATCCACTTAATGATTTCAAGCGGCCGGAGCATCTCGCTCAACAGGTTGAAACCCACGGCCCCCACGATAGATCCGATCACGGAATTCAACCCGCCGAAATAGACCATGGCGAGCACTTCCGCCAACTTTCTCAGGCCAAATGTTCCCGGATTGACATAGCGCAAGACGTGGGCAAACAACCCACCCGCAATACCAGCCCAGAATGCCCCAAACATGAAGGCGATCATCTTGGTCTTCCGCGTGTTGACCGTCATGGACTCCGCCGCGGATTCCTCATCCCGGACGGCGTTCAGGGCCTTGCCCATCGTCGATTCCACAAAGTTATTGATAGTCCAGATGCAAAGAACCGCCCAGATAAAGATGGTCGGCAGGGTTGCCCAGTCCGGCTGGGATCCCAATCCTCGCGCGCCTCCGAGAAAGCCCAGGTTGTCAAAAAGGCTTTTGACGATAAACATGAACGCCAGTGAAATAATGGCCAGATAATCCCCGCGCGTGCGGAAAGAAGGAATGGCAACAATCAGCGCCCCGATCGCGGCAATTGCCCCGCCGAGAAGCAATCCTATGGGGAAGACCAGCTGGCCAACCCAGGCGGGGACAACCCCAAGCAGGGCATGCCCGAGAATCCGGTCATTGACAAACAGGCCCACCGAAAAGATAGACGACACATAGGCCCCCAAAGCCATGAACCCCGGGTGGGAGCAGGAAAACTCTCCCATATAACCGTTGATGACATTCAGGCTCAACGTCACCATAATCGCGATGAGGGATAGCTTCAATATCAACAACCGATAATCACTCAGGTCCGTCCACACGCTCAGCACATAATAAAGCAGGATGAGATGAACGATGGCCGAAACCCACAGGGGCAGCCGGTCGAAGAAGCCTGCGATCCGGTTCATCAGTCTCGACGTCAGGCGGGCGACAACGGCGATTGGAATAGCGTAAATCAACATCACATAGACGAAAGCGCCAGGAATATCCAGGGGCCTTTTCAGTATGACCACGACACCAAAGAGGACCGGCAGCCTGTCCATGTGAAGGAAATCCGCCAGGGAGTTTCCAAAATAGTACTCGATAATCACGGCCACCAACGCCCCCACCAGCCATCCCAGGGCGGGGATCCCGGAAAACATTTCCCGAATCCTTGAAAATCGCTTATTTTTCCTCTCTTTCATCCCATTTCCTCGTTTCTAAAATTTTCGGCTTCATTTCACTCTGGGGCACTCGGAACGAAAACTTCCGTCCCGATTTATCACAACCGCAGTTTGGCACTATAAGGCTTGCCAAAGAAACCGTAAGGCCGAAACGTCAGTATCACCAAGACGATAGAAAAGGCTATCAAGTCCCGCAAAGTCGAGGGAAAAACCGTAGCCACAAAAATTTCAATGAATCCCAATAAAAACCCCGCGAGCGCAGCTCCCATGATAGACCCGCGGCCACCCAGGATCGCCGCGACGAAGGCCTTCCACCCGATGATAATTCCCATGTAAGGGTTCAGAACCGGGTATGAGATGCCGTACAGGACCCCACCCGCCGCGGCCAGGGCGGAGCCGATGGCGAATGTCAGGGGAGCTATGATGTCGATAGAGACCCCCATCAGGGGAACCACCACGAAATCATAGGACATGGCACGCATGGCCATTCCCCACTTGGTCTTGCGCACAAACTGATCCAGCAAAAGCATCAGGCCAATGGAGACCACCACAACCAAAATCTTCCTGTTGGTAACGAAGGCACCCCCAATCGTATAAACCTTTTGGGTAATCAGGGCCGGAAACCCGCGACGTTTCGCGCCGAGCAGTGCCAGGTTTGCCGTCTCCAGAATAATCCCAATCATAAGACCGGTAATCGCGGCGGAAGCCCGTGGGGCGTTTCTCAACGGGCGATACCCAATCCTTTCAACGAGAATTCCCAGGAATGAGGTCACAAACATCGATAAAATAATGGTCAGCACCAGAATCAGCCAATGCGGCATCGCGATGATCCCGGACGTGACCAGATACAACAGCCCCGTGGCAATCCCGAATCCGATATAAGATCCCGCCATGAAAATGTCGCCATGGGCAAAGTTAAACAGCATCAGGATACTGTAAACCATGGCGTAACCCAGGGCGATGATGGCATAAAAGCTTCCCCATTGCAGGGCATTGAGGACATTCTGTAACAGAAAAGTCATTAAGCTCATAGCTTCAGCTCCTCACTATCTCCGGACCGCACAAAACTTAAAAGAGGTTATACAACTATCTGCTTATTTCGATGTTCAGGTGGGACTCCCCCCGGGAGTGCCGGGGGAAATCCCACCTAATTAGAGGTGATTAAGGGCAAACAGATTTGTAGAACACATATTCGCCCTTGTCATTGATCTTGACGATCACGGCACATTTGATCGGGTCGCCTTCCTCCGTGAAGGTCATCTTGCCGGTAATTCCCTGAAAATCCTTGATCTTCGCCATGGCATTCCGTACCAGAACGCGATCCTTTTTCAGATTTCCTGTCAATTTTCCGCAGTTCTCGATGGCCTTCTGGATGATGTGGAGAGAATCCCACGTCAGGGCCGCCACGTCATCAGGCTCTTCGCCATATTTCGCCTGGTACCGATCACAGAAGGCTTTCGTGATCCCCTTGGCGCCTTTTGCGACAAAGTGGGACACAAAGAAACAACCATAGCAGTCTTTCCCGCAGAGTTTAATCGTCTGAGGGGATCCCCAGCTGTCGCTGCCCACGATGGGTTTCTTCCATCCAAGTGCGTGGGCCTGCTGAACGATCAGGGGAACTTCGTTATAGTATTGCGGCAGGAACAAAAACTGGGCGTCTGATTTGATAATTCTTGTCAGCTGAGAGCTGAAGTCCGTATCACCCGTGGTGAAGCTTTCGAAAGCAACCACAGATCCGGCGCCATGAAGCTTTTCCCACGCCTTTTTGAAATACCCTGCCAGCCCCTTCGGATAGTCGCTGGCCACGTCATACAGAACCGCCGCCTTGGTAAAATGGTATTCCTGGGTGACAAAATTCGCGATCACGGGCCCCTGAAAGGAATCAAGGAAACATCCGCGGAAGACGAAGGGACGATCTTTGGTAGTGGCGGGGTTCGTGGACCACGGACTGATCATGGGTGTCTTGTAATTGTTGCAAACCTCACCGGCGGGTACTGCCTGTTTCGAGGCCTGGGGCCCCACGATGGCCAACGCTTCATCCTCAGTAATCAGCTTGGTCGCGGCCGACACAGCCGAACTCGCCTGGGACTCGTTGTCTTCAATGGCAAGTTTTACTTTATATGTTTTCCCGCCAACCTTGAGGCCACCCGCCTTTTTGATATCAGAAAGCCACATTTCCGCCGCGTTCTTGCTGCTCTCACCAACCTTTGGAATGTCACCGGTCAGAGGAATGTTGAGGCCAATGACAATGGTCCTGGCCGCGGCAGGCGTGGGCGTTGTCATGGTCCAGCCCACCATCAAAAAAGCCGCTACAATGGTTAACGCCAAAAATCCTCTCTTCATAACACACCCTCCTTTAAAAAAGTTTTTGATTAGCGGTGAACATATCCCGCATCGTCCCTCTTTGTCAAGATACGCTCCAACTTATTCGCGCGCGTTTTTCAATTCTTCCCAACCACTTCTCATCCATGCACAGGCCTCTCAAGAATTTTATACGCGGTTTCCAGCATGACCTCCGGAAGCGTGGGATGGGCGTGAATGGTTTGGGCAAGCTCGTTGACCGTGCATCCCATCTGAACCGCCAGGGTACCTTCCGCGATCAGGTCCGTCACGTGAGGCCCCACCATGTGAACTCCGAGAATCCTGCTTGTTTGTCTGTCCGCCACCACCTTCGCCTGGCCAGCGATCTCTCCCAGCACGTGCGCCTTACTGTTGGTGCGGAACAGAACCGTTTCGGCGCGAACCTCAATCCCCCGCTCACGCGCCTGCGTTTCCGTCAGCCCCACGTTCGCGACTTCAGGTGAGGTGAAAATAGCGCCGGGAACCGCGGTATAGTCCATCCGCCGGTCTCCTCCCATGCAATTTTCCGCCGCCACGATTCCCTCCATGGAAGCCACGTGCGCCAGCATGACCTTTTCCGGGCCCAGAACATCGCCGATGGCGTAAACCGACGGGGTTGAAGCTTCCAGTTTTTCATTCACCTGGATCCAACCCTTGGCGTCCACCGACACCCCTGCCAAATCCAGCCCCAGGTCAGCCGTGTTGGGCGCGCGGCCAACGCATACCAGGACCTTCTCGGCCTCCAGTGCAACAGGCGATGCCTTTTTTGGGACCGGGAAGTCCCCGAAGGGAGAGGGTGAAAGCGTCACTTTGAGTCCTTCCCCTCCCTTTTCCACGTGGTCAACAATCATTGCCGTGTATATTTGTATTTTCCGTTTTTTCATTTCACGGTGGAGGGTTTTGGAACACGCTTCATCCACGGAGGGCAAGGGCAACAGGCGGTCCAGCGCCTCTACGATGATGACACGCGATCCCAGTGATGAGAAAATAGAGGCGAATTCACACCCGATCACACCGCCACCCACAATGAGGATGGAACGGGGAATCTCCTTGATGGAAAGGGCGTCGTCACTCGAGATAATGTCCTTTCCGTCGAAAGGCAGACCCGACAGGGACGCCGGGCGGGAACCCGTCGCGATGATGAGGCGATCCCACTTGAGAGGCATCTCCCCTCCATCCGCCTCGCGGACAACGGCCTCATCAGGAGACGTTACGCGCCCTTCCCCCCTGATCCAAGCAACCCCGTTCTTTTTGAGAAGGCCCTCGATTCCGCGCCGCTCCACCTGCAGGATACGCTCTTTTCGGTTCAGCAGGGCTTCCATGTTGACGCGCGCCTCGCCTGTCAGGCCAATACCAAACTCAGCCGCGCGTTTCACCATTTCAAGGTGTTCCGCCGTGGTTTTGAGAACTTTTGAAGGAATGCACCCGCGGTTCAGGCAGGTTCCACCCAGTTTATCTCGTTCGATGAGGGTTACTTCAGCGCCCAGTTGAGCGCATCGAATGGCCGCCACATATCCACCCGGGCCACCGCCGAGAACGGCTATTCTAACCACTTAAACTCCCTGTCCCTTTTTTGATAACCGCGTTATATTTCCCATGTTGTTGCTACTTATAGCAGCATCTCTCAGTTTTGTCAACAATTTTTTACAAAAAAATAAGAATTTTATTTTTTTCTTGACATTTTCATCATTTCAAGGTAATTTGCCGGATGAAAGGACAACGCGCAAATAAAATTATTGTTGGTTTGAGAAAGGAAGGGAACAATGAAAACGACGCCACTCAACGCCTGGCACCGCCGTCAAGGGGCCAACATGGCCGAATTCGGCGGTTATGACATGCCCCTGTGGTATTCCTCCGCGAAGAATGAACACCTGTCCGTCCTGACACACGCGGGCCTCTTCGACACCAGCCACATGGCGGGAGTCGCCGTGGAAGGCCCTGATGCCTTTGCCCTCCTGCAGCGCTGTTTTTCGCGGGACCTGACGCGTTGCCTGGGCCCTCTGAACCATCCCCTGAAGCCCGGGCGATGCGTGTATGGCGTCTTCCTGAATGAAGAAGGACATGTCGTGGACGATGCCATCGTCTATCAGTTGGGCGAGGCCCGCTATCTCTGCGTGGTCAACGCGGGCATGGGAGGAGTCATTGCCCAACACCTCACCCAATACGCGGAGGGCTTCAACGTCTCCATCCACGACCTGACCGACCGGGTAGGAAAGATGGACATCCAGGGGCCCCTCTCGGCGAAGGTGCTCAAGGCCCTCCTAAAGGACCCTGAAAAGGTCTTTGAAAACATGATTTATTTCAGTTTCAAAGGAGGCTTCCCCGGTTTTGACGGCCCGGAGGGCCCTGTCCTGTTAGACGGAATCCCCATTCTCCTCTCCCGGTCCGGGTACACGGGAGAATTCGGCTTTGAAATCTTCACGGACCTTTCCCACACCGTCGAGGTGTGGGAGCGCCTCCTGAAGGCGGGCGAAGTCCTTGGCCTGACGCCTTGCGGCCTTGCGGCACGGGACTCTCTGCGAGCCGGCGCGGTCCTTCCCCTCTCTCATCAGGATATCGGACATTGGCCGTTCCTCAACAATCCCTGGACATTCGCGCTGCCTTACGACGATACGCAAAAGGGGTTTACCAAGGAATTCGTGGGCGGCCAGGCCCTGCTCGATATGACCGGGGCAGACTACACGCTGCCATTTATAGGCAAGGACCTCCGAAAGGTCTCCATCGATCACGAGACACAGGTTCTGGATAAAAATCAGGAGGTGATCGGAACCGTGCTCACCTGTGTTTCCGATATGGGAATCGGCCGGGTGGGAGACACCGTTTACAGCATCGCCAGCCCCGACAAGCCGGCAGGCTTCACGCCTCGAGGGCTGAGCTGCGGGTTTGTGAAGGTGCACCAAAACCTCAACGAAGGGGAGGCCCTCGAACTTCGAGACGGACGGCGGGCGATCCGCGTCACCGTGACGTACGATATCCGTCCGGACAGAACTGCAAGGGTTCCCATCCAAAAGATGCTTTAAAAACGCGCGAACATTTTAATTCAACTGTGGGGCGCTTCTTAACGGCGCCTCAAAAAGGGGGAAGAGAATGAAAGAACTGAATGAATTGATTCTACCCGAGGATGTCAAGTTTACCGACGAACACGAGTGGGCACGGGTCGAAGGCGACCACGTTCGGGTGGGCATCTCCGATTATGCCCAGGACCAGTTGGGAGACGTGGTTTTCGTGGAACTGCCGGAAGTGGGAAGCTCCTTCAACAAGGGAGACGAGTTCGGCACGGTCGAGTCCGTCAAAACCGTCTCGGAGATTTATATGCCCGTCAGTGGAGAAGTGGTTGCCATCAATGAAGAGCTGGCCGACCATCCGGAATACGTGAACACGGACCCCTACGGGAAGGGGTGGATGATCGAGGTCGCCCCCAGCGACCTGAGCGAGATGGACTCCCTCCTGGACAAAAACGCCTACCTGAAACTGCTGGAGGAGGAATAGGGTCATGCGGTACTTGCCCCACACCGATGAAGAAATCTCTGAGATGCTGGCGGCCATTGGCCTGAAGTCCCTGGATGAGCTGTTCACGTCCATCCCGGAAGACTGCCGGAGAACGGACCCCCTGGACCTGCCGGAACCCCTGACGGAGTGGGAGCTGAACCGCCACATGGACGCGCTCGCGGCGGAAATGGCCGTGGCCCCCGGCTACAAAATCTTCCTGGGGGCGGGAAGCTATCACCACCATATCCCCGAGGCCATCAGGCAGCTTCTCTTGCGAAGCGAGTTCTACACGGCCTATACTCCCTATCAGCCCGAAATAAGCCAGGGTACTCTCCAGGCTATCTACGAATACCAGACCTTCGTCACGCGGCTTTTGGGGATGGAGGTGGCGAACGCCTCCATGTACGATGGGGCGTCCGCCCTGGCGGAGGCGCTCCTCATGGCCATTCGGGTCACGAAGCGGAAGAAGGTTGCCGTATCACGCCTCATCCATCCGTTCTACCGAAAGGTGGTGGAAACCTATCTGAAGGCGCCCGGCTTTGAAATCGTTGAGCTGCCTTCCCGCGAGGATGGCACCACCGATCTTTCATCCATCGACCACCCGGAGAAATACGCGGGCATCGCCATTCAGTCCCCCAATTTCTTCGGCTGCATCGAAGACCTGCGCTCATTCGGCGGAAAAATTCACGAAGACCCCAAGACCTTTTTCGTCGTCGCCTTTACGGAACCGCTCGCCTACGGCCTCCTGAAACCTCCCGGCGCCTACGGGGCCGATATTGTGTGCGGCGAGGGGCAGAGCCTGGGCATCCCGCAATCCTTCGGAGGGCCCGGGCTGGGCATGTTCGCCACGAAGATGAAATACGTCCGCAACATGCCCGGACGCCTGGTGGGGCAGACGGTGGACAAAGACGGGAAACGGGGATTCGTGCTGACCCTGGCGACCCGCGAACAGCACATCCGGCGGGAGCGGGCCACCTCCAACATCTGTTCCAACGAGGGACTCTGCGCGCTGGCCACGGCCATGTACCTGTCGTCGCTGGGGGAAACGGGCCTTCGGGAATTGGCATCGCTGAATCACGACAAGGCGGAATACCTGAAGGGAGCGTTGGCCCGGGCGGGGGTAAAAATCCCTTTCAGTGCCCCCACATTCAATGAGTTCGTGGCGGAGTTTCCCGACGGGTTCCAGGAAAAACACGCCCGCCTGATGGAGAAGAAAATCGTGGCGGGGTTAGCACTGGCCCCGTTCTATCCGGAGCTTAAAAACCATTACCTGCTCTGCGCCACGGAGACCATAACGAAGGATGAGATAGACGCGCTCATCCGGGAGGTTGCGTCATGAAAGAACCTATTGGCACCACCGGTTTGGCACTCAATGAACCCCTGATCTGGGAAAAAGGCCGGAAGGGCCGGACGGGCTTTTCCCTGCCCAAAAGAGACGTGGAGCATGCCCCCCTTGACGAAGCCCTGACGGGTGACGGCCCCGATCTTCCGGACCTGAGCGAGGTGGACGTGGTCCGCCATTATACCCGCCTGTCACAGTGGAATTACGGGGTGGACAGCGGGATGTACCCCCTGGGGTCCTGCACCATGAAGTACAACCCCAAGACCCACGAACGCCAGGCGGCCTTACCCGGGTTTGCTTCGGCGCACCCTCTGCTTCCGGCATCCCTTTCACAGGGCATCCTGCGGATGATGGCCACCCTTCAGAGGTTCCTGGGAGAAATCACGGGCCTGCCCGCCGTGACGCTTCAGCCGGCGGCCGGCGCGCACGGTGAGCTGACCGGAATGATGATCGTCCGGGCGTACCACAACGACCGGGGAGCGCCCCGCCATAAAATCCTCATTCCCGACACCGCCCATGGTACCAACCCGGCAAGCAGCGTCCTCTGCGGCTTTTCCCCGGTTCCCGTCAAATCGAACGAACGGGGCGTGCTTGCCCCCGAGACGGTCGCCGAACTCATGGACGAGGACACGGCGGGCATCATGATTACCAACCCCAACACGCTGGGGCTGTTTGAGGAAAACATTCGTAAGATCGCCGACATCGTTCACGGAAAGGGCGGCCTCGTTTACGTGGATGGCGCCAACATGAACGCCATGATGGGCATCGTCAGCATGGGCAATATCGGAGTTGATCTGATGCACCTGAATCTTCACAAGACCTTCTCCACGCCGCACGGGGGCGGCGGTCCCGGCAGCGGTCCCGTCTGCGCACGGCAGGACCTGGCGCCCTTTCTGCCGGTCCCCCGGGTGAAAGAAAAGGATGGCACCTTCCACCTCAGTTATGACCATCCCAAGTCCATTGGCAAGGTCCATGCCTTTTATGGAAACGTGGGCATCCTGATCCGGGCCTACAGCTATATCCTTTCCATGGGGCCGAACCTGAAAAAGGCCAGTCAGCTTGCTGTTCTGAACGCCAACTACGTCAAGGAAAAGCTGAAAGACACCTTTTATCTTCCCTACGACCGCCCCTGCATGCACGAATGCGTCTTTACGGACAAGTGGCAGGAGGCCCACAAGATTACCACCCTTGACATCGCCAAGCGGTTGATTGATTACGGGTTCCATCCCCCCACCATCTACTTCCCGCTGGTGGTCCATGGGGCCATCATGATCGAACCGACTGAAACGGAATCGAAAGAGACTCTGGACACCTTTATCGCGTCCTGCAAGGCCATCGCGGAAGAGGCGAAAGAATCCCCCGAGCTTCTGCGGGAGGCTCCGACCAAGCCCAAGGTCCGGCGGATGGATGAAACACGGGCGGCTCGGCACCCCCAACTGGCGGGCTGAGCCACCCGGGCCGCCGAAACCTTCAAAGGGAGAAAAATGGGTGACCCATAGATTGACGTGCCCGCGAAAACCCACAAATCGGACTCTTGACGAAGCCGTTAGAATTCTTGTTCTGGAGGGGCTCCAACCCTATGTGCCCATTCTGCACCTGCAGCACCGGCTCGTCTCCGCCCGGCACGCCGGCACCCTGAGCACAGACCTTATCCTGCTATTGCAGCATGAGCCTGTCTTCACCCTGGGGCACAACGGCGGGCGGGAGAACCTCAACGTTTCAGAAAACATCCTCAGAAAAAAAGGCATTCAGGTGGTCCAGACCAAAAGGGGGGGCAACATCACGTACCACGGCCCTGGCCAGGTCATCGCCTACCCTATCATCGACCTGCGGGCACGTCGCCTGCGCGTCACGGAATATGTCTGGATGCTCGAGGAGGCCATGATCCAGACCGCCGCCGCCCATGGCGTCAACGCCAGAAGAAATCCGCGCAACCACGGCATCTGGGTCGGAGAAAAAAAGCTGGGAAGCGTGGGGATCGCCGTCCGTCACGGGATCACGTATCATGGTCTGGCCCTGAACGTGACCCTCTCCCTGGAACCGTTTTCGTGGATTACGCCGTGTGGCTTGACCGGGGTTGCCATGACTTCCCTGCGGGAAGCCGGCGCGGGAGATGTCTCCCCGCGAGAGGTCATGGAAACCCTGTCCCGATGCCTGAAAGAGTTTTTTGGAACCCCCATGGCCCACACACACGGCGAGGCCACGGGGCGGCATCTCCAATCCACGCGGCAGGTCTAACAGCATCATGAATCCGGCACCCCGACACACCCCGAAACCGCGCTGGCTGAAACGCCCCCTCCCGGTGGGCCCCACCTACGAGAAGGTGCGCGCGATGCTGCGGCAAGGCCTGCTGCACACGGTTTGCCAGGAGGCGAAATGCCCCAACATGTGGGAATGTTTTTCCCGGAAGACCGCCACCTTCCTCATCCTGGGGAGCCAGTGTACGCGGAACTGCCGCTTCTGCTCCATCACACACGGCGCGCCCGCCCCGGTGGATCCGGATGAGCCGGCCCGCGTGGCCAGGGCCGCCCGTGACCTGGGCCTAACCTACGTGGTCGTGACCTCCGTGACCCGCGACGACCTCCCCGACGGCGGGGCCTCCGTCTTCGCCCGTACCATCACGGAGATCAGAAAGGAGATCCCCGGCGCGGGCGTGGAGGTCCTGATCCCCGACTTCAAAGGAAACCGCCGCGCCTTGAACTTTGTCTTGGCGGCGGGGCCCAACGTCCTGAACCACAACGTTGAAACCGTTCCCCGGCTGTATGAAATGGTACGCCCCGGCGCGGACTACCGGCGGTCTCTCGGTCTTCTAACCCGAGCCGCTTGCGATTACCCCGACATTCCGGTAAAATCCGGTATCATGCTGGGGCTGGGGGAAACGTCGGAAGAAATCGAACGCACCCTTGAGGAGATTCACGCCACGGGCTGCCAGATCCTGACAATCGGGCAGTACCTCCAGCCGACCCGGCAGCATCTTCCGGTGGCCCGTTATGTCACCCCGGAGGAGTTCGATCACTGGCGTACGCGGGGGCTTGAAATCGGGTTCAAAGAGGTTTACAGCGCTCCTCTCGTCCGAAGCTCCTATCACGCCGGGGAGATGTATCGGCTTATGAAAGGAGCCTAAATCCGGAATAGCAATGTAACCACAAACGCGTGGAGGTGGCCGATGAAGCAGAGATTCATCATGACGGCTTTCGGAAAAGACCGGCTGGGATTTATCGCGGACGTGGCCCGCGTCATCTACGAAAACGGGTGCAGCCTGGAAGACTCTACCATGACCAGCCTTTCTGACGAGTTTGCCATGATCTTCCTCGTGGAGGGAGAGGCAGACCCTTCGGCTCCCGGAACCCTCCTCACCCGCCTGTCGAACGAATGCCGCCGCCTGGAAATGGAAAAAGGGATCTCCGCCTTTGTCCGTCCCATCACCTCGGAAGCTCCCTCTGCCGGCAAGAAGACCTCGCGCCACACCCTCCACGTGGAGGGCCTCGACCAGGTCGGCATCGTGTACAAACTCAGCCGATACCTGGCCGAACAGGGCGTCAACATCACCCACTTTGAATCGAAAAGCCACCCTTCCCCGCAGACGGGTGCCGCCATGTATCTCATCGATCTGAAGATTGAAATACCGGACAAATCCAGGAAGGAAGAGCTGGAAGAGGGCCTCACCCAGATCAGCAACGAGCTGAACGTGGATATCCTCTGGCAGTAAAGGCACGACGCCGCTTCACGGCAGTCCGTCCGCCTATCCCTTCGGCGCGCGTTTTAGGAACCTGGCAATCCGCGAAGCGGCCCAGTAGAGAATCCAGGCGTTAACCAGCCCTCCCATCAGAAGGAAAACGAGGTTAAAGACAAAGGTATTCACGTGAAAAAACTTGTGGATTCCCTCTAAAACGAGGGGCCAGGGGATCGTGACGACAACGAAAAAAATCCCCGCGAACGGCGTATGCTGCCTTGTCAGAAAGAGAACGGCCAGGGCAGCCAGAAGACAAACCACATACAGCCCCGATAAAATCCTGGCGAACGTCACACGCCCTGCAATCTTAGTCAACGAGACCCCCTCTCACGCTTTTTGAAGCGTTCATATAAAGTTCATAAAAATTTCTCGAGCATCATCAACGTAACATTTGCTTATCATTCGTGGCTTTCCCTGTCAAACCTCCAAATCATTACCCTTAAAGCATAATGACCGATTTCGTAGTAAGATTAAACGATTTTTAGATAATACCCCAACCCTGAGATTACGAAATCCAAATGGAATACGCTTTATAAGATTTCAGCTCAGCGCCACAAATCTGTAAACCTTGCGTGTGTCCCGAAGGGGTGATAGAATTCCATCCAAATTCATCCTCAAAGGGGGGAAAAATGACTGAAGACAGAGAAAAGGACGTTGTTGACAAGCTGCTGAAGGCCGGCGTCGGCCTGTTCGCCATGACCGAGGAAAAGGTCAGGAAGTTCGTGGATGATCTCGTGGAAAAGGGCGAGATTTCCGGGACACGCTCCAAGTCCCTCGCGGACGAGATCGCGAAGAAGTTCGAAAAGGGACGGCAGGAGTGGACCGGCAAGTTCAGCCAGGAGATGAAAAAAATCCTTTCCAGTCTGGACCTTCCTTCCCGGTCGGAGGTAGAACTGATCAAACAGGATCTTCGGGAGATCAAGCGCGAGCTGAAACGCCTGAGGAAAGAGGATGATTCCAAGGATTGACAAGACCTACAAGAACATCCGGCGTTTCCAGCAGATCCTCGGGGTCATTGTCAAATACGGGTTTGGAGACATCCTCGACCGTCTGAAGATCGAGGCCACCATCGAGCGGGGGAAGCGGCTCCTGCACCTGACGTCGGCGGAGGAACGGGAGACCCTCACCACTCCTATGCGGGTTCGCATGGCTATGGAAGAGCTGGGCCCCACGTTTATCAAGCTGGGGCAGATTCTGAGTACCCGTCCTGACCTTATCCCCGTTGAATACGTCCGGGAATTCCAGAAGCTTCAGGACCAGGTCCCCGGTTTTTCCTTCGACACGGTTAAGGAAATTCTCACGAATGAATTGGGGCGGGACCCTTCGGAAGTTTTCAGCCACATAGAGACAGACCCCCTGGCGGCCGCGTCCATCTCTCAGGTTCACAGGGCCACCCTGACCACGGGCGAAGAGGTGGTCGTCAAGGTAAGGCGCCCCGGCATCGGCCGGGTCGTCGAGGCGGACATGGACATCCTCTATTACCTGGCGCACCAACTGGAACGCCACACGCCGGATTTCGGTATTGCGAACCCAGTGGGCGTGGTTCGCGAGTTCGAGAAAGTCCTCCAGCGGGAGATGGATTTCACCTACGAGCGCAATCATCTCACCCGGTTTTACGAGGCCTTTGCGGACAATCCCAACATCGTCATCCCCATGGCCTACTGGGAGCTTTCCACGAAACGGGTCCTCACAGAACAGTTTGTCAAAGGTATCAAGGTCACGGAGCTGGATGAATCCTCGGACCTCCTGCGTTCCGACCGTCTTTTTCTCGCGCGAAAGGGCTGTGAGGCTATCCTGAGGCAGATTCTGGACTTGGGGCTTTTTCACGGGGATCCCCATCCGGGGAACGTCCTCATCCTGGGGCATGATAAAATCGGCTTCCTTGATTTCGGGATCGTGGGGCGCCTCGACCCCCAGACCCGTGAGGCCCTGGTTCTGCTGCTTTCCGCCATTATCAAGCGGGACCTGGATCGCTTCGTTCGGTATCTCCTCGTCATCGGCAGGCCCCTGCGGCCCCTTGACCGGCGGGCCTTTCGAAACGACGCCCTCCTCTTCATCGATACCTACTCAGGCCTGGGCAAGCACCGACTCGAAGTGGGAAAGATGCTCGGCCAGTTCCTGGAGCTCCTCAGGCAATACAAGATTCAGATTCCCTCGGACCTGGTGCTTCTTATCAAGGCGATTATCACCATCGAGGGTGTCGGGCTGATGCTTTTTCCTCCTTTCAATATCATGGAGACCCTGGAGCCCTTTGTCATGGGGCTCGTCAGTCGCCAAATGCAGCCAACGGAGCTCGCGGGGCGGCTGGCCCGTTACGCCGAGGAAACCCTTTTCTTCTCCAAGCGGATCCCTGAGGATTTCGGGGAGGCCCTGCGGCAGGTCCGGGAGAACAGACTGGAAATCGGATTCCGGCACAAAGGGCTTGATTCCCTCGCCAGCACCATGGAGCGGGCCGCCAACCGACTGGCACTGGCCATCTTCGCGGGCGCCCTGATCCTTGGCTCCTCCTTTCTCATCAAATATCGGGTCGGCCCTGTCATCCGGGGGATCAGCATCCCCGGAACCGTCGGTTTCATCATCGCCTTCTTCATGGGCCTCTGGGTGGTGGTCGGCGTCCTTCGCTCCAGGAGGCTCTGACGTGGCGCGGCTGAAACGTGCCACCGCCGACTTTCTGGTGGTCGGGAGTGGTGTCTCCGGGATGCAGGCGGCCCTCGACATGGCGGAGATGGGGTTCCGCGTGACGCTGACGGAGAAGACCCCCTCCATCGGGGGGCACATGGCCCAGTTGGACAAGACCTTCCCCACCAACGACTGTAGTATGTGCATCCTTTCCCCCCGGATGGTGGCATGTGGCAGAAACCCCCTGATTTCTATCCTTACCCTGACTGAGGTCCTGGAGGTCACGGGGAAACCGGGGCGCTATGAGGTTCTCCTGCGGATAGCCCCCCGAAAGGTGGACCCCCGAAAATGCCTCGGATGCGGGGCCTGCGCAAAAGTCTGCCCCACGGAACGCGACAGCACCTTCAACCAGGGCCTTGTCAAGGTGAAGGCCATTGATCGGCCCTTCCCCCAGGCCTACCCCAACGCCTACGCCATCGACGAGACGGCCTGCGTCCGGTGCGGGAAGTGCGTGGAGGCCTGCCCCGTCAAGGCTATTGACCTGGACGCCCAGGAGGAATTCATCCGGCTGCGAGTCAGCGGGATTATCTGGTCGGGTGGGTATCGGCTGGGCAACATCGACGCCCTGATCCAACTCGGTTACCGTTCAGACAAAGATGTTATCACCTCGCTGGAGATGGAACGTCTGCTTTCCAGCTCCGGCCCCACGGGCGGCAAACTCCTGGTCCCCTCCACGGGGAAGGAGCCCGAACGGGTGGCCTTTCTCCAGTGCGTGGGCTCCCGAGACGTGCGTTTTGGACGGCCCTACTGCTCTTCGGTCTGCTGCACCTATTCCATCAAGGAGGCCATCCTTGCCAAGGAACACTGCGGCGGGCCGGTCGAGACGAAGATCTTCTACATGGACATCCGGACCCAGGGAAAGGGGTTCGAGCGGTATTACATGCGGGCCCAGGAGGAAGGTGTCGCCTTCGTCCGCAGCCGCGTGGTCAGCGTCGCCCGGAAGGACGGAAAGCTCGTCCTCACCTATAGCCCGGAATCAGGTGGCGTACGGGAGGAAGCCTTTGACCTGGTGGTCCTGGCCGTCGGGGTGGTCCCCAACACGGCCCCGTCCCTGGCGGCAACCCTCCCCGCGGAGGGTCCCTACGGGTTTCTGCGGCAGTCGGGGGAACAGCTCCTCGAAGAACCGGGATGCGTTCCCATCGGGCCCACGGCCTGTCCCCGGGATATCCCGGAATCGGTGGTCTCAGCAAGCGGCGGCGCCCTCCAGGTGGCCGGACACACGAAACTCCGGCCAACCAAAACTCCATCAACTTCCCCCCAGTTCACGGAACGGGATGTCACGGGGGAGGTGCCACGGATCGGGGTCTTCGTCTGCCACTGCGGCACGAACATCGCCTCGGTGGTGGCAGTCAAGGAGGTCAAAGACTACGCCCGAACCCTGCCCAACGTGGTTTACGCGGGGGAGCTCCTCTACGCCTGCTCAGAGGACAGCCAGATCACCATCCAGAAGATGATCGAAAAGCACGCCCTGAACCGGGTCATCGTCGCCTCGTGCAGCCCGCGGACCCATGCGCCGCTCTTCCAGGAAACCATTCACCAGAAGGGGCTCAACCCGGCCCTCTTTGACATGGCGAACATCCGGGACCAGTGCTCCTGGGTTCACGGCGACACCCCTGACCAGGCCACGGCGAAGGCGAAGGAACTGGTCGCCATGGCGGTAGCCAAGGTGCGCACCCATCGTCCCCTGACCCCACAAATACTTACGGTCACCCACAAGGCCCTCGTCCTGGGAGGCGGCGTGGCCGGGATGACCGCGGCCCTGGGGATCGCGCGCCGTGGCTTCGGCGTGACCCTGGTGGAACAGTCCGACACCCTTGGGGGCATGGCCCGTCGGCTTCCCCGGTTCTGGGACGGGCGTCCGGTGGCGCCGTTTCTCGAGGCCCTGACGGCCGCGGTGATGAAAAATGAACTTATCTCAGTCAAAACCGCGACACGCATCACGGACATCTCGGGCTACAAGGGACATTTTGAGGTGACCCTACAGAACGGTCAGGAAGAAAAGGAGACGGTGGGAACCATCATCCTGGCGACCGGCGCACGGGAATGGCGGCCCGAGGGACAGTATGGTTTCGGCCAGGACGACCGGATCCTCACCCAGATGGACCTGAGTGCCCTTCTGCGCGAAGACCCGGAACGATTCAAGACCCTCCGGCGCGTGGTCATGATCCAGTGCGTGGGCTCCCGGACGGAGGAGCGGCCCTACTGTAGTCGGGTCTGCTGCACCCAGGCCATGCAGAACGCCATGGCCCTTCGGGAGGCAGCCCCGGAGGCCCAGATCATCGTGACCTACCGCGATATCCGCACCTACGGGTTGCGGGAAGACCTCTACCGGGCCGCGCGGGAGAAGGGGGTCCTCTTCGTGCGTTACACGCCGGAACGGCCTCCCGAGGTGAAGGTTCCGGAGGACCGGGATATCACCCGGCCCATCCCCGTACATCTGTATGACCCCATCCTGGAGGCGACGTTCGAGATCCCGGCGGAGCGGGTTGTCCTCGCCGCCGCCATGATTCCGCAAGAGGGAAATCCCACCATCGCCCAAATGGCGAAGGTCTCCCTCGATCCGGACGGGTTTTTCCTGGAGGCGCACGCCAAGCTCCGTCCCGTGGACTGCGCCATGGAGGGCATTTTCCTGGCCGGAACGGCCCAGGGGCCCAAGGATCTGGAGGAATCCATGGAACAGGCCCTCGCCGCGGCGAGCCGCGCCTGCGGCATCCTCGCCAAGCAGGCCCTTGAGGGCGAATCCTCTATCGCCGAGGTCGATACCAACCGGTGCGCCGGGTGCGGCCTGTGCGAAATGGTGTGCCCCTTCCATGCCATCGAGATCGATGCTACAAAAAAGGTCTCGGTCGTGAACGCGGCCCTCTGCAAGGGATGCGGCGCCTGCGTGGCGAGCTGCCGTAACGGGGCGTTGCACCTCCCCAACACGGACGACCTGCAGGTGGTCGAAATGCTCAAGGCCCTGGGATAGGAAGGGAAGGAAATGGAAAGGACCCCACAGGTGGCAAAGGAGGCATGGGAGCCCCGTATCGTGGCTTTCTTGTGCCGGTGGTGTAGTTACGCGGGGGCCGACCTGGCGGGAGTTTCCCGGCTCTCGTATCCCCCCACCACCCGGGTGATCCTGGTCCCCTGTTCCAGCCGCATCAGCCCGTATCACATTACCAAGGCCCTGATGGCGGGCGCCGACGGCGTTCTGGTTTCCGGGTGCCACCCGGGAGACTGCCACTACCTCACGGGGAACCTCGTGGCGCGCCGCAAGTTCATCGTGCTCAAACGTCTGCTCGCCTACCTGGGAATTGAAGAGGCACGCGTCCTGTTCTCCTGGATATCCGCCAGCGAGGGGGAGGAATTTGCCGAGCTCATCCGCGAGATTACCGAGAAGGTTCGGGCTGTCGGCCCTTTCCGAGGTTTCTTAAGGGAAGAAACGAGGGACACCCATGTCTGAGGATTACACCCGCGCCCTCGTTGAAACCCTCCGAGAGGCCTTCGAAAGGGAGGGCCTGGACAGATGGATCGCCTACGCGCCAAGCCGCGTCCCCCTGCGGGTCCGCCCCACGGTTTTTACAAGTCCCGATGAGTTGGATAACCTTATCTTCAACGGGTTTTGTGTCCAGAACCTGGCGGGCTACCTTAAGCATCACCCCGAGGGGCGCGTCGGCGTCCTCGTCAAAGGGTGCGACCGGCGGGCCATCAACGTCCTGATCCAGGAAAAACAGGTCTCACGGGAAAATCTCTTCCTCGCCGGCATCCCCTGCCCGGGAATGCTCAGCCGGACCCGGCTGCTGGAGGAGTTTCCTGGACTCCAGTCCGACCAGGTGGAGGAATCAGGTGAAACCGTCACGGTCCGGACGCCTGACGGGCCCCGGACCCTCTCCCGCGACGACATGTTACTGCCTACTTGCCGAAGTTGCCATCATCGGATTCCGGAAGACGTGGAGCTCCTGCTGGGACCTCCCCCCTTTGCCGCTCCCGAGGCGGAAATGGATTTCAGCGCAGAGGTCGGCCCCATCGGCGAGATGCCCCGCAACCAGCGGGCCGCCCTGTTTGCCGACGAGCTGTCCCGGTGCATCCTCTGCTACGCCTGCCGGAACATCTGCCCCCTCTGTTACTGCGACACCTGCTTCACCGACGTCAACCAGCCGGCCTGGATGACCCCCGCCCTCGAGCCGGGAAACATCTTTTTCTACCACGTGAACCGCATGATGCACATGGCGGGACGCTGCGTGGCCTGCGGGAGCTGTGAATGGGTCTGCCCCGAGCATATCCCCTTGCGCCTTCTCTATGGAAAGATTACGGCGGACGTGGCGGAACTCTTCTCCTACGAGGCGGGCCTCGACGCCACCCTTCCCCAACCTTTGAGCCATTTCAGTGAAGATGACCCGGACGAACACATCGGATAGCCGTTTCCTGCTCCGTGATGACCTGACGGCTTTCTTGTCGGCGTTATCGGAGCGGTGCGAGCTCTGGATCCCCCAGGCCGTGGGCGAGGGTGTTCGGTTTCTTCCCTACCGAGAGGAGGCCCTGCTGAACCTGGATCAGACTCCCCCGGATCACCCGGCCAAATCCATCCTCTTTCCCAACACGGAAACACTCTTTCGCTACGAGCGTACGGAAGATGGGGCCATCACCCTTATCCCCCAGGAGACCACGAACCAGCCCCTCGCGCTCTTTGGGGCGCGAAGCTGCGATATCCGCGCCTTTGACGCCCTCGACGCCGTCTTTCTGAAACGCTCGGCCCCGGACACCTCCTACCGGCAGCGGCGCAATCGCCTCGTTATCATCGGCTTCGGCTGCCTTGACCCCGCCGCCACCTGCTTTTGCGAGCGGATGGGCGGCGGCCCCTTCGACGAAGCTGGGATGGATATCCAGATGATTCCCCTGCCGGAGGGTTATCTCTTCAGGACTTTGACGGATCGGGGCAAGGCCCTCATCGCGCCCCTTGCCTCTTTCTTTAAGGAAGCCGATCCCGTGACAGCAAGCCAGGCGGAGGCCCTTCGGCGGAAAGGTGCCCCTCACCCGGACGGCGCGGCGGTCGATTTCGCCGCCCTGAAGGCAGCAGTAGAGGCCGGACGGGAGGAGCCCTTCTGGGAATCTCTGGCGGCGGTCTGCCTGGGGTGCGGCATCTGTACCTTTGCCTGCCCCGTCTGCAGTTGCTTCTCCCTCGTCGACGAGGGAGCGCTCAAGGGAGGACGCCGAATCCGTCACTGGGACGCCTGTATGTTTTCCGTCTTTACCCGGGAGGCCTCCGGGCACAATCCCCGAGGTGCGGCGGTTGATCGCGTCAAGCAGCGATTTTTTCATAAATTTTTCTACAGCCTCGAAAACGGAGAACCTCCCGGATGCGTGGGGTGCGGCCGCTGCGTGACGCAGTGCCCCACCTGCATCGATATCCGCGAGGTGATTGACCACTTTCAGCCGGGGGAGGGATAGCATGGACCAGCCGCTCTTTGTCCCTCAGCGTATGGAAATCGTCTCGGTAACCGATGAGGTTGACAGCCACGACATCCTCACCTTCGAGCTGCGCCCACTGGACGGGGAGATCGCCCCCTACCTGCCGGGCCAGTTTGCCGAGCTTTCCGTCTTCGGGGTGGGTGAGGCCACCTTTGGTTACGCCTCCTCTCCCCACGAGACGGAAACCGTTCGGTTCTCCGTCAAGCGGATGGGGGCCTTGACCCAGGAGCTTCACCGTCTCGGTGTCGGCGCCACGGTAGGACTGCGGGGCCCGCTGGGGAATCCCTTCGACCTGGCCCGTTTTGAGGGCAGGGATCTCATCGTGGTCGGCGGGGGATACGCCTTTACGACCCTTCGGTCGCTCATCGCTTATCTTCTCACGGATGCGCAACGCCCGAAGGTGGGGCATATCTCCCTCTTCTACGGTGTGCGTTCACCCGGGCTCTTCCTCTACAAGGAGGAGCTTGCCCGGTGGGAAAAGGCGGAGAATTTTTCCCTTCATCTCACCGTCGACGCGGCCGATGAAAACTGGAAGGGCCCCGTCATGGTGGTTCCCGCGCTGGTTGAAAAGGTGGCGCCGGACACGCGAAACGCAGTGGCGGTCATTTGCGGCCCACCTCCCATGATCAAATACACCCTGCCGGTCCTCGAGAAACTGGACCTGAAACCTGAGGAGGTCTTCATCTCCATGGAGATGAAGATGAAGTGTGGCGTGGGGCTCTGCGGGCGGTGCAACCTCGGTCCGAAATTCGTCTGCAAGGACGGCCCCATCTTCACGCTGAAGGAACTCCGGGAGTTGACCGATGTCTACTGAGGCCATGAACCCCGAGTCAGGCAACAAACGGGGCGTCCTGATTACCTTCGAGGGGATCGAGGGGTGTGGCAAGACCACCCAGATGACCCGCCTTGAGGCCCTCCTCACCACAAAGGGCCTGGCCGCCCTGACCACCCTGGAGCCCGGTGAGGGCCCCATCGGGCGGCGAATCCGGGAGGATCTGCTCACCCACCACCCGGAACCCCTGGACCCCCTGGCGGAGCTGATGCTCTATCTGGCCGACCGGGCCCAGCACGTGGCCCGGATCCTGACGCCCGCCCTGCGGGCAGGGAAGATCGTGCTGTGTGACCGGTATACCGATTCCACCGTCGCCTACCAGGGCTACGGCCGCGGGATCGACCTGAAAAAGATCCAGGACCTCAACGCCTTCGTCACGCGGGGCCTCACACCGGATATTACCTTTCTCCTGGACTGTCCGCCCGAGGTGGGCCTGAAACGGATCCGGGGTGACCTGGACCGGATGGAATCCCAGGACATGGCCTTTCACCGGCGGGTCCGTGCAGGATACCTGGCCCTGGCGAAGAAGTTTCCAGATCGTATTGTCCTCTGCGACGCGACCCGGCCTGTCGAGAATGTCTTCCGGAAGGTCACGGCGGCGCTGCGTGACCGGGGACTCCTGGAGGGGAATTAGGCATGTCCGACCCGGCCTCCTTCACGCCTGTCGGCCAGCCCGTGGCGATTCAGCTCATCCGGAGAATGATTGCTTCGAGGCGCGTGGGTGGCAGCTATCTTTTCACGGGCCCTCCCGGCGTGGGAAAGAAAACCACCGCGCGATTCTTCGCCCTCAGCCTCAATTGTCAGAATGAAGCCGAGGCGCCCTGTGGGAGCTGCGACGCCTGCCAGAAAATTCTCGTTGGAAACCATCCGGACTTCCTGAAGGTTTCACCGGCTCCCGGCAAACAGACCATCTCAGTTGAGCAGGTCCGTCAGCTTCAGGAAACCCTCGCCTACGGTCCTTATGAGGGCAACCGGCGGGTCGTGGTCATCGACCCTGCGGAACGGCTGGGAATTGAGGCCTCGAACGCCCTTTTGCTGACGCTGGAGGCCCCTCCATCCCACACCATTTTTATCCTCGTCACCTCCACCCCTTACGCGCTGCTCGAAACCATCCGTTCCCGCTGCCAGATTGTGCGGCTGTCTCCCCTCTCCAAACAGGCCCTCATCGAGGTGGCGCGGCACGCGGGCGTTGAGATTTCACTCTCCGAGCCCGCCCTCGAGCTCTGCCAGGGAAGCGTTACGCGACTACTCTCCCTCCTGGAAACGGACGGCCAGGACACTTCTCGGGAGATAGACGCCCTCCTCACCTCCATCCTCCTCGGGGAAAGTGCCGCGGGCTTGATTGAAACGCCTAAATGGGCTAAACAGAGGGATACGATGGAGGCATTTCTGGAACGTGCCCTATGGACAGTCAGAGATGTCTGGGCTACCCTGGAAGGCAAGTGCGGGGTAGCCGCGCATACCTCCGGGATTGTGAAAAAAATCGCCGCCAGGCTACCCGCGGAGGCAAGGGAAAAATTTCCCAATCTGGTGGAGGATATCCTTCAGGCCATGGCGGATTTGAAAAACAACGCGAGCCCCGAGCTGATCTTCACCACGCTCCGGCTCGAAATGGAGGAACTTCGTGGTTGAAGTGGTCGGTGTGCGGTTCAAACGCACCATGAAAATCTATGACTTTGACGCCAATTCCCTCGCACTCGAGAAGAACGATCCGGTAATCGTGGAAACGGAGCATGGCATCACCCTGGGCAAGGTGGTCATCCCCCCGCACATGAAAGAGAAAAACCTGATTCACAAGGGTTTGAAACGGGTTCTCAGAAAGGCGACGGAAGACGATATCCGCCAGGCGGAGGAAATCCGTCAGAAGGAACTGAGAGCGAAATTCTTCTGCGCCGAAAAGGCGCGGGAGTTGGGGCTGTTCATGAAGGTGGTCAATGTGGAATATTTCTTCGACGGCTCCAAGGCCATCTTCTATTTCACGGCTGACAAGCGGGTCGATTTTCGCAGGCTGGTGCGTCTGCTGGCCTCTGAGTTCAAGACCCGCATCGAGATGCGCCAGATCGGGGCCCGGGACGAGGCGAAGCTGGTCGGAGGCATCGGGGCGTGTGGCCGGGAACTCTGCTGCGCCAAGTTTATGCCCTCCTTCGAACTGGTTTCCATCAAGATGGCCAAGGCCCAGGGGTTGCTGCTCAACCCGGATGATATTTCGGGGCGCTGCGGACGGCTCATGTGTTGTCTGGCCTTTGAATTCCCCCTCTATAAGGAAATGGGCAAAAAAATTCCGAAAATGGGCAAGCGGATTAAAACCACGAAGGGAGAGGGCCGCGTTGTCCGGCTCGATATTCTGAAGGAGCGCTTCTGGGTTCACCTCAACAAAACAGGTGAAACGGTCGAGATGACGCCGGAAAACTGGATGAAAGGATAAGAAATGGCTGAAACATTCTACGTGACGACCCCGATTTACTATGTCAACGACCTCCCGCATATCGGACACGCCTACACCACGGTGGCGGCGGATGTCCTGGCGCGTTATTACCGCTATGCCAGTCGGGATGTCTTTTTCCTGACTGGCACGGATGAGCACGGCCAGAAAGTGGAAAAGGCTGCCGAGGCGGCGGGAGAAACGCCTATTCAGTTGGCTGACCGGGTGGTGGAACGGTTCAAAAACTTGTGGGTCAGGCTGAACATCAGCAACGATGATTTCATCCGCACCACCCAGGAGCGCCACATCAAGGCGGCGAGCCATTTTTTTGAGACGGTCCAAAAAGGGGGAGATATCTATCTCGGTATGTACGAGGACTGGTACTGTACTCCGTGCGAATCGTTCTGGACGGAACAGCAACTGGCGGACGGGAAGTGTCCCGACTGCGGGCGTGAGGTCCATAAACTTCAGGAGGAAAGCTACTTCTTCAAGATGTCCGCCTATCAGGAACGCCTTCTCGACTATCTGAAGACATCCCCAACCTTCGTCCGGCCCGAGACCCGCTACAACGAACTCGTCTCCTTCGTCAAGGGAGGACTGAAAGACCTGAGTATCAGCCGCACCACCTTTTCCTGGGGAATTCCCGTGCCAGGGAACCCGAAACACGTCATCTATGTCTGGTTCGACGCCCTTCTCAACTACATTTCGGCCATCGGTTATCCCGACGACATGGACCGCTTTAACCACTACTGGCCGGCGGACGTACACCTCATCGGCAAGGATATCCTGAGGTTCCACGCGGTTTACTGGCCCACCTTTCTCATGTCGGCGGGCCTCGAGCCACCCAAACAGGTCTTCGCCCACGGCTGGTGGACCATTGAGGGGAAGAAGATGTCCAAATCACTGCGAAACGTGGTGGACCCCTACCGGCTCGTGGACGTCTATGGGGTGGACCCCCTTCGTTACTTTCTCCTGCGGGAGGTCCCCTTCGGGCAGGATGGAGATTACTCCGACCAGGCCATGGCGCACCGCATCAACAGCGACCTTGCGAACGATCTGGGCAACCTCCTCAACCGGAGCGTGGGAATGCTGGTAAAGTATTTCGACGGCAAGCTGGAGGAGCCCTCTGACCTGACGGATCTGGAAACGGAGATTCGGGAGCTGACCCAAGACATCTATGAGGAGGTGGCCACGGCCTTCAAGGATATCGCGTTCCACCAGGCCCTGACCGCTATCTGGCGCCTGGTAGGTCGCCTGAACAAGTACGTGGATGAAACCGCCCCCTGGCAACTCGCCAAGGACCCTGAAAAACGGAACCGCCTCATGACGGTCATGGCTACCCTCTTCGAGGGGATCCGGCACGTTTCCCAGATGGTGTACCCCTTTATGCCCGAAAGCGCGCGGAAGATGCGGGAGCAGCTTTTGCTCCCCCCGATTGATGAAAACACCTCCCGGCTGGACGCGGATCGTGCCTGGGGACAAATCCCCCTGGGCCAGGCCATCACCCGGAAACCCCCGCTTTTCCCCAGGGTGGAAACCGACATATGATGACCTATCGCCATTACGATCCCATCTCCCGTGTGATGCAACGAATCTGCCGCCAGCATGGCATCCCGTTTTACCCGGACCTGGTAAAATTTGCGGCCCTCTGGAGGAAGACTATGGGACCGTACATCCTCAGGAACACGGAGGTTCGCCGATTCCAGAAAGGCGTGGCATGGATCCGCACCCCTTCCCCAACCTGGCGGTTTGAGCTGACCCAGATGAAGTCGCACCTGATCGACCGGCTGAATCATGCCGCCGGCCATCCCTTTGTCAGGGACCTCCGAATCGAGATCGGGGCCATCACCTCGGAAAACGCCGCTCCGGAACCCAACCCCCGAAATGAAACTGAACGCGAGGTTTACAGTCTCCCCCCGGATGAAACCGCCTGGGTCAAACGCTGCGTGGAGGACATTCAGGATCCGGACCTGCGTCGGCAGTCTGAAAACATTCTTACCCGGTTTCTGATCCGGTCATTGAACCCCCACCATCGTTCCTGACAACCCCTCTTTGCGTCTATGCCGCTTCCCATCAAAAACTACACGAAAGAGGAACTGGTTGAGCTTCTGAAAAAGATGGGAGAACCGCGCTTCCGCGCCACGCAGCTTTTCAAATGGCTCTATCAGAAGGGCGTCACCGATTTTACCACGATGACGGATATTTCCAAAATCTCCCAGCGTAAGTTTGATGCCACGTTTCTGACCCATTCCCTTGAGATAGAAACATCGGAGATTTCCCGGGATGGCACCACGAAATACCTCTATCGGCTTTCAGACGGGCAGGCGGTCGAAGGGGTACTCATCCCCGATTCCCCGCGGCTGACCTTGTGCGTCTCGACTCAGGTAGGATGCCGGATGGGGTGCGCCTTCTGCAAGACGGCGCGGATGGGGTGGCGTCGGGACCTTCAGGCGGGAGAGATCGTGGATCAGGTCTGCCGGGTGCAGGCCGCGATCGGGCCAAAACGCAAGATCACCAACCTTGTCTTCATGGGCATGGGAGAACCCCTGGACAACCTGGCAAATACCCTCAAGGCCATAGAAATTCTTGGGGCCCCGGATGGCTTTCAGTTCTCGCATCGCAGGATAACGGTTTCGACATGCGGGCTGGTGGACCAGCTTCAGACGCTGGGCGAGAAGGCCAAACGTTTTCGCCTTGCCGTCTCCCTGAACGCCGCGGACAATGAGACACGGAGCCGCCTGATGCCCATCAACCGCACGTATCCCATCGAGCGCCTCCTATCCGCGTGTCGCGCCATCAGCCTCCGAAACCGGGAACGTATCACGTTCGAATACGTCATGCTGAAGGGCGTGAACGACCGGGAACGGGACGCGAAGGCGCTGATTAATCTTTTCAAAGGGTTCAAAGCCAAAATCAACCTCATCCCCTTCAACGAAACCGAAGGAATTCCTTTCAAACGTCCGGATGAGGTTTCTATCCGGAAATTCCAGGAATTGCTGTTGAAGGCGCACATGACGGCCATCATCCGTGACAGCCGGGGGGATGACATCTCCGCCGCCTGCGGTCAGCTGGCCACGGCATCCCCCGCGTCCTGACCTTCTTTCTTCTTGTCGCCCTTCCGGGAAGCGGGGGGAATCACCCGTACGGAGTAGATGCGTTTGGGGTCTGCCGCCTCAATCACCAGGGTCAGGTTTTTATACGAAATTTTTTCCTTCGGGAGGGGAACGCGCCCCGTAATCTCAAAGATTAAACCGCTCAGGGTTTCATACTGGCCCTTTTCCTCCGGCAGGCCGAAATATTCCTGAAACTCATCGATCTCTACCCCCGCGTCCACCAGAACAGAGCCATCGTCCTGGGGCTGAAACGGCTCCTGCTCTACCTCGTCAAACTCGTCTTCGATCTCACCGAAAATCTCTTCTATCAGGTCTTCAATGGTGACAATGCCCGCCGTTCCCCCATATTCATCCACCACGATCGCGATATGCACCCGCCAGGCCTTGAAGTCTTTGAGAAGCTCTTCCAGCCGGCGGGTTTCGGGGATGAAGTGGGGCGCATGGAGAATGTCATCGAGGGAGAATTCCTCCTCCGGCCTGCCCCAGAACTGGAACAGGTCTTTGACATGCACGATGCCAATGATGTTATCCAGGGTATCCACGAAGACGGGGACACGGGAATGGCCTTCCTTGACCACCAACGTAATCCAGTCGCTCAGGGGGGTCTCTTTGGGAACCGCCACGATTTCCGTTCGGGGAATCATCACCTCTCTGACCATGGTTTTCTTGAACTCGAAGACCCCCGTAATCATGTCGTGCTCGTCCTCATTCAGGAGTCCTTCCCGTTCGCCGATGTCAATGAGCTGCTGGATGTCTTTTTCGGTCACGGACGAGGGGGGCTCGTCTTCCCCCTTAAACGTCCTGAAAAATCGCCGCCACCACCCCACGGTGGAACCCTCCTTTTCGTGTTTCTTCAACGTAAGGCCACATCCTCACGATCTCTTCACGCAAATCGGCGTCAGACCCCACGGATTATTCTCATCCAGATAAACCGCCCTTCCGTGAAAGAGGGTCGCCATCACCTTCCCCTTCAGGGCTCTTCCCGAGAAAGGGGTGTTTTTCCCCTTTGAAAAAAACCTTTCCGGGTCAACGGTCCACTCCTTTTCCGGGTCGAAGATCACAAGATTTGCCATCCCGCCCGGAGAGATTCGTCCCCTGTCTATCCCCAGGATACGGGCCGGCTCCACTGTCATTCTGGACAAGAGAGAAAGCAACGGGATTCCCGCCTGTCTGCCGGCTTCCAGCGCGAGGGGAAGTGCCGTTTCCAGGCCGGAAATTCCGTTGGCCGCGTATTCAAATTCCACCATCTTAGACTGCGCGTCATGGGGCGCGTGGTCCGTCGCGATGCAGTCGATGATTCCGTCTTTCAGGGCGGCCAGAAGGGCCTCACGGTCCGATTCTTCACGCAACGGCGGGTTGACCTTGAAATTCGCGTCATATTTGGAGAGAAACAGGTCATCCACCGTGAGGGAGAGATGATGGGGAGTGACCTCACAGGTCACGGGTGTCCCCCGTTCCTTGGCCCGGCGAATCAGCTCCACAGATTCCTTGCAACTCACGTGCGCGATATGCACGGGGGCTTTCAGCCACTCCGCCAGGAGGACATCCCTCGCCACCATCACGCTTTCCGCGACGCATGGGATGCCTTTTAAACCCATGCGGGTTCCGGTCTTCCCCTCATGGACCATGCCGCCTTTTGTGAGGGTCAGGTCTTCGCAGTGGTCGATCACGGGCAGGCCGAATCGCCTGGCATATTCAAGAACCAGCCGGAGGATTTCCGCGTCCCGGATGGGAAACCCGTCATCCGACAAGGCCACGATCCCGGCCTCCCGCATCAGGCCGATTTCAGCGAGCCGCTCTCCCCGCAGGCCTTTTGTGGCGGCGCCGACGGGATAGACCTCGACGATTCCTTCCGCGTTGGCCTTTTCCCGGATATATCGGGTCACAGTCGCGGTGTCATTCACCGGCAAGGTATTGGCCATGCAGGCGATGCTGGTAACCCCCCCCGCTGCCGCCGCCTGGGTACCCGTATGGATGGTTTCCTTGTATTCGTACCCCGGCTCGCGGAGATGGACGTGCGGGTCAACCAACCCCGGCATCACCCAAAGGCCAGTACAGTCAAAGGTCTCCTCTCCGTGGAACTGGCGCGCGATTCCGCCCCCAATCCTTTCAATGCGTTCTTCCGTGATGAGGATATCCATGATCTCCTGCGTGTTCGTGGCGGGGTTCAAAACCCAACCCCCTTTAAGTATCATGATGTTTTCCTCCACACAGGAGATACAGAATCGCCATTCGCAGGGCCAGTCCGTTTTCCACCTGGTCCAGAATCACGGAACGCGATCCGTCTGCCACGTCGGGGTCCAGTTCGATGCCACGATTGATGGGGCCTGGATGCATAATGAGGATGTTAGGCTTACAGCGATTCACCCGATTCTTGTTCAGCCCATACAGGCGGGAATACTCCAAAAGGGTCGGGAACAGGCCGCGTTCCTGTCGCTCCAACTGAATCCGCAGCATCATGACGATGTCCAGCTCCGGAAGAATTTCATCGAAATCGTAGCTTACCGTGACATCCATCGCTTCGATCCCCGCGGGGATAAGGGTGGGTGGGCCACACACAACAACCCGCGCGCCCATCTTCGTGAGGGCAAGGACGTTTGACCGGGCCACGCGGCTGTGTTTGATATCCCCCACAATGCCGATTGTCTTCCCCTTCACGCTTCCCACATGTTCTTCCATCGTGTAAAGATCCAGAAGCGCCTGGGTGGGATGTTCGTGGGCCCCATCCCCCGCGTTGACGATGGGGACATCGATGTGGCGCGAGAGAAAGTGCGGCGCCCCCGCCGCCCCATGCCGTAGAATGATAAGGTCCGGATGCATGGCCTGCAGGTTCCGGGCGGTATCCACCAGGGTTTCCCCCTTGACGACACTGCTGGTCGACGCGGAAATATTGACCGTGTCGGCGCTGAGCCGTTTGGCGGCCAGTTCGAAAGAGGTGCGTGTTCGCGTGCTGGGTTCAAAAAAGAGATTGACAACGGTTTTGCCACGTAACGTGGGAACCTTCTTGATCTCCCGCCTTGAAATCTCTTTAAAGGCCGTCGTGGCGTCTAAAAGTGTCCTGATTTCTTCAACACGAAGCCCTTCAATTCCAAGGAGGTTCTTATGGAAGAAGGATATTTCCATTGTTCAGTCGCCATGTGTATTATAGCACAAAAAATATTTTTGGGAAGAAGCATTTTGGTGCACCTTTCCCATCACGCTCCCCCTCATAACTATCACTTTTATATCGTACACCGGAATATGCAAAAAAAAACCCCCTTACAAGGGGGTTGCCACACAGGTTCAAGTCCATAGGGCTAACAAACCAAAGATGTCGGCTTCGTAAAAAGTCCAATTTCGGCGTTGCGCTGCATCCCCTGCCCTGTTAAATCTCGCAAAGCGAGGTGGCAAAGCCAATTTAACCCCAGTACCATCTTCCAGAGCTACGGGGCAGGCAGGGTGAATCATTGCAGCGACCTTCAAGGTCGCCTCATTCCTCAGGAATTGCGCTCCTTGAACTTGAAGCTTTTTACTTTGCCTTCTAATTCTGACTTATTACGAAACCATTAAAGATAAAATGTTCAACGGGATGCAGGGGCGTTTGACGAACCTGGCACGATACCCTTACGAGCTCACATTATGTCATGAACAGGAAGTGGCGCGGCAACAATGGCAGCTAAGACGACAAACAAAATTGCGTTGGCGGGAATATGCAGGTTAAAATCGTAGATGCTGTGAACCAAAAGCGCCGTCACCCCGCTCAACGCCCCCAGCGTGGTGGCGCGAACCAGGCGGCTCGGATGCTTCAGCTTTTCAAGCCCCCTCCGATAAAAGACCACCATCATCCAGAGTATCACGGGAACAAGCAGCAGTCCGGTTTCGGAAACAAAGTGGAAATAATCGTTATGGGCCATGAAAAAATGCGCCATCATCCCGGGGGGCTGGTACTGCATGAAAACCGTCTTGAAGGCCCCGGGGCCAATGCCCGTCAGCGGGTGGTCGGCAATCATCTTTATCACGCCGCCCCATACCACAACCCGGGAGTGAAAGCTGGGGTCCCGCCCCCGCTCCATCGCGGTTTGCAGCCGCTCCACCACCGGCGTGCTGACCAGGGCAATAACGGCAAGGATTACCACACCGGCCACAATAGCGATCAGCATCCTTTTACGGATAAAGTGACGGCTTTTCAAAAGCATCCCGACCATGAAAGCCAGTCCCAGGGCCGCGCTTATCCAGCCCCCACGGGAGAGCGAAAGCATCAGGGCCACAAGCAGCAGCAGGGTCAGGTAGCCGAGGATAAAGGCGATGGCGGGCCGGAAATCAAGCAGGAAAAGCCCCAGGAGCAGGGGCAGCGTCATCTCGATATAACCCGCCAGGTGGTTGGGGCAGCCATAGGTTGACGCGAGCCGAGAGCCATAGCCGAGGTCCCCGTAGTCCCACCACGGGAAAGGATTGGCCCCAAATTTCTTGAACAGGCCGAAAATCGAGAGGAAGACGGCCATGCCGATCAGCAGATAAATCAGGTGCCGCACATGCGCCCGCGTCCGGACTGTTTGAATCACGAGATAGAAAATAATCAGGCAGGTCAACAGGAAAATGGCGGACCAGATGCTTGTCCGCCTTTCAAGCGAAAAAACAACGGAAAGGCCGGTCAGGATAACGAGGACCACAAACGGCTTATCCAGGGGTGTGGGAATCCATTCAAAGCCCCCGGCGAGACACTTTCCCAAAAGAAAAAGGGTCAGAGATATCAGCGTAGCAACCTCAATCGTTGCGATGGCCCATCCCTGCACGGACCCTCGGGCAAGTGGCGTAAAAATCAGCAGGCCATAAATCAAAAACCGGGCAGCCGCGGTAAACCGCGTGTCAACAAATGCCGGCCCTTGCTTGTCGGGTAACCCCATTCCCCTGCCTTATTTCGGTTCCATGTTCGGCAATTGACCCACCTGTTTTTTCATTTTCCGGTATCGTTTCCAGTAGTTTTCGTTGTCCGGGGCAAGCTCAATGGCCTTTTCGTAATACGTCAGCGCCTCTCGATCATGCCCCAGCCTTACCAGCGCATCCCCGGCATGGGCATAAAATCCAGGATGATTCTTTTTAAGGCTTATCGCCAGCATCCAGTCCCGCAATGCGCCCTTCACATCTTTCCTGGCCCACCGTATCCACGCCCGCTGGTTGAAGGGCCAGGGAGAAGGCCGCTGCTGATACCTGATGGCGAGGTCTGCCTCCGCCTCGGCATCTTTCAGCTTCCCATTGTGGGCAAGCACCTGTGAAAAAAGGAGGTGGTACCGTCCGTTTTTCGGCGCCAGGACAGTCGCCTTTTGAACGGCCAACTCCATATTGTCCCAGTCGTCCGTCTCCCGATAGGCGCGGGCCAGCCAGTAGTAGGCCTCCGCCTCAGGCTTTTTTTTGACATAATCCTGAAGAATCCGCTGCGCGTGCATGTCTTCCTTCAGGTCCATCAGGGTTCGGGCCAGGAGGATCTTCGTCCCGGAGGGAAGGACAAAGGCATGATCCGCGTCGTGATACACCTGCTCAAACGCGTCCGAAAGCCCCTGCTGCCTGTAAAGATAATATATCCACTCCATGAGTCTGCCCCTCTCCCGGCTCAGGTCAAGCGCCTTGAAAAAGGCTGCGCGCGCCTTCCTCAGATGCCCGTTTTTCAGGCAAAGGCTCCCCAGGTGAACAAAATCTTCCGCCCTGTTTCTGCCGGTCTCGACCCGCAGCGCCTTTTCATATTCGCCGATGGCCGCGGACCACTTCCCCTTCCCTGCGTCCATGGACGACAAGGCCATCCAGGCATCCCTGGGCCGGTTATTTTCGCGCAGTGCCTCTTCAATGCCCTCCCGGCAGGCTTTTTCAACCTCCGGAGACCAGAACGCTTCCTTTTTGAGGTAGTCATAGGTGAGGGGGTTGTTTCGGGCCATCTGACGGACGATGGAAATCAATTCTTCATTGCGCCCCTGGCGGTAAAGATAGTAGGCATAGGCATACCGATAAAACACATTGTTGGGGCGCAGGCGAATCGCCTTTTTAAAATAGGAGGCGGGGTGATAGAGAGCCTTTTCCCTCCCGGGATGGAGGGTGGGGTAAAGCTTTTTCAGCCACATCTCCGCCCTGGCAATGCCATAGGCGGTGTAAGGGTCAAGAGGGTTCAGCGCCTCGGCAGAAAGATACGCCTCCCGCGATTTCTGAAAGAATTTGAAGGCCTCTCTGTCGCTGCGCTTCAGGGCCAGCTCCCCCAATTTGGAAAAGGTCTTCCCCAGGGCCTTGCGTATCTCGTCATCGTTCGGCTGGTCTGCTGCTGCTTTTTGAAGTTCAACCAGCGCCAGCCCCGCGTATCCGGCTCTCAGCAGGCCTTTCGCCCTGTGGAAACGCGCCTGCCCCGCCAGGCGATACCCGAGGGGATGCAGGGCCAGGGCAAAAAGGACTGCCAGGAAAAGCAGACAAAGAACGCGGCTCCTGACCCCCGGTGCCGATCTGCAAACTCCGGTAGCATGCTGTTGTTTACTGGTCATGAAGTCGCGCGCCATAAGACGGGAGAGGATGAAAAACTATGCGCCTTCCCCGTAATACCCGGAATAATACTTATGGTAGTATTTGTAATATCCCTCTTTTTTGAAGTCCACCCGGTTAAGAACAACCCCCAGCAGATTGGCCTTGGCCGTCTTGAGCTGGTTGACCGCGTTCTGAACAAGCTCCCGATTCACCAGGCCCGCCCGCACCACCAGGACGACCCCATCCATTGACGGGGTCAAAACAAGGGCATCACTCGCGGGCAACACCGGCGGCGTGTCGATAATCAGGCAATCGAAGGTTTTCTTGAGCTGGGCAATTAAAAAGGCCAGCCTGTTGGAGCCCATCATTTCCAGGGGATTCGGCGTCAGGCGCCCGGAGGGCAGGAGAAAGAGGTTTTCCGTCTTCGTTCGGACAATCGCCTCATCTATCACCCCGCGCAAAAAGGGGATTCGTTCCTTCCCGATGAGCGCCCTGTGATACACCTGATCAAAATCCACCGGGTCAAAGGAATCCGCCTCGTTTTCCGACTCCTGGAGCTCCTCGAAGCGAAACTGCCCCTTCTTCATCTGCAGGGCCGTTCGCAGTCCCTCGATCATATGAATCGTCAGGGGGCCTTTCAGCTTGTCTTCCGGTATCAGCCCCATATTAATGAGGATAAATCCCAACATCTGGCCCGTGTCTTTCTGGCGTTTGATGGCCTGCGCGGCCTGCTCCTTTGTAATCAGGCCCCCCCTGACAAGCACCGAGGCCAGCTTTTTTTCGTTCGGCCGGGTCAGCCATGCCACACCGGTAATACGCCCCTTTCCAAACCGGACCTCTACCACGTCCCTGCCGTCTTCAAGGTGGAGAAGCCCGCTTTTCTTCTGCAGTGTCAGAAGCCGGATCAGGTCGCTGACCCCCAGTTTCTCCAGGCTTCCTTTTCCCACGTTCGTTGAGAAAAGCCGGGAGACAAGGCCGCTCAGTCCCATGGAGTGATTTCCGGCCGCCAATTTGCTTAACGTGGGCTTGCGCAGGTCGGCATCCACCATCAGGACCGAATCCCCTGCCTTTGCCATGGTATAAGCCAGGTTTACCACGGTGGTTGTTTTCCCCTCACCGGGGCCGGTGCTGGTGACAAGAATGGTTTTAAACTCCCGTTCAAGGAAGGAAAACTGGACGTTGGTCAGAAGCGTGCGAAACGCCTCCGCGAAACGGGATTTTGACGTATAATTTTCAAGGAACGTCTGTGTCAGGGGGCTGGTGTTATGGTCGCCTGATTTCTTCTTCGATTTCATAAACTGTTTCCTGTCCTTTGTCAAACCCCTCGCGCCTTTACCTTCGTCCTGTCTGCCTCGGGCACGATGGTAAGAACCGGCAGGTCGATAAACCGCTGGATATCCTCCTCGGTGCGCAGGGAGCGATCCACATACTCCAGGAGAAAGGCCAGCCCTACCCCTGTCATGAGCCCGAAAATGATGCTCAGCAGAAGGTTCAAACCCTTTTTAGGTTTCACCGGCTTCAGCGGCATCTTCGCGGTGGACACGATTCTTATATTGGAAACATCCGCCTCTTTCACTACGTTGGACTCTTTTATCTTAGACAAAAGGGTATCGTATAATTTCTGGTAGGTCCGGACATTCCGCTGAAGGATGGAATATTTGAGCGCCTTTCGACTGATTCGCAGCGCTTCCTGGTTAAAATCGGCGATGGTTTTTCCCATGGCCTTTTCCCTTGTCAGCAGAACCGCCCTTTCCGCGTTCAGGCTTTTTACTTCCTTATTGATTTCCTGGCCAAGTTTTTTACGAATTTTGTTTATCTTCGTCTTCACCTGGATAATCTTAGGGTGTTTTGCCCTATAAACCTTGCTCAGGCTGGAAAGCCGAACCTCCGCCTCCAGAAGCTGGGTATTCAACGTATTAATCAGGGGATTATCGACCAGAAAGCGAACGTCATAGGTTCCCTTCTTCGAATTCAGAATGCGCCTGAGCTGCTGAAGCTTCGCGTCCACCTCCAGCCGCTTGTTCCGCGCCTTGAGCAGGGAATCGTTGAACTCGGAAATCTTTTCGGCGATGAGTTTCTGCTTTCCCTCGATGGAATAGAGGTTCTCCCGCTGCTTGAAGGCCATGAAGGCCTCTTCCGCGTCTTCCAGTTTCTTCTTCATCTCATAAAGCTGACTGTTCATCCAGCTCAGGGTGTTTTGGGAGGTTTTCAGGTGGTTTGAAATATTAAACCGGATGTAGTCCTTCGCCAGGGCATTGGCAATGGCCATCGCCCGCTTCGGGTCATTGTCCTCCACGGATATCTTGAGAAGCCGCGTATCCCTGACATGCTCGATATCCAGCTTTTTCCGCAGGACATTCACTACGCGGCGGAAACGCTCTTCCGGTGTCAGCTCCCGCTTTTCCTTATGCAGGAGGAGCCGGATGTTATCCTTCACCTGGGTTATCATCCTGCTTAAAAGGCCTGCCTGAAGGTTTTCATCCTCGCGGTCCAGCTTGAGTTGCCTGACAATCTCTTCCAGGACCGGACGGGAAGTAATCAATTTAAAATGGGTATTAAAGGTAAGAGATTGTGAACGAAAATCCTCATAATCCGTTCTCTCGCCGGTCAGGGGAGACTTCGTCCGTTCCTTGTCAATCACGAGAGAGGCGGTTGAACGATAGACCGGCTTCATCATGAAGGTAAACAGCATGGTCAGCGTCACCATGAGAATCAGCGTGCCTATAATCAGCCACCTGTGCTTGCTCAGCACGTAGTAATAATCCACGAGATGAGGTGTCTTTTCCTGTTCCTGGTTTTCAATCATTGAACGAACCATTCTCCTTGTTTAATGCCTTTAACCAGCCCCGGCCTTTCAATAGGCGAAACCAACCCATGCTTCAAAAGATTGATGGAAAGGGGCACCCTCCCTGTCGTCACAGCCACGATTCCGGAACCTGAACCCGATCACCGGGTTTCAGCTCCACGTCGGGAGTTTTTCCTTCCATGACTTCCTTGAGATTAATCTCGATGACCTTTTGCTTGCCTTTTTCTTTGCGGATGATCTTTGTGCGATTGGGCGCCGCAAACTTATCAAACCCCCCCGCCATGATGCAGGCGCTCAAGGCGGTAAGTCCGGGCTGGTAATCGTAAAGCCCCGGCCTTTTCACCTTTCCCCCGACATAGATCTTGGTTGAAGCCACATCCAGAACCTTACGCAGGGGAATATAAACCACGTCCCCCGTTTTAAGAGGGAGGTTATAGGTCATGTCCCCTTTGTCGAGCAGGTCTTCCAGGTTCACCTTGATGGGTTTTTTGTGGGTTAGAATATCTTTAACGGCCTTTCCGCCCTCTACTTCAGAGGTAGATCCCCGCAGGACATAGGCGACATTTCCCCGTTCCGGAAGCAGGCCCCCGGCCCTGGCGATCAACTCCATGAGTGTCGCCGGTCTTTCCATCTCATACAGTCCGGGGTTTTTGACGGCCCCGGAAATAAAATAACGGAGGCTGTGATACCCCACCACGATGATATTCACCTCCGGAGATACGAAGTAATTTTCCGCGAGGGGCTTCACAATGTGCTGCTCAAGCTGCGACACGGACAACCCCGCCGCCTTCGTGGGGCCAAGAAACGGCACATTAATCGTGCCGCTGGCTGTTACCGTGACCTCCACCTCTTGCTGCTTTTCCCCCCCCGCGAAAATCGTGATGCTCAGGACATCCCGCGGCCCGATGATATAGGCCTTTTTATCCTGCGCTGCGCGGCACGCGGGCATCGGCGGCAACACCTGGCCCAGAACAGCAATAAAGGAAATGAAGATAAGAATATAAATCCTTTTGGCTGTCATCTCGATTGGCCTGATTTTATTTCAGAATGCGAACAGGCAGGTTTCAAATTTTACCGTCATGGCCAGCTACTCGGTACCCTTTCCCTTATCATAAAAAAACTTGAACATGGCCATGATGCTTTTATCCTCGTAACTGAACCCCCTGATGTTTGAATCCCGCTTCTCATACCCGGGTTCGATGGAAAGGGTAAACCACCGCTTAAATTTATACCCGATGTCGAAGCTTACCTTATAGGTATCATCATCCCGTCTGGCCAGGCCTCCCGAATTGGTAATGCCGCTTTCAAACTCATATTTACTCTTTTGGTAATAGCCTTCAAGATCGACAGGGATTCTCTTCCGGAAAACATGGCCGGTACGTAACGTGATCCTTGTTCCCTTGAAATAGCCTTCCCCAGGTGCCTGGTCATTGAAATTTCTGGCGAACGTCAGACTCGCGTAGGTCCTTTTCCGCTCCTCCGGCAGCACCGGGCTGATGGGTGTCGGGTTCGTGGCGTATTCCACACTGATGTGCCATGGGACCACGTCGATACTGTCCAGGTAATCCTTGCTGAAAGACCGGTGCTGATACCCCACCCCTGCTTCAAAGGTTGCGCGGCGGTAAAGCTTTCGATAGGTCAATAAGACCTGGTTGGACAGGTAGTCCGAGGTATCCATGTTGTAGTCCCTGCGCCAGATCTGATAGTTCAGGTTCAGGGATGCCGTATCGGAAAGGTTATAAATCAAATCCCCGATCCCCCGGTTGTCAATCGAATCCTCCCATCCGGAACTGGTATAATTGGTATAGGTATTCCTGTAACGCAGCCCGACGGTCCACCTATCCGTCAATTCATACATGGCAAAGGGTTCTACCCGGTTGATATAATACTTTTCCCTCAGGACGGCGTTGTTAAGCACATCCGACTCCGCCGGATCCCGGGTTAGGTAAAAATCTTCCCGAACACCTGTCAGCAGCCTCCGCTTCATCTGGCGGGTATAGGCAAGCATGTTCAGCGTATGGCCGATGTAATTATCGTCGGAGGCCTTGCGCACGCCAGGCGCCCGTGTGCCCTGGTCGTCATAGGTATAGCTCTCCAGGGTATAGTCCAGTTGAATTTCGCTTTTAGCCGTTTTATACCCGAAGGCAAACCCCGGCATCACCATATAGGTAAAGACATCCTGCTCGTGATGCTCCGCACGCCAGAAGTTTGTGTTGGCCTTCCAGCCCGCGTCAAAATGGGGTTTAAAAACCATCTTCCCCTCCCCGCCCAAGCATGTCTGGCTGAGAAGAAGCACAAGAAACAAGGAGGCCGCCATCAACAGGGAAAAACTTCTTTTTATTTTAATCTTGCTATCCTCTTTCTTTAAATTTTCAACGCTGTTACATCACGTGCGATCGTGGGATAGGTGCGTTGCAACCGCCCTTAACGTGCGCTTGCGGGTTCGTGCCCCTTTTCCCAGCGCACCATACTTATGCCAGGTCCCTTCAGCGTGGGGGCCGGAGGCTCATACGCTTCGACGGCGCCCATACTGGCACCCGCGTTCAGGGCGATTTTCTGGCAGGTCAGGATGTCTTTCCGGGCATTCGTCGTTTTCACCTGAAAGGCCTTGATGGCAGCCACCACCTTGGGACTCGTGCTGCTGGAGGCCATGTTCTCTAATGCCGCCAGGATCAGGTTGTAGGCCTTTACAATCTGCGCGGAAATATTCAAGGCTTTTTGCGCCAGTTTCGCGTTATGTGCGCCCGCCGAATGGCGCGACACATCACAATCCAGGGCGGATGCCTGGTTTATCAGATCCTGCGCCTCACGCAACAGGGCGATATCCCCCGTCTTCAGCCCTTTCGTCGCCATGAAAAAGGCGGCGTTGGTCAGCGCATTTGACCGGGCAAGCTTCTGCGCCGGGGTCAGGGCTGCTATCTCTCCCGGTGAAAGGGCCGAAGGAACAGTCGGACCCGCCGGCGCTGTCTTTGCCGCCATAACCGGTGAAACAATAAGGAAAAACAATCCCATAGCCATTATTCCCAGCAGGGAATACCTCTTAAAACCTTTGTGCATCAGAAAACTCCTCATGATAAATCCCTCCCCCATCATGCGGTTTGTAAACGCTGTTTTGTTAAAATATACGTACCTTAAATTTCACGCCCACCCCTACCTAAAAACACTATATTTACAATATATACAATAATTACGGCATTTGTCAAGGGGGGGGGAAATCGCCAACCTGTATTTTATAATGAAATATTTTTACAAATATACACTTTTCTTATCTCAATTATTCATCACTTTTTTAGTAAATAACGCTTCTTGAAAAACAGGGTATGGGCAAACACGGGCTTCGCGCACAGACAAAATTCGGTTCATCCGACTAATGCGTACCTGGCCTTATGAATGGCCGTGATTTTGAGTTAAATCCATAAGCCTGCCACTAAGGTGGACCCTATTGTCAAGACAGTTTTTGAGTGAAAATAAGGTGTAGAAGTTTTGGTTGTTTTTGTTTCTCTTTTCATCCTCACGCTGCCCTTTTCTGTTTGGTTTCACCCCAGTAGATCTCTGAAGGTGTCCTGCCCCCAAAGGT
>WGDA01000050.1 GCA_015493505.1 Pseudomonadota bacterium | reverse complement strand
ATCAGGAATTCTTGTCAAATTCCAGCACCTGCTTCTGAAGGGTTATCAGCTTCCGGATTCCCTTTTCAGCCAGCGAGATCATCTCATTGAGCCGTTGCCTGCTGAAGGGTGTTCCCTCTGCGGTTCCCTGGATTTCCACCACGTTTCCCGCATCGGTCATGACGAGATTCAGGTCCACTTCCGCGGTGGAATCTTCTTCATAATTGAGATCCAGCAGGATCTCTCCACCCACGATACCGACGCTGACGGCCGCCACCAGGCTGGTCAACGGCAGTGCGCCAATAACACCGTAGCCCTGCAGGGTCTTGAGGGCGTCATAGAGGGCGACGCATCCCCCCGTGATACAGGCGGTTCGGGTGCCGCCATCCGCCTGGATGACGTCACAGTCGATCCAGACAGTGCGTTCTCCCAGGAGTGTCATGTCCATCGCCGCGCGCAGGCTCCGGCCAATCAGGCGCTGGATCTCCATGGAACGGCCGCTGGGTTTTTTTCCGACGGATTCCCGCGCCATGCGGGTTTGGGTCGCGCGGGGGAGCATGGCGTATTCCGCCGTGACCCACCCCTGCCCGGAACCCCTCAGGAAGGAGGGGACGGACTCTTCGATGGAGGCGGAGCAGATGACGTGGGTATCCCCGAACTTGACGAGCACGGAACCTTCCGCGTACTTCAAAAAGGAGCGTTGAAAGGAGATGGGACGCAGCTCGTCCGCTTTTCTGCCGTCTCGGCGCATAATTTTGATTCTCCTCTCCTATGAAAAGCTTTCTATGGCCTTTTTGAACCCGTCCAGAGACCGCTCGATGACGCTGTCCTTGACGCAGTAGGCGATTCTGAAGTATCCCGGCGCGCCAAACCCGGAACCGGGAACGGCCAGAATATCGAACTTCTTGAGATGGGCGATATAAGCGACGTCATCTCCTCCGGGTGCCTTGGGGAAGAGGTAAAAGGCCCCCATGGGTTTCACAACCTCATATCCAAAGGACACGAGGGCGGGGTAGAACAGGTCCCGTTTCCGCTGGTAACCCGCCACGTCCGCCGGTTCATCCTGGAGTTCCGCCACAGCCCGCTGCATCAGGGCGGGGGCGTTGATAAACCCCAAAATCCGGATCGTATAATTCGTGGCCATGGAGATAGCCTGGGCCTCGGTTGCCTCCGGATGAATGGCAAGATACCCAATGCGTTCGCCCGGGAGTGACAGATCCTTGGAATGGGAGGTAATCAGAATGGTATCTTTGTAATAGTTGGAAGGATAGGGGACCGCCGCGCCATCGAAGGCAATTTTACGATAAGGTTCATCCGAAATCAGGTAGATGGGGTGTCCAATGTCCCGAGCCGCTTGTTGGAGGGTCTCCGCGAGCGCCTTGATGGTTGCTTCGGAATAGATGACACCGGTGGGGTTGTGTGGGGAATTGATAATCAGGGCCTTGGTCTTTTCCGTGATGGCGTTTTTCAGGGCCCCGAGGTCCGGCATGAAGGCGTCATCAGTGGGAACCGGCTTCAGGGTACCGTTGAAATTGTCCGCGTACACCCGGTATTCCACGAAATAGGGCGCAAATGTCAGGATTTCATCCCCGGGATCCATCAGGGCCTTGAGGATGACGTTGAGCGCGCCGGCTGCCCCGACCGTCATGACGATATTGTCCGCCGTGTAGGCGGTACCGGTTTTGCGTGAGAGATACATGGCGATCTTCTCCCGGACCCACGGAAGGCCGCTGCTTGGCATGTAGGCGTGCGTCCCGGGGGTATCGTCTTCAACCAGGGCCTTCAGACGTTGCCTGAAAGACTCGGGTGGCTCGGTGATGGGGTTTCCCAGGGTAAAATCGTACACATTCTCTTCGCCCTTGACCTTTTTTAACGCGGTTCCTTCTTCGAACATCTTGCGGATCCAGGAAGAAGATTCCATTGCCTTTAAAATTTTCGCGGAAATTGCCATATTTTCCTCCTAATTGAATGGGTTGATCATCTTGATGTCATCGCGGCATTTTGCCGATAGACGGATTTTCAACGACAAGAAACATTGTGGGATTTAATATCACACCGAATTTTGAAGTGTCAACATGAGGGGAGCGCGACGCGGCCCAAGCGGGGCCCGGGTGCCAAACTGGGGGGAGGAAAAAAAGCAAAAAAATGACACTCTGAGAAACTCTTCTGATTCTAACCCCGTTTGATTGAAGTTATGGAAATTTTCATTTAAAATAGATTCAATAACAGGCAACCCTAAAACAAAGGAGAGACGCCATGGTACGAGATGGATTTATCAAGGGAGATTATGCCTATGAATATCCGCTGCT
>WGDA01000049.1 GCA_015493505.1 Pseudomonadota bacterium | reverse complement strand
GTTGGCGATCGCGAATCAGCGCTCGAGCCAACGAATTATTTCTCTTTTTCCTATTCTACTAAAAGTTCTCCCATTATCAAAGCCAACAAAGAGCGGGAGCGTCAGCTCAGCTCTCGTTCACGTTGGCGACGAGCGCAGCGAGTCGCCAACAGTTGCAAATACTGCGTGGACGCCCACTCAGCAGCGTTGAAATCCATCGGGGTTACAGATGAAGAAATCAGAAAAATAAAACTGGATATCGGAGACAGTGATTTCGACACCAAGGAAAAGGCACTCATCGAATTTTCCCGCAAGGCCAGCAAAGCGCCTTTGGACATCACTGATTCTGAATTTCAGTCTGTCCGTGACGCCGGCGCATCAGACGCGGAAATCATAGAGGCCCTTGGCGTCATGGAGATCTTTACAGCTTTCAACAAATTCCTTGACTCGCTACGGATCGATATCGATTTCTGATGCATGGCGCTCCCGTGAGAACCGTAGTACATAGGCGGAGTTGTAAAGTGGAACTCGAAAAAAACCTATTCTAAAAAAAGGAGGCAAAAAATGGACCCGAACCAGATGAAATGGAATGAAGAAATCGCGAAAGAGATTATCAGAAACCTCGAGAAGCGCCGAATGGAGGGAAGTTACGCGCCTTCCGCCGAACAGGCCAGAGAAGAAATCCTCTCCATGATCCCGAAGGGCGCCAGCGTCTTTCGTTGCGGTTCGATGACCACGGTAGGTATGAACCTATGGGAGAATATTTCCAACCTTCCAGAGGTCACGCTCATTGACCCCTACGAGCCTGGGATCTCAGCCGAAGAGGGATTTGAACGCAGGCGTAGAGGGTTTCTGGCGGACGTGATGATCGCAAGTAGCAACGCCATTACCTTGGACGGCAGGCTCGTAAACCTGGATGGCATGGGTAACCGGGTCGCGGCCATGATATTCGGTCCCCGGAAAGTCATCCTGGTGGTCGGCATGAACAAGGTCGTCCACAGCCTCGAATCCGCCACGGAGAGGGTCAAACACTACGCCGGCCCGGTCAATGCCATCCGGCTGAATCTAAAGACCCCCTGTGTTAAGACCGGCCTCTGCTCGGATTGCAGATCCCCCCAACGCATCTGCAATATGTGGAGCATTATCGAGGGCCACATGATTGAAGGCCGTATCCACGTAATACTGGTCGGCCAGAACCTCGGATATTAAAACAACCATAATTTTCAGGAGGAAACCATGAACTTGAGCGAAATGTATGAAAAGGGAAAGAACGCCATGCTGGAAAAAGACTATGGCGTTTTTCTGAAAGGGGTCGAGACTGAATTCGTCCTGCGCAACAACCGGCAAATCTTTGACCGCTATACCTTCAGGCAGAGGGCCATCGACGCCGACCCGGAGCCCGATACCACTCTGGATGTCCTTGGCGTAACCCTCGGCACGCCGGTGATTATGTCAGCCATGACCACGCCGATCACGGCCATCACGGAAGAGGGACTGTTCAAGGTCGCCCGGGGGCTGAAAGAGGCGGGCAGCATGATGTGGACCGGGTCACCCATTCCGAATAACCTGAAGGCGCTCAAGGAAACGGGCGTGCCCCTGGCGGCGAATGTCAAACCCCTGAAGGATCGCGAAAAGATGCTTGAGGCCCTAAGGGAGATCCAGGAGGCCGGTGTGGACTGGGTCGGTGTGGAGGTGGATTCCGGAATGGGGACCAAGATCCTGGACAAGCAGATGGTTTTCAACTGCGCCCCCCTGACCACGGCGGAGTTGAAAGAAATTCGCAAGGTGGTTCAGAAGCCGCTCATCCTCAAGGGAATCCTCAGCCGGGAGGATGCCGCCAAGGCCCTCGAAGTCGGCGCGGATGGAATTATTGTGTCCAACCACGGCGCCCACACCCTTGATTACCTTCCCCACCCTCTCCAGGTCCTGGACGAAATCGTGGAAGAGGTCGGAGGAAAAATCGTCATCATGGCGGACGGAGGGTTCAGGCGCGGCAGCGATGTCCTGAAGGGCCTGGCGTATGGGGTCACGCTGATCGGGCTGGGACGGCCCATCCTCTATGGCCTCGCCGCGAACGGGCAGGAAGGGGTAAGGGACGTCATCCTGTCCATCACCGGTGAGATGAAAAGAACGATGGGCATGCTGGGCATCCGGGATGTCCGAAACGTAACCAGAGACATCCTGATAGGGGAAACAAAATAATCGGCGGACCCTGTTCAACCCATCAAAGGAGGCAAATATGAAGGTTCTTATCGTCTATTACTCTCTGTACGGGCACGTCCACGCGCTGGCTAAAGCCGTGGCGGAAGGCGCGGCGTCGGTGGAGGGCGCCGAGGTGGCTCTCCGGCGGGTTCCGGAAACCCTGCCGGGGGAGGTCCTCGAAAAGATGGGGGCCCTGGACGCCCAGGCAAGGCAGGCCGGCATCCCGGTTTGCCGGGTGGAGGAGCTGGAAGAGGCGGACGCCATCATCTTCGGAACACCTACGCGCTTCGGGAACATGTGCGGGCAGATGCGGCAGTTTCTCGACGCCACGGGCCAGTTGTGGGCGCGGGGCGCCCTGGTGGGAAAGGTGGGAAGCGTCTTCACGTCCTCGAACACCCAGCACGGGGGCCAGGAGTCCACGCTTCTCTCGTTTCACATCACCCTGCTGCATCACGGGATGATTATCGTCGGCCTTCCCTACACCTTCAAGGGGCAGATGGCCTCCGGAGAGATTACCGGCGGCTCTCCCTACGGGGCGTCCACGATCGCGGGCGGAGACGGCAGCCGCTTTCCCAGCGCGAATGAGCTTGACGGCGCGCGGTTTCTGGGGAAACACGTGGCAACCATCGCGAAAAAACTCACCGCCTGAGACCTTGTCAAAAAGACAAGGCCGCTGCTTCTCGTAAGTCTTCGGGGAAGCCGGAACGTTAAGAGAGGGAATGTCTTGCCTGTTCCACAACACGGTGGACATCCGGCAGGCATCACCCTCCCTTGGGGTTGACATCCGCGCAGTGGCATTTACCCGCGCGTTTCTCTGCGGCAATCGTTTCGAAAATCGTGGATCGTCCGTGTGCCCGCAGGTCATTAATAATATCCCGGGCTGTGTATCCGAAACAGTAACAAATAAGATCACGTTCCATAGTGTTTCCTTTTACCTGTTTTCCATTCTTTTATCAAGGCAAAGGCAGGCGGCCCCGGAGGGATAGGGCCGCCTGCGACAGGGGGTAAGGATGGAAAGGAGGGTTAAAAGCACCCAGGGCATCCGCCGAAGCCCCCGTGGCCACGGCCATAACCGCCGCCATACCCCATGCCCATGCCACGACCCATGGGAGAATGTTGGCCCCAGCCCGTCCGGTTCATGCCGGGACCGTTCCCAGGCCCCCACATCCCACAGCGAGTGCCGGCGGTCGGGACAACCTTCCTCACGGCGAGGCGAAAATCGAAACGTTTCTTCTGCAACTGGTTCCGCAAGGCCATCATTTCATCATGCAGGGCCCTGGCTTTCTGCGCGTCAGCGTTAGGTTGAGCCATCAGCGTTCGAAGCTCCAGCCGTTTCGCCATGAGCTTTTTCCGTGTCTCCAGGGTATCCCGCATGTATTGTTGCCTCAGCGTGTCAATCTTGGTTTGCTGTTCCTGAGTTAGGGCTTGCCCCCATCCTGGGTTCGGGGCTCCCTGTTTAACCGGCGGGTGCGCCATAACCTGAAAGGCGACCAGGACAAAGGCGACCAGGCTGACTGTCATTACGATTTTTTTCATCTTTATTTCTCCTCTCTTGATTCATCTGTTAAAGGGTTACCGGCTCTTGCTTGCTTCCCGTACGTTTCATCCAGGGTTCTCCTTGTGTCAGCCGGTATCCACGTTTGGAAAACCGTGATCATGGGTTCTTGCCTTGAATGTCTTGGGCCATCACCTCCTTTGGCTTGATTTTTTTACTTTCTATCTCTTACTACACGCGGCGCGTCAGGTTTCTTGCACTTTTTGAAAAAATTTCTCAAAAAAATTTTCCAGAGCGCGGGAAGCCGAAACGTGCTTCGCGTCACTGGTTCTTCGGGCGATTGAAGCTTGCCATCCCCCGTGAAATCTTGACAATAAGGGAACCATTCAGATATAGAAATACCTGCAGCACTGAATGAAGTACGGCGTTAAGAAGGAACGCCCGTAAGCCCCTCCCAATTTTTCGTGGAGGGAGGGGGAAAGCTTCTAAGGTATTTATTCTGAAAACAAAAACAAAGGAGGAGCAGGTATGCAGGTTATTGTCGTAGGTGGCGCGGGAACCATGGGCCAGGGTGTGGCCCGGGACCTCATCAAGCAGGATAAAATCACGAAAGTCACGCTGGGAGACATCGTAACCGACCCGAACCGGCTACAGGAAAAGTTGCGGGCGAGCGACAAGGTTTCGCTCATCAAGATCGACGTAAACGACCATGACGGCCTGGTGGAGGCCATCAAAGGGAACGACGTGGTCGTCAACACGGCGGGGCCGTTCTACAAGACAGCGGTGGCCGTGGCGCGTGCGGCCGTGGAGGCGGGTGTCAACTACATTGACATCTGCGACGATTATGAAGCGGTCCCCATCCTCTTCTCGTCCGATATCGACGAGGCGGCCAAGAAGGCAGGCGTGACTGTCCTGACGGGAATGGGCTCCGACCCCGGGACAAACAATGTCCTGGTCCGCTGGTACGCCAACAAGCTGGACCAGGTGGAAGAGATCAAGCTGTTCTGGGTGGTCAGCATCGCGGAGCTCCACGGGGCCGCATGGGACCACAGCCTTCACATGGTCACGGGAGAGCTTCCTCAGTATATCGACGGCAAACTCGTCCACGTGGAAGGGGGAACCGGGGAGGAGACGGCCCAGTTCCTCGAACCCCTCGGCACCTGCGTGATGCGTTACGTGGGGCACCCCCAGCCCATCACCATCCCGAAGTATATCGAAGGGGTCAAGAACGTGATTATCAAAGGTGCCCTCATCCCCTCCTGGGTGGATGAGCTGATCAAGGAACAGCGGGACACGGGCTTTTTGAGCACGGAACCTGTCGAACTGAAGGGGGGCACGAAGGTGGTTCCTTACGACCTGACCCTGAAGATGTGGGAAAAGATTCCCGAGGGCCGGGACAACGGACCCCAGGCCTCGGGGCTGAAGGTCATCGTGAAGGGCATCCGGGGGGAGAACCGAGTCACCTACACCGCCGACATGGTGGGACGGATGGCGCCGGGCACGGGCCTTCCCGCCTCCATCGCGGCCCTGATGATGGATGACGGTTACGTGACGGTCAAGGGCGTCGTGGCGCCGGAAGGGTGCATCGATCCAGAGAAATTCCTCTCCGAGTTCATCAAGCGGGGCGCCCGGATTCACCAGACGGAAACCGTCGAATCCCTGCTGAAAGTTTAAAAGGAGTCACATATGAAAGAGACAAAAAAATTAAATCTCACCAAGAGTCTCGAGCTCTTTGACGAGGCGTTGAAACTGATCCCCGGCGGGGTCCTGGGGGCGAGAAAACCCACCGACTTCATCCAGGGAGAGTACCCCATCTTCCTGGAGGAGGGCAAGGGCTGCCGGCTGATCGACGTGGACGGTAACGAGTATATCGATTTCCTATGCGGATACGGTCCCATCATCCTGGGATACCGGGAGGAAGAGGTCGATAACGCCGTCATCGACCAGATCAGGAACAAGGGCTTTTGCCTGGACCTGACCCAACCTTTCCAGAACGCCCTGGCGAAAAAGATCATCGAGCTGGTACCGAGCGCGGAGATGTGCGCCTTTCTGAAAACCGGGTCGGATGCCACATCCGCCAGCATCCGTATCGCCCGGGCCCACACGGGCCGGGTCAAGGTGATGCGGTGCGGGTATCACGGATGGCACGAGTGGTGCGTGGAGATGAAGGGCGGCATCCCCGAGAAACTCTACGAGGACGTCTACGAGTTTCACTACAATGACCTCGACCAGTTGGAAGACCTGATGAAGAAGCACGGCGACCAGACGGCCGCCATCATCATGACCCCGTTCGGGCATCCCCTGCACCAGAAGATGCAGGAACCGAAGCCGGGTTTCCTTGAAGGCGTGCGGGCCCTGGCGGACAAGTACGGGGCGGTCCTGGTCTATGACGAGGTACGGACGTGCTTCCGGATGAGCCTCGGCGGGGCGCAGGGCTACTACGGGGTTACCCCGGACCTGTCGGTCCTCGGGAAGGGGATGGCCAACGGGTACGCCATCAGCGTGGTCGCAGGAAAGAGGGACCTCATGATGACCGCGGCGTCCAAACTCTTTATCTCGTCCACCTTTTTCGGCAACAGCCTTCCGTACATCGCGGCGCTGAAGACAATCGAAATCCTGGAGCGGGACAAGGTCCTCGACAACATCTGGGCGAAGGGGGAGCGGTTCCTGAAAAAGGTTCAGGCGGTGATCGATAAATACGATGTCGGCGCCGAGCTTTCCGGCGTGGCACCCATGTTCTTCATCACCTTCAGGGTGGGAGAGGACGGCAACCGGCAACTCCGGCGGGAAAGGCGGCAGGCCTTTTTCACGGAACTCATCCGAAAGGGCTTCTTCTTTGCCCCGCACCATCACGCCTATATCTGCTACCGGCACACGGAGGAAGATCTGGAGAAAACGGTCCAGGCCATCGATGAATCCCTTGCGTATGTACAGGAAACATATCCGGGGTAGGGGTTTTAGTGTTTAGTGTTAGGTTTTAAGTTTTAAGTTTTAAGCAAAAACAACTTAAAAACTTAATCACTTAAAACTTTTTTCCTCAGCCTGAGGGGTCATGGCCACGGAGCTGTGGCCCCTTTGTTTCGCTAATAGGTGGTGACGATCCGGTTCAGATTATCGTTGACGGCCTGAAACGGTTTGTCACCCAGGGATTCGAATTCCTTCAAAATAGGATGTTCCGTGGAATAGCTTTCATCCCCCAGAACTGCCTGAACGCCCGTCATGTTCTTCGTGTTGACTAACAGGGGACCCGCGAGATTTGCCGTCATCTTTGCCGGGTCTTCCGGTATGGTTACGATGACCAGAACGGCAAGGTCTCTAATGTCCTCACAGGCAATCACGTTGAGTTGCGCGGCGGGAATCTTCATGTCGTACGTGGGGTGAAACACGAGGGGATTAATCACCACAAACGCCAGCGCGGGGTTGTCAACCGACTGAAGCCAGCGAAACGGGATAGAAGGGTTGGGGGTCAAAAGCACAAACTGCTTCATCTCTTCAAATCCCAGCAATCCATAGGGAAAGGTAATAATCTTATCTTCCAGGATCTCTATGTCCCCTAATCTCGTCCCTTTCAACAACACGTTCTGACTCCTTCACTCACCCTCTTTATCGACCACTCCCTTGTCTTTCTTTAGGGCCTCCGACAGTACCCCAAACCTGGAAAAATCCGGAGACGCCGCTTTTATGTTGGCCTCCTGAATCTTTCGATACACCTCTTCACGATGAACCGGCATTTCTTTGGGTGCCTTGATACCAATTTTGACCTGCTTCCCATGAATCTCAAGGATGGAAAGCACGATATCGTCACCAATCGTAATCCGCTCTCCCAACTTCCGTGTCAGAATGAGCATAAATTCCCTTCCTTATTTCAGGAAATCGAGCAGGGTTGGCTGCACGATTCGGGCCGCGGACTCCAGGGTTGCCTGCAGCGCGTATTGTTGCATGCTGAAATCCGTTAGCGTCTTCATGAGATCCGCGTCTTCCGTATTGGACAGCGCCTTGGTCGTGTTTATCTTCAGCTCCTTTTGAACCGTTTCAGCGCGCTTGAGTTTACTCGAAGAGGCACCAACGATCGCCTGCTCATCCAGCAGATGGTTCAGCCCTTCATTAAAATGCTTAATCAAACCGCGAATGGCGTTTCCGTCATTGAATTCAAGCGCCTCCCGCAAAAGTTGTAAGGACTTCAAGATATCGTTTCCCCCCTGGATGCCAAGCTTCGTGCTGCTCTCCGTGTTATCCGCGTCATAAACCACAGCCACCGTGCTGCCATTGGTGGAACGAATATCCAGGGATTTTTTCGACCCCATGATGGAAGCGGAAATCTTCAAGTCGGCATTAGAATCGGCGTTGACACGCTGAAGGACATCGGCGACAGAGGCAGATTCCGTCAGGTCGATCTCTTTTTTGGTGCCGTTATTCTCCACCTCAATCTTTCCAAGGCTCAGACCCTGGCCGCCATACAGGGCGGAGATACGGGTGGCGGTCGTCACCGCCGGATTCAGGTCTTTCCCCTGAATATTTCCTGGAACATCCTGAAGAAGCCCCAGGTCCTTGGCTGCCGTTCCCGAGATATCCTCCACCTTCAGGTTCTGTATTTGCGCCGGCTGGGCGTTTGTGTCCGTCAGAACAATGCCATTTTTCGCGGCATTGAGGGATGCCATCACATGAACCCCCGTGGCCGCGTTGATATCATCAAGGATATCCTTGACCGTCACCGCGGATGACAGATCGATATCGGCGCTGTTCCCAGCCCGGTCTGTAATCCGGATGGTGCCAAGCGTCACGCCTTCCCCCAGATTCAGATCCGATATCCGAGTTCCCTCGGTTCCATTGACGCTGAGGTCGGGCTCCAGTTGAACCATTCTCAAAAAGTCATGATCCCCGGGGGTCAGGCTCACGGAAGAATCCAGTCCCGTCGAACCGGAGGTCAGGGTGAAGCGATTGGGATGCAGCGTTCCATAATCCACTGTCACAACACCCGCCCCCAGAGAGGCGTTCAATTGATTCTGAATTTCGTTCCTTAAAGATGCGCCCGTATAGGTCCCCGCCCCGATGGTGACAGCGTGCGGGCCTCCGCCATCCACACGGATGGTGAAAGAGTCATTGACGCCGGCAATAATATTGAAACTTACGGCGTTGTCCGATTCCACATCCGTGTCGCCATTACCCGTAATGGGCGCGCTGAACCCCAGTGTCTGAAGGGCGTTGCTTCCTGTCGCGTTTTCCAGGGTGTCAAAATTTGTGGTGGAGCCGCTATCAAAAACGAAATGGTGGTTCGTGGCATCATACGTCACGGTCACACTGGAATAATCCACCCCCCCAACCTGGCCAAGCAGACGGATTTTGTTTTGGATTTCTTTCGCCAAGTCTTCACCCGTATAGCTCCCCGCGTCAATCTGAACCGTCCGGGCGCCACCCGTATCCCCCGCCAACATAACCCGCAACCCGTTGTTGCTCGAATCAATCAGAAACTGGCTGGTAACATCCTGTGACGAGAAGGTATAACCAGCGGTCGAGGGATCCAGGGAGATGGCCGGGTTCAGGTCCGTGCTCAAAAACCTGGAGCCAACCGCGTTGATCTCCGCGCTCACCCCTTTGGATATCTCAACGTTTATCCGCTCGGCGTTTCCATGATAGGCCCCCGTCTCATCAAAAGGCGGGGTGTCCGTAATGCTTCCCCCAAACAGGTACTTGTCGCCCACCTGGGTATTGGCGAAATCAATCATCTGTTGATACAAGCTTTCCACCTCTTGCGCGGTTCCTTTTCGCGACGTGGCATCCGCCGTATCAGACCCCTGGGAAATAGCCAGGGACTTGGCTCGTGAAACTAAATTGCCCATATTGCTCATCACGCTGTCAATCTGATTGAGCCACGTGCTTCCAAAATTGATATTTCCCAGGAACCGGTCCACGTTCGAGACAATCCCTCGATAATCAAGGGACTTAATCGTTCCCAAAGGGTCATCAGAAGGGCGGTTGATGCGCTTGCCGGACGCGAGTTTCTCCTGAATTTCCTGCAGACGGTTCGCATTATCAAACATATACTGCAACAATTTGTCATACGTGGACTTGTTTGTGACCCGGTTAATCATTTTTTCGCTCCCATGAGTTCAGGTCTTATATCATATCCATCAATTCTTTCATCATATCGTTGATGGCGGCGATCATCTTTCCGTTCGCGCTGAAAGCCTGCTGGTATTTAATCAGATTCACCATTTCCTCATCCAGGGAAACACCGGAAATGGATTCCCGCCGCTGATCGAGCTGGGTCTTCATGGCCTGGTAGTGATCGACACGGCTCGATGCCGCGCGCGACTGAATTCCCACATCTCCAACGAGCCCATTATAAGATTCATCGATGGTGGCACTCCTTCCCTGCATCACGTTCTGGTGTTGCAGGTTGGCAATAGCCAGGGCGTTTTCGTTGTCCCCCGGGAGGGCCTGCGCGGATTTCGCGGCGGCAATTTTGCTTGGATCATTGACGATTTCAGGGTTGACCGCCATCACCTTGCTCGTTCCATCCGTGCTGCTGAAGGTAAACTCGTCACGCGCCTGGGGTCCGCCCCCCGACCCATCCGTGATACGGTATCGAATCCCTTCAAAATACACATCCTGACCCGATGTATACTGAAAGGTGTGGTCCGCTGACGTATCGCTGGTCGCCACACTCCCCGGGGCAACCGTGTCGTCTGTCGTGAACCCAAGGGTAGAAGCCGCGCTGGAACTTGTCCAGTTCAGCGTCAGGGCGTTGGCGTTGCCTTCATCGTTTTTAATGAGAAAATGCTGATTTTCCCGGTCCCATGACACGGTATAGGTCTGGCCAGAGCTCGAATGGGCGTTCAACTGATTCTGAATCTCCTCCGCCAGTTGATTCCCCGTGTAAGCCCCCGCCGTCAATGTTACGGTTGTGTTGCCGCCTCCATCGTCAAAAACGATCTGGTCATTGTCCCCGGATCGAATCTGAAAACCGGTGACCTCACCGGTCCGCTCGTTGGTTATCTGATAAGTGGTGGGGGTCTCGAATTGTATGCGATAGTTGTCACGGGTCAGAACGGTTGGATCGTAAATCGCGCCCGTGATATCGGCGTCACCCTGGTTGTTGTAGGCATGCCCGAAGGAGGCCTGCAGTGGGTTGAAAAAATTAATGTTGGTGCTGCCGTTAAGACCATACCCGAAATAATGCAGCTTGTTCACCTCGTTGACAATCCCACCTGCGATCTTGTCAAGTTCTTTTATTTTGTCCGGGATAACCTTGTCCCGCATGTCCAGATAGCCCTTCAGCTTGCCACTTCTTATGGCGTCGGTAATATCCGTAGACCCCCCATTCACGCCTTCCCACGTTATCCGGTAAAAGCCGTGGTTCGTGGCATCTTCCGTCACGTGCAGGTGGGTAGGAAATACAGACTGAACCAGGGTTCGTCCGCCACCGGTAAAGACATTCAATTCTCCGGCGTTATTCTCAAAATAATTGACATCAACCCAGCCCGCCAGCTCTTTCAGCTTCACGTCCCGACGATCCAAAAGGTCATTCGGATTCTCATCCGCGCTTTTCGCCGTGGCGATCTGTTTGTTGAGGTCGGCAATCTCATCCGAAATCCGGTTTATCTCTGAAACGGCATACTTAATCTGGTCGTTCGCGTCTTTCCGGAGCTGAAAAAGAGAGTCATACGTGTGATTCATGTCTGCGGAAAGCTCCTGAGCATTGGCGATCAGCGCCGTCCGAGAAGCCGTGTTGGTCGGGTCATTCGAAAGCTGCTGCCAGGCGTCCCAGAAATGCGTAATGTCGCTGTGCAGAGAGTGGTCGCTGCTTTCGTTAAAGATGGTTTCAATCTCGCTTGTCATGTCTTTCCTGGCCTGCCAGTATCCCAGGGGTTGAATCTGGTTGGTTGTCTGAACCCCCAGGAAACGGTCGTAAGAACGCGTAATCGCCTTGGCCTTGACCCCGCCACCCAGTTGCCCGGGAAAGTAATCCATGGGGATATTGGGCACCAGTTGAAGGGATTGCCTGGAATAGCCCTCTGTGTTCACGTTCGCGATGTTGTGGCCCGTGACGTTGATAGCCAATTGATCCGCGAAAAGGGCCCATTTGGAAATATCCAGCGCGTGTGCTAATCCGATCATCTTTCGTCTCCTCCTCTAAACCTTCGCGGAAAAACCAACCGGTTCACCGATCTCCACAGGCTGGCTGAGAGTCCCTTTTCGCTGATATGTGGCGGTACCCGTGGCCTCGCGGATAAGATTCAGGCTGCTTTCAATCAAACGAAGGGAATCCTGCACCAACGCGCCGTTCTGGCAATTCATGAGAACAATCTCTTCCGCGACTTTCAGCAGCCGATTCCGCGCCTGAATCAAAGCGGGGCGAAGATGTTCCGGGATCCGTTCGACCAGCAAGGAAAAATTCAGGTCTGTGTCTCCCTGAACATGCAACTCAGCCCTCATCTTTTCGAGCAGGTGCTGGCGTGTTTCCTCACACATCCGGCCTTTCAGGGAAAGCGTCTCCTTCTCCTTGGCAAGGCGGTGCAAAGTCTCCACGTTGATGTGGATGAGCGCCTGGTTTTCCTTTCTCAGGATTTCAAGAAGTGTTTCAAAGATATCGGCTTCTTCGTGTAACAAGGCCACCAGGCCGCTAACGGTCTTTTCCATTTGTCTCTCCTTTTTGGGGCCGGTGGGAAGCCTTGCGCCGATTACAAAAGGGTATCGATAAGAGAATCCTGGATAATCTTCGCGGCGACCTTCTCTCCCCGAACGTTATAGGTCCCCGCCGCGATCTGGCTGCGGATATGTTCTACCTTTTCCTGACGGATGTCAGGAGCTTCCATCACGGCCTTTTTCACTTTCTGGTATTGGCGTGCCTTGGAAGAAAGGTTCACGTTGTCAGCCGCTACGCCCTGTCCTTTTCGGGACGCCTCTTGCGCCCCTTTTCCCTGGGCAGGGTGCTGAACCTGCTGTCCCTGGACAACCTGTTTAAACCCTTCAATCAACCGATTGTCATCAATTTTCATGCATACACCTCACGTTTATACGCTTATATTCTCCCTATCGGCACAATGAAACAATAACTTTAATGCCCTCCTTCTTCTTTCTTCTCAACGGGGACCAGGGTATGGGGTTTAACGGCTGGTTTGTCCGTCAAATTCAGTGAGAGCTGTTTATAGAGCATCTTCCCCAGACCGATTCCCCCCGCCTGCGCCATTTCCGCCGCGTATTCCTGGTCCAGCATGGCCTTGTAAATACGATCGCTGTTGGTATCTTTGAAGAGCCCCCCCTTGGGGATTGTCTTCCGCATTTCCTTGAACAGCTCATTCAGAAACATCGATTCAAAAAGCTGGCAGGCCTTCTTCAACCTCTCGGGGTCCCGAGAACCTGGTTTCCCACCCACATAAGACCTTATGGCCTGAATGGACTCCAAATCGATGAACATCGCGCCTCCTTACATTCTTTACATAATCTCAAGTTTCGCGTGCAGGGCGCCAGCGGCTCGAATCGCCTGTAGAATCGACATGAGGTCTCTCGGTGACACCCCAATCTTGTTCAGGGAATCGACAAGCTCTCCAATGGTCGCGCCACTCTTTAGCAACACCAGTTTTTTCTTTTCCTCGTGCACCGCTATCTGATGTTCCTTCGTCACGACGGTTTGCCCCCCCGGTGCCATGGTGATGCCTCCCGGAACCTGCGTGGGAGTCCCTTCTTTCTTGATTTTTGACGCAAACGGCGCCGGTTGCGAGACATAAGTATGTTCCTTGATGGTCACTGTCAGGTTTCCATGCGCGACAGCCACCGTGGAAATCCGAACATCCTTGCCAATCACCACCGTGCCCGTGCGCTCATTAAAGACCACCCGCGCCTCATTGGCAGGCGTGACTTCAAGATTCTCAAGCTTTGACATGAACTGCACCAGATTCGACCGGAAGGCTTTGGGAATACTCACCCGAATCGTGTCCGCGTCGAGAGGATGCGCCGCCCTTTCGCCCATAAAGCTGTTGATGGCCTTCGTCACCCGCGTCGCCGTGGTAAAATCCGGCGTGTACAGGTTGAACACCACATAAGAGCGGTTCTGAAAGGAAATGGGGACAGGCCGTTCCACGATTGCCCCTTCCGGGACCCTCCCGACGGTTGGAAAATTCTTCTGGCTTTTTCCGCCTCCCTTGCTTGTCGAGAAGCCTCCTATTGAAACGGGACCCTGAGCAACCGCGTAAACCTTGCCATCCGCGGCCCACAAGGGGGTCTGAAGCAGGGTCCCCCCCTGAATACTCTTGGCGTCTCCGATGGAAGATACGACCACATCGATCTGGCTGCCAGGTTTCGCGAAGGGGGGCAGGGTCGCGGTGACAATCACCGCCGCGATGTTTTTCACCTTGACATCCTTCCTGCGGACCCGGACCCCCATACGGGTCAACATATTCACGATGGAACGAACGGGAAATTCAGTTTGATCTTTATCGCCCGTTCCATTCAACCCGGCCACGATTCCGTAACCCATCAACTGGTTGTCCCGCATCCCCTGGACATCGGCGATATCTTTGATCCGAACGGCCCACGCGCGGCAGGGAATCAGAGAGAGGGCCACCATCACCATCAGCCCCATCAGAAATATTCTATGCTTCTCGAGACGTTTCATATCACCACCTCATCAAAACGGCCAAATCCAGTCAAGAATCTTGGTTCCCCAGCCGCCCACCTGCTTGTCACTGACGACACCCCTGCCAGAATACACAATGCGGGCGTCGGCCACCTTGTCAGAAGAGATGCTGTTATCCTGCTCGATGTCCTGGGGGCGGATAATTCCATAGAGGCGAATATACTGCGTCTCGTTGTTGACCTGCACATCTTTATCACCGCGGATAACCAGGTTGCCGTTCGGCAGCACACGGACAACCATACAGGTAATGGTCGCCTCCAGTTCTCCTTCACGGGTCGTTTCACCGCTTCCGTCAAATTTGTTATCCATGGAAGCCTTGTACAGTTCGGACATGGAAAGGTTCTTGTTTTTGTTTTCAAGGCTCTTTTCAACACCCATCAGTTTCGGGATTCCAGCCTCTATGGAAGACCCGCGTTTCGTCTTGGTTTCCGCCTTCTTGACGGCTGAGGACTTGTCTGCAATCTTGACGGTGACCAGATCACCGACACCCCGCGCGCGATTGTCGGCGAAATAAAGGTTGTTTGTCGTCACGCCCACCCACAGGGAACCCGGGGTCCGCGCTTCCTGCGGTATCACGCGCGGCGCAACACTCGTATAGTCAACGCCGGAATGCACGCGGGTCTCCTGCGTGGTCATGCACCCGGAAAGGAACAGGGCAAGCGTGAAAAACACACCCAACGAAACAATCCCTCGCATACGAAAACGCCTTCTCATTTTAAAACTCCACTGTGACAAGGTTTTTCGCGGTCACTTTGGCGTAAATGATTTTTTTAGACTGAAGGTTTTCCACCCGGATAATGTCTCCCCGCCTTCCACGCTGCTTTGCCACCCCAAGGGTTCTGACAAGGATATTGGGGGATTGCGCCTGAATTGTGACAATCGCGCCATTGTTCACCAGAATGGGGCTTGTGAGGTTTTCGGGGCTGATGACATGCCCCTCCGGGATGGAGCTTCTGGCCACCAGGCCTTCACATTGACGGGCGCTGGTCAGGTAAGATTTATAAAGATGGGTAATATCCTGCTCTATCAGCGTGGTGTTGTCCGGCCCTATTTTCTCCCCTTTGGTGATATAGCGCTTGGCAACGAGAACCGTCGCGGTGATGGATACCCTGCCCCGCGCAAAGATCGTGCGCCGCCATCCTTTTCCCAACACCTTCATTTTGATGTTCATCACCTTTCGAAACCGCGCCGGCGCGTACGCCACAATCCTGTAATACGGGCTGGGAATCTGTGTGTTTCCCGAAATCTTCACGTCCCGCACGTGAATTCTGCCAAGGCCCCCATAGCGGGAAAAAATGACCTTCTTGAAAACCTCAACCACCTCACCCGTATCGATCCGAAAGACACGGCGGATCGTCACGCCACTCGTTGGCACCTGGAGGGACGCCAGAACCGTTCCACCCAAAAAGCTCCGGAATTCACTGAGCAACTGGCCACGTGTCACGTGAGCCTCGCCAGGGTTCGGCACACGCAAGACCACGTGGTTCAGCGTTCCAGGCCCCAATTTATCCAGGGCTTCCGGGCTCAGCAGAAGATCCCGAAGGGTTACCGCGCTCCTCGATACCTCCGTAAAGGGGCGGATCATCCACCTCTGTCGAGAGGCATTTCCCACCCCAGTCATAAAGGCAAGGAACATACCGGTCAAAACCAGCGCGTTAACAAACCGTTTCATCACTTACCTCTTGAGGTTATTCGCCGTTTGAAGCATTTCGTCAGAGGTTTGTACCGCCTTTGAATTAATTTCATACGCCCGCTGGCTGACGATCATATTGACCATTTCGTCCACCACGCTGACATTCGACATTTCCAGGAATCCCTGCGCGATGGTCCCATATCCATCCAGGCCGGGCGTTCCGGTTGTCTCGTCCCCGGAAGCCTGCGTCTTGACAAACAGGTTCCGCCCTATACTCTTCAGTCCCGCCTGGTTAGGAAAAGTTGCCAACTCAATGGTGCCCACCTCACTCGGGGTCGTTGTCCCGGGTGTCGTCACGGAAATGGTTCCATCATCCGTGACCGTGATAGAGGTCGCGTCTTCAGGAATGGTAATTTCCGGCTCGAGCTTGTAGCCATCAGATGTCACGATGGTTCCATCGCTGTCCAGCTTGAAAGCACCGCAGCGGGTATAGGCGATGGTTCCGTCTGGCAAGGTGATCTGGAAAAATCCCCTCCCTTCGATGGCGAGATCCAGGTCATTGTCTGTCTTCTGGTAATCACCCTGGAGGAAGATCTTGGTAATCGCCGCCGGTCGGACCCCCAGGCCAACCTGCATTCCCGTGGGAATCTGGTTACCGTTGGAGGATTCCACGCCAGGCTCCCGAAGGGTCTGATAAAGGAGGTCCTGAAAGTCCACGCGGCTGCGTTTGAACCCGACGGTACTCACGTTCGCCAGATTGTTGGAGATGTTGTCCATTTTAAGGGTTTGGGCCTCCATCCCCGAAGCCGCCGTCCATAATGCTCGAATCATCCTTAACCCTCCTTTTATCCAACGCGTCCAAGATCATTGACGGCCTTACCGGCCAGGTCGTCCATGCTTGTAATCACTTTCTGATACGCCTCATACCCCCTGAGCGCGACAATCATCTGGGTCATCTCCCGGACCGGGCTGACATTCGGTTTCTCCACCATCCCCTGATGAACCACCGTGTTTTTCACCTTCGTCGGCGCCACCTGCTGCGTCAGCCGATACATTCCATATCCGACCTTTTCCAGCGGATACGGTTTGGGGAAATCAACCATCTTCAACTGGCCAACCAGATTCCCCTCCTGAGAAAGCCCTCCATCCGGCCCGATCTCCAGGGGTGCCTCGGTCAAGTTTTCAATGGGGCGATTGTTCTGGCCAATTACCCTCTCTCCACCCTTGGTCAGAAGCCTGCCATCCCGTGTCACCACCAAATTAAGGGTACGCGTGTATCGAATCTCGTTGTTCATGGTCTGAATGGTAAAAAAACCTGGCCCTTCCAGTGCCACTTGCATGGGATCTCCCGTCCTGACGAGGGGACCCTGAGTAAAATCCGGCTTATTCTGCGCGATGGCCGTATAGGTCAAAGGGTTAGGAAGAGTGGAAGACCCGCCCACAGTGGATGCCACCTGTTTGGCGGAAATAGAAGTAAAAACGGGAATGTTTTTCTTGTAACCGGAGGTGTCGATATTCGCCAGGTTGTTGGCGATGTTTGCCATCTGACGCTGAATCGCCAAGGCGCCTGAAGTGGCAACGTAAATTCCTTTCATCATCGTTTTTTCCTCCCGTGACAGAGTAAAGCAAAAGATATGCCACGGGAGATAATGATGTAACTTGTTTAAAATACATAAAATTTATCAAGAACCCGTAAAAATGAGCGGCGCGCGTTCCAGAAAATCTTTGCCAGCCTGGCAGATTTTTCCCTACGATGGCCGGTTTTTTGACGTCTGGTTGATACGATAGATAAAAGCGAATACCTCCGCTATGGCTTTATAAAGCTCCGGTGGGATTTCCCGGTCGAGTTCAAGAGCCGCCAGTACCGTTACAAGGTCCGGGTCGTCCCGAATGGGGATGCCGTGATCTCGGGCAAGAGCGATTATTTTTTCCGCGACGAGGCCCTTTCCTTTGGCCGTTACCCGGGGGGCGGTGTCTTTCTCCGGCTTGTAAGCCAGCGCGACGGCCGTTTTCCTCTCAGGCTTTCCCTTCTCATCAGGCAACGATACTCACCATCCCTTTCCTCATAAACGGGTGCGTACCCACCGGGTCCGGTGGCTTTACGACGCCGTCTTTCGCCGGTTCCACCTTTGTCCCTCTGACCTGAAACCCTATCGCGCCAAGGGCCTCTTCAAGCTCCGGAAGGAACGGCGCGATATGGCGGGCGGCCTTTTCCGTGCCCGTCAAAATACTGACTGTGAGGGACTTCCGGCTGGTTTTCAAATCGATTCTCAAGCTCCCCAACGTACTGAGCGTCAGGAAAAACACCACCCAGAAGTCATGGCGTTCATCGCCAGCCTCCGGCCTGCTCGAATCTGGCTTTTCCCTTTTTCTGTAAACAAACAGATCCAGGGGTTTCACCCCATCCGACAGTGCCAGGGGAATCTGAAAGTAAAACTGCTGATTCACATCATGCTGAACCACGTTCAACAACTGATGCGCCTGGATTGTCTGGGACAACTGCTCAAGGTGCGTGGCAAGCTGATTCAGGGCTTCGCTGTTTCCCATGTGCAGGGAGGGGGAAGGGACTGTCGGCTGAGGTTCCTGGCTGACGCGCGCGCCTTCCCCATCCCGTGCCGCTGCCTGGGCGTGCTTCGGACTGGTGGACCCGCTTCGCGCCAGTTCCGAGGGAAATGGGCCTTTCGTGGGCGCTTCCCGCTGTCCAGACATGGGCAGTTGGTCGATGATTTTCTGTGTCAGCCCTTTGAGATCACTCTGAATCAGTGCCTTGATTGCGTCGGCAAGGTTTTCGGGGGGGGCCTCAAAAAACTGCCATACCTTGTTTTCCCACTCAAGCCCGGAATCCTGAATCCATTTCAGCAAAGGGGTCATCTCCCGATCGGGCTGCGCGGGCAGTGACAACGTGCTTTGGGAAGTTTCAGCCAAAACGGGGGCAGAAGGCGGCGGCTCTTTTCCGGCGGATGGGGGCTCCCGCCCTTCAGGTGTGACATTCAGCTCTTTCAGGAGGGTGGAAAGCCGGTCCAGCAGCGTTACCAGTTCCTTGTCCTGGAGAGAGGAGGGTGATGAGAGGATGGACTGAATGGCTGTTTCCACGTCCTGAATCACCCTGGCAATGGGGCGATGCAGCCTCCCGAGCAGTGGCTTCAATTCCTGTTTGACCATCCCCTCCATGGTAGGGCGCCGATTCAGGACCTTCAGGAGGATTTCACCCTTCGTGCTCTGAACCTCTACCTGAATCTGCTCCCCCGCCTTAAGGGGCAGGTTCGTTCGGGCAGTCAGCTCACGCTTACCCGTCAGCAGCACGACCCGGTTGTCAGGCAGGTTTTTCACGATCCTGCCTTCAAGGACGTCGCCTGGCTTCAGGTAAAAAACGTCTTTGGGTTCCGTCAGGGGTTTCAGGTCGTCACCTGTCTTAATCAGGCGGCTTCCCTGAATGAGGTTGAGGATGCCGGAAATATCCATGGTTAATCGTGCTGTTCAGATTCCAGCTGGCTTACCAGCTCAACTTCACCGATCGGGACATCAAGCTGCCTGCTGATTTCCAGGGGTTTCACGCCCTTTTTCAACAGATAGCGAATGGCTTCTCTCTCCGAAGGGGGCCTTTTGACTCGCGTCTCCGGCCGCTGATTGTGAGAGGGAGCCGGTTTTCCCTTTACGGAGATCCTTTCAAGGGACTCCAAAGCGGATTGCGCCACGGTGATTTCGCGTCGAAGGCGTTTGATGAGCTCTTCCACCGTGGCGGACAAAGTTTCCGCCTTTTCGTCCGAGGCGTGAACGAGATCGGTAAACACACGGGACTGTTTCTGTATCCATTCTTTCAGGAGGGCGCGTTCTTTCCGCTCTTTCATCAGAACCAGCAAGAAAAAAACGATAAGAAAGATGAGAAGGCAATCGATAACAATCTGAATAAGCGTCCAGGTGGTGGGAACCGCGTGCATTTATATTTTGATATCGATGAGCTGTCCCTCATCGATTCCGAGGGGAGCTGTTGGCTTGGAGGGTGTTTCCCGCGCCTCTTGTCGCGGATTTCCCTTCTGTTGACCCTTCCTGCGGTTCTCCCGGCCTTGATCCGGATGGATCCTGGTCTCTTCCGCCGCCTTGGTGTCCTGAATGTTTGAACGCTCTTTTTGCCGCTCAACTTCCAGGCGCGAGGCAAACTGTTGCTGCCGGGTATCCGGGTTCGGGTTTTGTAACTGCTGCATTTTCTCCACGGCCGATGTCTGGCTCAACACGACCGATAAATCAAACCCCCCAGGCATTTTGAAACCCTTCTTCTTCTTTTCTACTTTCTTTTATCGCCCAATTTGTGCTAAACATTAATTTTGTCAAGTTTAATTGAAAAAAATATGGGTGTCAATGCGTGAGTAACCCCGTGAAACATCAAGAAATATAGAGATAGAGGCGAAGATCATGGATGACGAAATTTCAATTCTCATCGACGGCAGAGAGGTTTTCAAGGCCATGGCCTGTATCGCCTCCCCCGGAAAAGGCGTCGCTCAGCAAGGCCTGATTCGCATGATGGGGGGAGGTGGCGGCCAGCAGGGAAAACATGTCCTGTACATGCTGGCCCAGCGGGCGCTTATGGATTTCGAGGAAAAGACCCTCGAAGTGGAACAGGTAAAGACCGATAGCCTGATCGAGGTGAATCCAGGATCCGGATCCAAGGTGTTCAAGCTCGATAACGGTGCCACCCTGGCCATGGACAGCGAAAACCGAATCCGGTTCTGGGCGCACGAGGACCTGGACCCCCGATCTGTGCTGGTTGCCTTTCACCGAATGGCGACTCGGATGATCCGGCTGGATGTCCCATAAGCCAGATGGTTCAGAGGGATAAATGGCCATAGCCATCCCTGATAAGGGCGATAGTATTTCATGGCCTCGGGAATGAGGGCCCGGATTCGGGCGATCCGGTTCGCGTCAAGTGGATGGGTGGAGAGAAACTCGATGGGATGTTTGCCCTTAGACTCCTGTGCCATTTTCTGCCAGAAAGTCAGGGCAGCATGCGGATCATAGCCCGCCAGCGCCATCAGGATGAGGCCGATGTGATCTGCCTCGTATTCCTGCCGGCGGCTGTACGGAAGCAGGAAACCCACGTTCGTGACCAGCCCATACGCGGTGTCAAAGGCCCGCATGGCGCCTTCCGTCTGGATGTTTAGAGCAGCGGCGCCAGCCGCCTCCCCCAGTTGCGCCAGGAGCGCGAGGCTCATCCGTTCTGCCCCGTGGCGGGCGACGGCATGCCCTACCTCGTGCCCGATCACCGTTGCCAACTCCGCGTCGGAAGTGGCGTATTTGAAAATCCCCGTGTACACAAAGATCTTCCCCCCTGGGAGGCAGAAGGCGTTGACCACCTTCGGCTTGCAGATCACATGAAATTCCCACTGGAAATCAGGACGGTTGGCCGCCTGCGCGATACGGATGCCGACCCGCCGGACCGGTTCCGTGTATCGGGGGTCGAAACACTCGGGCTCTTTCTTGAGAATCTCCTGGGCTGCCTTGGCCCCCAGGGCAAGCTCTTCGCTGGGACTGACAAGCATCAACTGGCTCCTGCCCGTGTAGGGGACCGTCGCGCAAGCCACCTGAAACAAGAAGGGGATCAAAACCACCCAGAACCTTGAACACGCCCATATTCTTTTCATGCCATTTATCATAACAGAAATTCCAACCCTCGGAAACGCGCACTCAAGGCACCGGTAGTGGTATGCCGGTTCGCGTGTTTTCCTTGACCTGCCGGGGAGGATTCCCTATAATCACAAAAAACAACATTAAATCCAACGTATTTCTGGCAAAACACACTTGAGGGAGACATGATGGCATTTCACGACGTGGGAATTGTGGGGGCGGGACTAATGGGAAGCGGAATCGCCCAGGTCTGCGCGCAGGCGGGCATGCGGGTCATTTTAATGGATATTCATGACACTGCCCTTGAAACAGCGAGGAAAAACATCGCCTGGTCTGTGGAAAAGTTTGTCGAGAAAGGGAAACTGAAGGAGGACGCCGACACCATTCTGTCCAGGATCTCGCTGACAACCATTCTCGATGAATTGAGCAACGTGGATATTGTCATCGAAAACGTTCCGGAAGATGTCAGCCTGAAACAGAAAATTTTTAAAGCCCTTTCAGGTATAGTCAGAGAAGACGCCCCTCTGGCGTCCGACACCTCCGCCATTCCCATCACGGAACTCGCCGCTGTCTCCCGCTATCCCGAACGTGTCCTGGGACTGCATTTTTTCAGCCCCGCGCAAATGATGAACGCCGTGGAGGTGATTCGGGGAGTCACCACGTCCGACAAAACGATGAATTCCGGCGTCGCGTTCGTGGAACAGATAGGCAAGAAACCGATCCGCGTGGAACGCGACATCGCTGGCTTCCTGCTGAACCGCATCAACTTCCCCAGCACCATCGAGGCGATCCGGCTCGTCGAAGAGGGCATTGCCACCGTGGAGGAAATCGACACGGGGATGCGCCTGGCCTTCGGGCGCCGCATGGGTCCCTTCGAAACAGGAGACATGGTCGGGCTGGATGTCATGATGCAGGCCATGATGTCCACGTACGAAGAGACAAAGGACATGAAATTCTATCCCCCCGTGCTCATGCAGCGAAAGGTCCGCGCGGGACATCTGGGGGTTAAAACGCGAAAGGGATGGTATGACTACAATGAGGACGGAACCAGAAAAACCTAACCACCCGCCCCACCTTTAGGAGCCCTCCTGCCCGCGAAGAAAAGAATGCCCTATACCAGGAAATCGAAAAGAAATCCCGTTTTTCAGGGGAAATCATTCTTAATTTTCGTTTTAGCGGCGTGGGCCTTTTACCTCTCCTCCTACCAGGTCTTTCTTCGGATTGATAACAGCGACACCCATACCCCTCTCTTCTGGGCAGCCGTGAAGGCGAACGACAGTTTCGTCCTCGTTTACAGGCGCGCCCACGCCACCTACCTGGAATATTACCGGATTCTGCGCGGAAGGCTGTTCGTCTTAACAGGCATTTCTTTCAAATCACAAAACGGCCTGCCTCCCCCCTCACTCGAGCGTGGCACCTTTAAATCCCTCGGAAACGGCTGGAAGACCATTCAAAACCTGCACAAAGGGCTGAAAACCATTCCATTCGTCATGGGGGCCTCTGGAAAAACGGCACAGACCCTTATCATCCGCGACAAGAAATACCCGCTGCACGGGATTGCCCCCCCGGGCACCCCGGTGGTTCTCAAGGTTCTGAGAGCCAGAAAATACGATCAAATCCTCTGGAGAATCCGCAGGTGGCTGGAATAAAATGCCTCCAGAACGTGCCTCACCAGTGTGACAAGAGATCATCCCGTTAAAAAAACGTTGCCAAGATAATTTGATTCAAAGAGGTATATTTCCATGATTTACCTTCCCTGTAAGTTTCTTACGCTTGGCCAAAAGCACTTCCAAGGTCGAGATCAGACGGGCTCTGGTCTCCGACGGTTCGATAATATCGTCAATAAAGGTAGAATTTGCCATCATGTAGGGGTCTTCGGTTTTTCTGAACTCTGAAACTTTCTGTTCAAAAAAGGCGGATGGATCAGGAGCGGCTTCGATTTCATGCTTGAAAAGAACTTTGACGGTGGCGCGGGCTCCCATAACCCCTGATTCCGCGATCGGCCAGGCATAAACCACGTGGATGCCCAGATCCTTGTCGATACCCATTGCCGGCTTCGCCCCTCCATAGGCCTTCCGGATGAGAAGCGCAATCTTGGGAACCGTTGATTCCGCGATCGCGAAGGGAAGTTTGGCGCCATGGCGGAGGAGGCCGTTGTGCTCCTGTTGTGACCCGGGAAGGTATCCCGTCGTGTCCACCAACATCATAAGCGGGATATTGAAGCAATCGGCGAAACGGACGAACCGGGCCGCTTTCACGGAGGCGTCGATGGTCAAAGAGCCAGCCAAATAGAGAGGCTGATTGGCAAGAATCCCGACAACATGACCATTCATGCGGGCAAATCCCGTTAAGATATTTTGCGCGAATTCTGGTTTGATTTCAAAAAAATCTCCTTCATCCACAATTTCCTTGACAACCTGACGCATATCGTAAGTCTTCTTGGGATTACTCGGGACAATGTCAACGAGTCTATTGTTGATCAAAGGAGGAAACTGAACCGGCGCTTTATCCGGCGGAAACTCTTCATTGTTGGAGGGCAAAAACGACAAAAGTTTTCTAATGCCAGTAAAACAGGCGTCCTCCGAAGGAAACCGCGCGTCACCCAATCCTGATTTCTGGCAATGAACCTGAGCCCCACCCAACTCATCCATGGAGATTTCTTCGCCAACCTCCTCTCTCGTTCCCCTTGGACCAGTGGCAAAAACGTAACTTAACCCATCAACCATAAAGATGAAATCAGTCATGGCAGGCCCATAGGCGCCATTTCCGGGAGACGGCCCAAGCATGGCTGAAATCTGGGGAATCAAGCCTGAATTTTTCGCGAAACGTTTAAAGGTGGAATAATGGGCGGGAGTTATGTAGGCATTAAGCTCAAGGCGCCCTCCCGAACCATCCCACAAACAAACCATCGGAACTCCCAACTCCCGGGATTTATCCATGATGTTGTTCATTTTTAAACGATGTATCTCACCAAAAGAACCACGCCAAACCGTGTAATCCTGTGAGAAAATTCCGACCATTCGGTTTTCAATCTTTCCAAAACCCGTAACGATTCCATCGCCATAGATATTTTTTTCCGCGTCCTCCTTGCTGGCCCCCAACATTCCCAACTCGACAAAGGAACCAGGGTCCAAAAGGCGATCAATCCTTTCGCGCGCGGTTAGTTTCCCCTTGGCGTGTTGTCGCGAAATTTCCTCCTTTCCCCCGCCCATGATCGCTGTCTTTTTTATATCCCTTAGTTTTTTTATGGTTTTTTCAAATTCTTTATCCATGGTTTGTTCTCCTAATCGCGGACTCATGTAGCAAGCGTGACCTGGGGGATTAAAGGGGTAGAGGGATTGAATAACGCCTCAAAAGGCCCCAGCCAATCCATGGCCCTGTTGATATCATCTTCTTCAATCTCCGCTTTTTCCCCTTCTCTCCTTTTTCCCGCGCTCATTCATCTTATAGTATAGGCGGAAAGGAATGCCCTGTAAATTCCTTTCCATTGCCAATCATCCGGGGGATGCTCGTGCCTCCCCAGTCACCGCTCCTTGAACTTGAAGCTTTTTACTCTGCCTTCTCATTGAACTTTTTGCGAGGGCATCAAGTTTGGGCTGTTTCCTTGAAGGCGCAAATCTGGTATCTTTTCCCTTGGGTAAGGCGATGATAGGTCCTCGCAAGCGCTTCTTTTTCTTGATGGATGAAGGTTTACCATGACCTCTCTCACGGTTTGCCCTCTTCACCAATATCTGGAGCGCTTACGAATTGAAAGCGGGGATAAGATACCCTGATTAAAAAGTGGGAACCTTCGAACGAGAGGGTTGAGGGTGGTGGCAGGCAATGATGACTAACGTGAGCGAAAGGACGTTGGATATTAAGGGTCCGGTTGAGATTGGCCCAGAGGTTTATTGGGTAGGGAATGAGATAAAAAACGATAAGTTTCAGTGTCACGTCTATCTGATTCGGCACGGGCGTGATTCCGTCCTTATTGACCCAGGGTCCCACCTGACATGGCAGGCAACCCGGGAAAAACTGAAAAAGGTGATTGACCTGAAGGATATTCGCTATCTTGTCTGTCACCATCAGGACCCTGATATCACGGCCTGTGTGGAACTTCTTGATCAGGAAGCCCCGCGCGCGGATCGGGAAGTCGTTTGCCACTGGCGGACTCAAGCCCTCCTGAAACATTATGACTGGCCCTATCCATTTTACCTGGTCAATGAACGTGACTGGGAGCTGATTCTGCCTGGGGGGAGAAAGCTCCAGTTTATCTTTACCCCGTATCTTCATTTCCCTGGAAGCATCTGTACGTTCGATGAACAGAGCGGAATCCTGTTTTCCTCCGATTTGTTCGGTGCCTTTACAGAAGAATTTCAACTGTTCGCGCAAGATGAATCTTACCTGGAGGGGCTACGCCTTTTCCATGAACACTACATGCCGTCCAGGGATATCCTTCTGTTTGGCCTGGAAGAATTGGAACGATACAAGTTCCAAATGATTGCCCCTCAGCATGGGTCCATCATTCCCCCTCACCTGATTGATCCCATTATGTCGGCCATGAAAGAAATGGAATGCGGACTGTATCTCCTCCCCATTTACAAAAACAACATTCATGATCTTTCGAGGTTGAACCGCCAGTACCGGTCCCTTTTGCGTAACCTGTTTCGGCGGATTCGTTTTGGTGAATCCCTGGAGCAATTGTGGGGGTTCCTCAAGGAGATTTCCACGATGAAAAGGACAAGGGTGATTACCTGGGATGATGGGGACCGGTGTTCCTCTACACCGCCCCCGGCAGACTGGAGCCCCAATTTTTGGGGATTCAGACGAAGGAATTGCGTAGCATGACCCCTTTCGATGAATTGTTTGAAAGCGAAGGCCCTGTTTCCCTTCCCCAGGGGATAAAAATCCCCAACATATCCCCCTTCCATGATGCCCCCGTAACGGCTGTCCCTCTCAGAGGGGCCGATGGCGTTGTTCTGGGATTCTGGCTGATTGATGGGACGTGGCCACCAGGCAAGAAAATCCCCTTCCTGGAGGAGTTGGAGGAGCCCCTTACCATGCTGCTTCAGCGGGAGCGTGTTTACCTGGAGTTGAGTCAGGAGAGGGATGAATATTATCAAAGGGCCACACGGGACATGCTGACAGGCCTCTTCAACCGCCATTATCTCTCCATGGAGGGGAAGCGGGAGATACACAGGGCGAAGCGTTATGGCTATCCGTTATCTATCCTTATAGCCGATATTGACCTCTTCAAGAAGGTCAACGACACCTATGGCCATCCCGTGGGAGACAGAGTCCTGAAGGAGATTGCCAGAATTGTACGGCAGCAGATACGGGAAGTGGACATACCGGTGCGCTACGGGGGAGAGGAATTGCTGATATTGATCGCCCACACGGCTCTTGCGGGAGCCGCCTCCGTGGCTGAACGGATACGGGCCCAGGTCGCCCATCACCGTTTCAAGATCAATGGACGCGCCTTTACCGTGACGATCAGCCTGGGGGTTTCGTCCTATCACAAGGGGGACACGCTGGACAGCCTGATCAAACGCGCCGACGCGTGTCTTTATCAGGCCAAGGGATCCGGGAGAAACTGCGTGGTAACGGAGGAGATGTTGTGAGGGAGGTCAGGAGAGCCCTGGAACTCCATTGGGGAGATCAACCGGTACAAGAGTGGGTGGCCTGCTGACATCTTCGGAAGCGCGCTCGGGAAGGACTTTACCACCTCGGTTATCCCCTTCAAGGTTGAGGTTGTTCCCGCGGCTCTCGCCTTCCAACACGGCGTCTTGACAGAAAACCCCTTGATGTTTATTAGTAAAAAGAAGGATCGCGTCAAAAGAGACGCCCTAAGAAATCAAGAGTAGTATTATCGAAAAAAAGCTGCCTCCGTCCCGCCTTTTGGCGTAAAGGGGTGGCTTTCAAGAGGCCATTGATGGACAGATCGCACGCCCTCCCCGAAGGAGACTGGAGCCATTTGCTGAAATGGCTTGACCGGCTTCCCTCGCCCATCGTGATTCACCGGGAGGGAGAAATCCTCTACGCGAATGATGCGCTGATAAATCTCTTCCGTGCCAGGGATCTGGGAAAGATCATCGGGCGAAAAATCTTTGAGTTTATCCATCCGGATTCCATTGAAATCGTCAAAGAGAGGCTTGCCATCGCGGCCTCGACCGACACCTACCTCCCCCGCGTGGAAGAGAAACTGGTGCGCGTGGATGGAGAGGTCTTTTACGCCGAGGTGACAGGCGTCAAGATTTCCTTCCGCGGTCGCCCAGCAATCGCCGTGTTCCTCGATGATATCTCCCAGCGGAAGGAACTGGAAAGCGAGACCCTGAAAGCGGACCAGCTCGTTCGTACCCTCTGGGACGCCATGCCCCTCCCCATGTTTTACAAGGATCGACAGGGAATCTATCGCTACGTCAACCAGCCCTATCTCCGCCTCGCCGGACTCCCCGCGGAGGCAATCCTTGGCAAGACCGCGAAAGAATGCTGGCCAGATCCCTACGGCACCCGCTTCCACCGGAAGGATTTAGAGGTCATGGCGAAAAAAAAGGGTAGCCGCGAGCACGAGTCCCTGCAAACGAAAGACGGGAGGAAGGTGTCAGGGTTTCTCCATCTGACTCCTATCCTGGATGCGACAGGGGAAGTTCATGGTATCCTTGGCGTATACCAGGAAACCACGGAGGTGGAAGCGGCCTGGACGTCCCTGGAGGAGGAGAAAGAACGCCTTGCCACCCTCATCGATGCCTCTCCCGACATCATCTGTTTCAAGGATGGGGAAGGGCGCTGGCTCCTGGCCAACCGGGCGGACCTGGAGCTTTTTCGCCTTACCGACGTGGCTTACCAGGGAAAAGCAGACTTGGAGCTGGCCGAGGAGGCCCACCCCATTTTCCGCCAGTCCTTCGAAACCTGCTACCGCACGGATGAAACGGCGTGGCAAACGGGGATCACCAACCGTTCCATAGAGATCATCCCAACCCCGGAAGGCTCCTCACGGGTCTATGATATCTATAAGGTTCCCCTGTTTAACCCGGATGGCTCCCGGAAAGGGCTCGTAATCATCGGCCGGGACATTACCCGGATGCGGGAAATGGAGGAAAAACTTCGCAAGAGCGAAGAGACCAGCCGGGCAATCCTGGAAGCCATCCCCGATTTCATCTTCACCCTGGATCGTGAGGGACGATTCCTCACCTGTCATACCAGGGAAAAGGACCTCCTCTATCTCCCGCCGGAGGATTTTATTGGAAGGAAGGTTGCCGAGGTCTTTCCCGCAGAAATCGCCCAGCTCTTTCTTTCCCATCTGACGGAGGTCTTTGAGACGGGCGAGCGCACTACCTTTTCCTACGCGTTGCCCATCAAGGGGGTTGATCGACAGTTTGAATGCCGCGTGGTTTCCAAGGGAAAGGAAGAGATTCTGGCGATTGTGCGGGACGTGACCCGTGAAAAGGAGCTGGAAGAACGGGAGCGCGAGGCACGGGCGGAGCTGACCCGCCTCGCCACAGTCATCCAGCAGGCAAGCCAGGCGATGCTGATCACGGACCTTCGGGGGAACATTGTTTATGTCAACCCCGCCTTCGAAAGGACCACGGGATATACCTTCGCGGAGGTCAGAGAGAAAAACCCGCAAATCCTTCAAAGCGGCAGGCATGATAGGAAGTTTTATAAGGCCCTCTGGGACACGATCACCACTGGAAAGACGTGGGAAGGAACCTTCGTCAACAAGAGAAAGAATGGGGAGATTTATTACGAAAGGGCGGTTATCTTTCCCATTCGGGACAAGGATGGGACGATCACCCACTATGCCGCCGTGAAGCAGGACATCACCCGGGAAAAGACCCTCGAAGAACAGTTCCTTCACTCCCAGAGAATGGAGGCCGTGGGAACCCTCGCCGGGGGGATCGCCCATGATTTCAACAACCTGCTGGGTGTTATGACCGGCTACTGCGAGCTGGGCCTTCAAAAGATTGACAAGGATGCCCCGGGATATCATGAGTTTTCCGCCATTCTGTCCGCGGCCAAAAAGGCGGAAAACCTCGTCAGCCAGCTTCTCGCCTTCAGCCGAAAACAGGTTGCCAGACCCAAACCCATCGATATCAATGAGACAGTGTCGTCTCTGGGAAAGATGTTTCTGCGCCTCCTCCCTGAGGACATAACCCTCACACTGAACCTCACTCCTGGATTGCCCTCTATCGAGGCTGACCCGGGCCAGATTGAACAGGTCCTCATGAACCTGGTGATCAATGCGCGGGACGCGATCCGGGCGGCTTCCCGAAAGGCCGGGGAGAAAGAGATCATCATCGAGACGGGAAGGGCCAAGATCGACGAGGCCTTCGTCACCACGCACTATGGAGCGACCCGAGGGGAATACGTCACCGTTATCATCAGTGACACGGGGGTCGGCATGGACGAGGAAACAAAGGCCAGGGTTTTCGAACCCTTTTTTACCACGAAGAAGACGGGTGAGGGAACCGGCCTGGGACTTTCGACGGTTTTTGGGATCGTGGAACAGAATGGCGGCTATATCACGATAGACAGCGAACCCCAAAAGGGCGCGACCTTCAAAATCTACTGGCGCGTATCCAAAAAGTCGCCGGAGAAGAACGACAAGGGTGTTTCTTCCAAAGCGCGCCCCGCAAGCACCAGCAAAACCATCCTCTTCGTGGAGGATGTCGTCGAGCTGTGTGAGATAGCCTCTGAGGCCCTGAAAAGCCTGGGATATACGGTCTTTACCGCATCCAACGGGCTGGAGGCGCTGAAGCTTTTCGAGGAAAAGGGGGAAGAAATCGATCTGGTCGTCACCGACCTCGTCATGCCGGGGCTGAACGGGACCGAGCTGGTGAAGCGGCTGAAAGATCGCGCCCCCCATCTTCGCGTCCTCTACACATCGGGTTACATGAAAGACCAGTTCAACGGGGAGGGGTTTCTCGATCAGGATATTCTGTTCCTTCAAAAACCCTATACCCTCGCGCAACTGTCAAGCATGATACGTGAAGCCTTGAAGGACTAATTTCGCGGAGCAATTTAGGGATTCCCCCCATTTTTTCCCGCCCTGGACGCGGCAGGAGAACACCCCGTTGCAAACCAGCCTATTTCCGAACCCAGACGAGGGTCTCTTTCTCCACGAAAACGGAAACGGCCTCCGCCTTCAAAAGGGCCGCCAGATAGGCCTTGACCGTGTTGTGGTGCAGGTGGTACTGCCAAATTGATTTCATGGGGATCTGTCTCTGCGCGCACAGCAGCGCGGTCAGGGCCTCGGAAGTTTTTGGCGCCCCTGTCAGGGCGAACACCGCTTCCGAAATCTCCTGAATGTGGCTGAGGTTCTCCTCAACGAGAAGAGAGATATTCTGCCGGGGCCGCGCGTGGCAGGGGACGATCATCTTGTAAGTCGTGAGGTTTTTCATCATGTTTAAGGTCTTGCGCTGTGCCTCCACGTCAAAGCAGTACAGAAGCCCGTACTTCTCCACGATGCCCTCCGGGAAAATGGCGTCCGCGCAGAAGAAGACCCCCTCACACGCGTATCCAACCTGATTGATGGAATGACCCGGGAGGGAAACCACCTGGATATTCAGATCGCCGAACGGGATGACCGGGGCGGGCAACGGCTCCGCTGGCGAGGCCTTTCCCATCAGGAATTTTCCCTTGAGCTGGGCAATGGGGTTGGCCCCAAACAGATACACCGGCTCAAGGATGGGATGCCGGATAATGGTCTCTTCAATGGCCGGCGCGTAGATGAATTTCAGGTCCTTATAAACCTTGCGGATGCGGGCGTTTCCCCCATAGTGGTCCGCGTGCGCGTGGGTGTTCAGAATCCCCACGATGGAAAAACCGGCCTCCCGTGCGGCCGCGATAATCTTCTTGGCGGAGGCGTCGTCCAGCCCCGTGTCCACCAGAACTGCCTCATTCTCCCAACGAATGACCCCCACATTGACGGGGCCGGAGATAAACCCCACATGACGGGTTATCATCTTCATCTTATCACCCCTTTCGTCTTTTCACGGCGGCGAGCATGTGGTTCAGCTCGGCGTTTTTAAGCACCTTCAGGGTCACCAGGTAAAGGGCGCCCGCCACCACCAGATCCAGGAAAAGATACATGAGGCGCGGGAAAAAGTCTCTGACACTTAAAATAGGGTGCCACCGCTGGAGGCCGAATAGAAAAAGCGCCATCACCGCCGAAGCGAGAAGAACTTCCGCAAGGCTCTTTCTGATGACGCCCCACCGCATCGAACGCAGCCGTTTGCTTAAAATGATTACCAGAATGACCAGGTTAAGGATGGACGAAAGCGACGTGGCCAGCGCCAGTCCCAGGTGTTTCAGCGGGAACATCAGGAGAACGCCCAGGCCCACATTGGCAATCAGGGCGGCGATGGCCACCCGGACCGGGGTCTTGGCGTCCTTCAGGGCGTAAAACCCCGGCACCACCACGCGCACGCCGGAAACCGCGAACAGGCCCACGGCGTATCCCAGCAACGCCTGCGCGGTCGCCACCCGGGAGTGGACCGTGAAGGCCCCCCGCTGGAAAAGGACCCCGATAATCGGCTCCCTGAGGAGGATCAGGCCCACGGAGGCCGGGATGGAAATCATCAGGATCGTCCTCAGCGTAAAGCCGACGGCCTCGCCAAGGGGGCCCGGGTCTTCCCCGGAGAGGGAGGAAAAGCTCGGGAGGGCCGCCGTTCCCATGGCAATGGCGAAAATCCCCAGAGGGAACTGCATCAGCCGGTCCGCGTAATAGAGATACGACACACTCCCCGAGGGGAGAAAGGACGCCAGCAGGGTGTTGATGAAAACCGTGATCTGATAGACCGCGATACCGATAATGGAAGGGCCCATGAGCGCCATGACCCGTTTCAGGCCGGGATGGCGCGGGTTCCACGCGAAGCGGAAGGGGAACCCCTGCCGCGCCAGGAAAGGGATCTGGAACCCAAGTTGCAGCCCCCCGCCAATCAGCACCCCGACGGCGAGCGCGTAAATGGGCGGATGGAAAAAATGATACAGCAACAGGACGCTCCCAATCATGGAGATATTCAGGAGAACGGGGGAAAAGGCGGGCGGGAAAAAAACCCGGTACGAATTCAGCACCCCCATGCTGAATGCCACGAGGCTGATAAAAAAGATATAGGGAAAAACGACCCGTGTCAGGGAAACGGTCAGAGAGAATTTTTCGGGGTATGCAATGAACCCCGGCGCGATCAGCCTGACCAGCCATGGCGCCAGAAGCACTCCCGCTGCAGCCACCATCAAAAGCAGGCAGACAAGCAGGGAGAGACAGCTTGTCAGGAAGCGCTCCGCCTCTTTTTTGTCCCCCTTCTTCAGGTAATCGGTAAAAACCGGGATGAAAGAGACGGTCATGGACCCCTCCCCGATAAGACGCCTCAGGAGGTTGGGGAGGCGAAAGGCGACAAAAAAGGCATCGGCGGCCACGCCTGTCCCAAAAAAAGACGCGACCACCATGTCTCGAATATATCCGAAGACGCGGCTGATAAAGGTTCCGCCACCCACGACGAAGGTGGCGCGCAAAATCTTTCGATGCTCCGAGGAGGTCACATTCGATGTCTACTTGAAACGCCTGGATATGTCAACAAATTCACAGGGATTTGCGCAGCCCCGTCACACGGTGGACGCGCGGGCGCTCCGCTTGCGCGTCAGGCCCTCAATGGTATAAACAGCCAGCGCGGACCAGACGAACACGTACCCCACCAGCTTGGCCCGGGGAAAGGCCTCGCCATACACCCAGACCCCGATGGAAAACTGGATGGTCGGGGCGAGGTACTGAAGGATACCGATCATGGACAGGGGAATGCGCCTCGCCGCAGCTGAAAACATGAGGAGAGGGATGGCCGTTACGGCGCCCCCAAGAATCAGCAGCAGTGTTATGCCCGCCCCCGCGTGCCCGAAAGCAGCCACGTGACGGACCTGCAGGTCGATGAGGTAGGCCGCCGCCGGAAACGACAGCAGCAGCATTTCGATGGACTGGCTTTCCAGGGCCTCAAGCGGCGCGCCCTTTTTAATCAGGCCATACGTGCCGAATGAAAAGGCGAGAACGAGCCCGATCCAGGGCAGGGAGCCGTACTGAAGGGTCAGGTCTGCCACCCCGATCGCGGCCAGGGCGATGGCCGCCCATTGACCAATGCGAAGGCGCTCCCGAAAAAAGATGACGCCCAGGAAAACGCTGACCAGGGGATTGATGAAATAACCCAGGCTGGCATCCACGATATACCCTGAATTGACCGCCCAGACATAGGTCAGCCAGTTGATGAAGAGGAGGGCAGCAGAGCACCCGTAAATCAGCAGGATCTTCGGGCTTCGCGCCATTCGGATGGCGCCGGCGAGGCGGCGTCCCACGGCCAGCACGATGGCGAGAAAAACCAGCGACCAGACAATCCGGTGCGCCACGATTTCACGCGCCGGAACGATTTCGAGCTGTTTCCAGTATAGGGGGAACAACCCCCAGAGCAGGTACGCCCCAATGGCCAGGGTGACTCCCTTTTTCACCACGCCCTCCCGTATGATGCCTTTGAATGTAATATATTCAGGGGCGAAACACAAGAAGGTTTAAAGGTTAGACGTATTAAACAAATGATATTTATTTTTTGACTTTTTGTCCCCACGCGGGTAAGATGGCTTCGATGAAAACCCACGGGCCCCACGAAGCTGGCCGAATCGTGATCCTGGGGACTCCCAAGGAGGAATGCGCTTCGTTCCTCAAAAGGCCCACCCCGGCGCAAACGAAATGAAAGGGGAGGCGTGAAATACATGAACGCGAAAGAGAAAAACCTTCATCGCCTTTTCAACCCTGAAACGGTGGCGGTGGTGGGTGCCTCGAACAACCCTTCGAAACTGGGCTTCCATGTGATGAAAAGCCTCGTAACGGGGGGATTCGCGGGCAACATTCTCCCCATCAATCCCAAAGGCAGGGAGATTTTCGGGATACCGACCCTGCCGTCACTCCACGAGATCCATCAGACAGCCGACCTGGTTATCGTCGTGGTCCCGGCGCCCCACGTACCGGATGTCTTCAGGGCGTGTGCGGAGACGAAAGCCGGGGGTATCGTCCTCATCACCGCGGGGTTCAGGGAGATAGAAGACCCGAACGGGTCCCGCCTGCATGATGAAATCAAAGCCATCGCGGACAAGGCGGCGGTTCCCGTCATCGGCCCCAACACCTTTGGCATCGTTAATTACGCCACCCACCTGAACGCGACCTTCACGCCCGAGTTTTCACAAAACCCCCGGGGAGGGATCGCCTGCGTCAGCCAGAGTGGCGGCATCGCCCACCTCCTCTCCTTCCTCGCCATGCGCGAAAATGTGGGGTTCAGCAAGATTATCGGCCTGGGAAACCGCCTGAACATCGATTTTCCAGAGGCCTTTTCACACCTCGCCGAAGACGACGCGACCCGGGTCCTGATGTGTTACGTGGAGGGGGTCGACACCCCAAAGCGAATGATGGCCGCCCTTCGGGGACTGGGAAAGAAGAAGCGGGTGGTTGTTTACAAGACAGGGCGCTCCCGCATGGGAGACCGGGCCTCCCTCTCTCACACAGGCTCGCTGGCGGGGAACCATGAGGTGTATTTGGGCGCCTTCCGGCAATCGGGAGTTCTCACCGTCGACAGCGCGGAAGAGCTGCTGGATACCGCCAAGGCACTGGACCGGTGCCCTTTTCCGGCTGGAAATCGCGTGTCTGTTCTGTCCGCCCAGGCCGGGCCCGGGATTGCGGCAACGGACACCTGCGCCGAGGTGGGGCTCGCGCTGGCCACCTTCAGGGCGGAAACACAGGCCCAGGTCAACGCCTGCCTGCCTCCGCTGGCCCTCAGGACCAATCCCGTGGACATGGGGCCCGCGTGGTACAACGCGGACGCCCTGAGCCGTCTCATCCGCGCCGTCATGGAGGACCCCGGGGTGGATGGGGTCCTGTTGCTTACCATGTTTGCCTCCGCCAACGCGGCTATCGTGGAAGGCATGCGGGAAACCCTTTTGCGGTGGCACCAGCGGAAACCGGTCATAACCTGTATCCTCGCCCCGGAGGGAATCTGGGACTCCGAGGTTTATGACCTGGAAGAAAGGGGAGCGATTGTCAATTACCCCACGCCGGAACGGGCGGCACGCGCCTTTGCCAACCTCTATAAAAGCGGAAAATTGGGTAGAAAACAGCGGGAGATTCACGATAAGCTACAGGGAGACAAACCATGGCGATGATGACACTCAATGGCGTTGATTGTTATTATGAAATTCACGGGGAGGGGATTCCCATAATCCTTCTGCACCACGGGTTCGGGTGCGTCAGGATGTGGGACGCTATTGCTCCCGGCCTGGTGTCTCAAGGGTATCAGGTCGTTCTGTATGACCGGCGTGGGTTCGGAAAATCGGAAAAGCGGGATTTTTCCCCCTTCTATACCAGTGAACGCTATCGCCCGGACAGCGTGGCGGAGCTTCGCCAGTTGGCGGACACCCTCGGCCTGGAAACCTTTCATCTCGTCGGCCAGTGCGAGGGTGGCGTGATAGCGGTCGATTTCAGCGCCGCCTATCCCGAACGCGTCCTTACGCTCACAACCTCCAGCACGCAGTGTTTCAGCGAAGTCCCGATGGAAACGTTCAACGCCGCCAAATTCCCCAGGAATTTTTCCGAGCTGGACCCAGCGCTTCAGAAGAAAATGATGAAATGGCACGGGGAATCGTACGCGGAACGGTTTTATCATCAGTTCTGCAGGTACGGCGGGGCGTATGGCCGGGATTTCTTTGACTTGCGGCCACAACTGAAACAGGTTTCGTGCCCTTCCCTGGTCCTCTATCCGGACCGCAGCTTTCTCTTCCCGGTCGAGCAGGGGGTGGCATTTTACCGGCACCTGGCGCGGGGGGAACTGGCCGTCCTGCCCAAGTGCGGGCATAACACCTACGAACAGCAACCTGAAGCCTATACCCACCATCTTTTGGAGTTTCTCGCGCGGCACACGCGATGAGGCGGGAACAAAACTGACCCAGATGCCAGGTACTTCCGTGAAACGAACCGGGCCCTAAAACCAATGAATACCTGCCCGTTGAGTCAGTGCCCGTTCAGGTTTTAGGCCTGGGCCTTCCACCTGCCGGGCCCTAAAACCGATGAATGCCTGTCTGCTGAATCAGCGTTCGCTCAGGTTTTAGGGCTGGGCCCTTCCCCCTCATCCCTATCCAGCACCTCACGAATCTTTCGCAACAGGTCCCGAATCGCATAGGGCTTGTGGAGAAAATTTTTCCCTGGCTTCAGGATACCATTCTGGAAAATGTGGTTTTCGGTGTAGCCAGAGGAGAAGAGCACCTTGAGGGAGGGCATCTTTTTCTGGAGAATCTTCGCCAGCTCGTCCCCCGTCATCCCCGTCATGATAATGTCCGTGAAAAGCAAATCGACCGACAGCTCTTTTTCTTTGAACAGCTTCAGGGCCTGCGCCCCGCTCTCCGCCTCGAACACCCGGTAACCGGCCATCTCCAGGGCCTGTTTCACGAGCCTGCGGATGGACGCGTCATCCTCCACAATTAAAATGGTTTCCTGTCCAAACATGGGGACCTGCGCCGATTCATCTTCCTTCTTTTCCACAACCGTGCCCTTCGCGGCAAGGGGCCAGTAAATCTTGATGGTGGTGCCTACCCCCGGCTCGCTGTACGCGTGAACCACTCCCCGGTTCTGCTTCACGATGCCAAAGACGGTCGAGCACCCCAACCCGGTCCCCTTGCCCTCCGGTTTGGTGGTGAAAAAGGGATCAAAGATTTTCCTCAAGGTCTCTTTATCCATCCCGATGCCCGTGTCACTCACGGAGATAACGAAATAGTCCCCCTTCTCCAGCCCGATATGGGACTCCAGGTATTTATCCCCAATGGCCACCACATCCGTTTCGATGGTTACCACCCGTTTCCTGGTTTTCTTTCCCTTTGCGAGGATGGCGTCCCGCGCGTTGATGACCAAGTTCAACAGGCACTGTTCAATTTGTCCGCGGTCAGCGATAATGACATCCCGTTTGGACGTCAGGGTCATCATTAACTGGATATCCTCGCCAATATACCGCTGGAGCAGCGTGCGCATTTCCCGCACGATCTGGTTGCCGGAAACGGGCCTGGGGGAAATCATCTGTTTTCGGCTGAAACCGAGAAGCTGTTGCGTGATGCGGGAGGCCTGCTTGGCGGACGACCGGATCTCCGTCAATTCGTTCCACAGGGTGTCCTGGGGCGTGATTTTGGACAGGGCGAGTTCCGTAAAACCCTGAATGGAGGTGAGGATATTGTTGAAATCGTGGGCGATGCCGCCTACCAACTGGCCAATCGCCTCCAGCTTGGCCGCCTGCTGGAGCTGCTCCTCCAGGGCGACCTCCCGTGTGATATCCCGCTTGATGGCGGCATAATTAATAATCGACCCCTTCTCATCAAAAACTGGGAAGATGGCGGCGTCCTCATGATAAAAGGTTCCATCCTTTCGCTTGTTGACGAAACGGCCATGCCACGGCTTCCCGCCAGTGATGGTATCCCACAGGTGTTTGTAAAAGGCCTTGTCGTGTTTTCCACTCTTGAGAATCCTCGAGTTCTGGCCCCGGACCTCCGCCGCGGTATATCCGGTAATCCGTTCGAAGGCGGTGTTGACGTATTCGATGGTCCCATTGAGATCAGTAATCATCACCTCGGCGTCCGTTTGATTGAGAAGGGTATAAAGCCGGCGAACCTCTTTCTCCCTCTCTTCCCGCTCCGTGACATCCTGGACAATGCCTTGAAATCCCGTGATGTTGCCATGCCCATCGACAATCACCGTGGTTGTCAACAAACAAGACAGAATTCTTCCATCTTTGCGCCTTAAATGGACTGGGAAGTTTTCAACACTTCCCTTTTTTTCCAGTTCGCGAATCACGTTATCCCGTTCTGCGGGATCCGCGTACATCTCAATAGCGCTATATTTTTTCAAGTCTCCGCGCTTGTATCCCAACAGGTTAACTGTCGCATCATTGACCTCGATAATCTTTCCATCCTTGGCGGTAATATACGCGCAGATGGCCGGGTTTTCAAAAAACCTTCGGTATTTCTCTTCGCTTTCCCTGAGGGCCTTTTGAAGGCTCTCTTGCTCAGTTACATCCTGAATGATTCCCTGCTGGCCGACGACCTTTCCCGCCCTGTCGTAAATCTGTACCGCCGTGATCCGACAGGACCTTGAAGTGCCGTCCAGGCGTTTCAAACGTACGGGATAATCGATGAGAAAGCCCCGTTTTTTTATCTCGCTGAGGAAGCGTTTCCGGTCTTTGGGATTTTCATAAACCTCTGAGATATCCAGGTCCCGGAGTTTTTCCTGGGGGCACCCAAACAGCCTGGCGCACGCCCGATTCATATCCAGGACCTTACCTTCCCGCGTGGTCCGGTAGGTGCAAACCTGCAGGGATTCGAAAAAGAGGCGGTACTTCTCCTCACTTTCAATCAGATGCGCTTCCAGTTTTTTCCGCTCGGTAATATCCTTCACATACACCACGACGCCGGAGATTTGCCCCTTTGCATCCCGCATGGGAAAGGCGAACACCTCCAGCCATCCCGTGGGAGCCGCTTCCGTTGGGTAGGGCACAACTTCCGCGTGACGGACCCCCTCCTCCATCGCCCTCAATGAGGGGCACCAGGGACAGGGTGCGGAGCGGTCCTGATACACCGCGTAACACTTTTTTCCCACCAATGGGAGATGCCGCTCGTACATCCTTTCCAGCCAAGCATTGGTCCGGACAATCGTAAGGTCCTTGTCGAGCAGGGAGATGCCATCCTCGATGGCGTTGAAGACGTCATTGAGCAGCATTTCGCCCTTTTTCCACTTCGCCATCAGGACGTGCAGGTCCGTCACGTCCCGGATGAAAACGGCAGCGACACGTGTTCCTTCCATTTTCAGCGCAGCCAGGGAGACATCGGCGAACAAAGAACGCCTGCCCTTCCGAACCATTTCAATCTCGTAAAGGCGGAGGGTGTCTCCGGAGCTTTGCATGAAATTGAGAAAGGCGTGCCACTCCGTTTCGTACCGGAGCAGTTCACGGAATGCCTTGCCCTGTAACCCGCTCTCGGATTCGTCAAACAGACAGTGAGCCGACGGGTTCGCGTGGAGAATCTTGCCACTTTCGTCAATGATTAACACCGCGTCCGGCGAGTGGTCGCACAGCAGCTCACCGACGCTTCCGGGGGTTTTTAAAGACTGTTTCATACCCTGGTTTTGACACCTCCAAAAGAATTAGGAAGTTAGGAAGCATATCGGTTAGGATTCTTATAGTATATACATATTCCCTTTCTGTTATAAAATTTTCTTTGCCTTTGTTTTATATAGGCTCAACCTTCGCCTTTCTTTAACTGTGAAGTACAAGTTTCTACGATGCTGTTTTTGAAAATAATAAATATGGAAACCAATGTCAAGGCGCTTTGCCGATTCAGGAAACTGGGGAGGGCTTTCCGGCCTCTTTTCCCTTCCCCAGGGCCGTGAAACGGGAAAAGGGCCGCGTGGTATCTCTCCTGGAAATATGATAAAGAGGGCAAACCATGTTGAAACCGGCAAGGAACACACGAACATGACGCCTGATTTGAAAGAACACCCTTCCCAGGGAGAGATATGAGCGCCACGCAATGGCTTTTCGCCCACTCTCTTGAAATTATCGGGTATCTCCTGGCGATCCTGCTCATCCCGCGCATCCTCCTGGAGCGGCGCCATCCCGGTGCCACCGTTGCCTGGGTCCTGGTCATCGGACTGGTCCCCTTTCTGGGAGTTCCCCTGTACTTCCTCATCGGAGGCAGGCGGATTAAAAAGGTCAGCAGCCAGAAAGACTGGCGTATCCCCCGGGAAGACCCTTCCCAGGCGACACCCATCCTCGAAAGGCTTCCGGAAAACAGCCGTAAAATCGCCCATTTGATGACGCGCACCAGCCTTTTCACTCCGAGAGGCGAAAATGCCATTCGCCTCATCGACGATGGCACCGAGGCGTACGCGGCCCTTTTCGGGATGATTGAAAAATCGCGTCACTCCGTGGAGGTCGCCACCTTTATCCTGGGCGCCGACGAGGTGGGCCGGTCCCTGGTCGAACTGCTCGCTCAAAAGGCGCGGGAAGGGGTGCAGGTGCGCCTGCTTCTGGACGCCCTGGGTTCCATGCGCACCAGCGGCCGTTTTGTCGACCCCATTCGAAACGCGGGAGGCAAGGTGGGCGTTTTCCTCCCCATCCTCCCCATCCGCAGACGCTGGTCCGCCAACCTGAGGAACCATCGAAAGCTGACCGTGGTGGATGGGCAGTCCGCCCTCGTGGGGGGAATGAACCTCGCCCGTGAATACATGGGACCCACGCCTTACAAGGACCGGTGGAAGGATGTCTCCATGATTATTACCGGTTCCGGGGCTGAAGACGTGCGCCGGATTTTCTGGCAGGACTGGAAATTCAGCACCCATGAAGTGATAGACGATGCCATGGCCCCCCACCCGCTCCCGCCGGACGCGCGGGTGGCCCCCCGGCAAAGCATCGTGCAGGTGGTGGGGGATGGCCCGGACGTGCCGGAACGGCCCCTCTATTCCGGGATTCTGGCGGCCCTGAACCGCTCCAGGGAGCGCATCTGGGTCGTGACCCCGTACTTTGTTCCGGACGACGCCCTTTCCGAATCGCTTGCGCTGGCGGCGCGCATGGGCTGTGACGTCCGCATCATCCTGCCGGAAAAATCGAATCATCCGCTCGTCGACCTGGCGGGGCACTCGTATCTCGACGACCTCATCCGCGCCGGCGTGCGTTTCTTTTTTTATCAGCCCGGGATGCTGCATGCCAAACTCTTCTCCATCGATCATGAAATCGCCGTGGTGGGATCGGCCAACATGGACATTCGGAGCTTTCACCTCAATTTCGAAATCGCGAGCTTCCTCTACGACTCGGACAGTATCAGCAAGGTCACGTCGGTCATCAAAAGAATCATGAGGCACTGCAGGGAAGTATCCGCGGGGGAGATGGCCAAAAAAGGCAAACTGCGCGCCTTCTCCGAGGATATCTGCCGGGTGTTTTCTCCCCTCTTTTAAGCAGATCCTGCTACCTCACCGGCGAACCCCACGCGTATCTGGCTGTGTTTGGGAATCCTACGATCGGTTCTCTGATTCGCGGACGTGGTCCCTCAGCTCGATAATGTCGCGGGACATGAGGGCTTGCGCCCGCTTCGGATTCCGATCCACAATCGCCTGGAGCATCTCTTCATGGGTAATGACAAAATGTTTTTCGAGCTCCGGTTCATGAAAATCACTGAAATACTTCCTTAGAAGCTCAATGAGGGCGTTCATGACCAGTTGAAGCACGGGGTTGCCCGTGGCGGTGGCGAGCTGGATGTGAAATTTTCCCCGGATCCTCTGAAGGGCCTTGCTGTCATCCATGTTTTCCCGTGCCAGTTCAAGCAGGATTTTCAGCTCTTCGATATCCTCGGCGGTCGCCCGTTTCGCCGCTTCCCCCGCCACGTACGGCTCGATCAGCAGTCTGAACTCAAAGATGTTCCCGGCGTTGACCTTGCCGGAATCGACCAGCCGCCCCAGCGCCTCGCTCATGGGCTTGTGAAACCCGTCATTGGCGAAGATTCCCCCCTTGGGGCCCCGTTTAATCTTGACAAACCCGCGGCCCTCCAGGAGGCGGAGCGCTTCCCGTATCACGGTCCGGCTGACACGAAACTCTTTCGCCAGATCTACCTCTGAAAGAAGCCGCTGCCCCAGGCGCAGCTCATTGTTCAATATCTTTGTTTCAATCTCATGCGCGATCTGTTCCGAATAGCGCTTTTTTTCCAACGGCTGAAAAGCCACCATCTTGCCCTTTCCCAAGTGAAATCCGCCTCCCATCAGGTTATCATTTTCTATCTTAACGTCATTTATCCAAAATCGTTTACGTTGCCAAGGCCGTATTCTTCTTTGGCCGCCCCCTTCCCCCGGGAATAATCCAGCCAGGCGGGCACGGGTTTGGGACGCCATTTTCTCCCGTAAAGGAAATTGTCGATCAGGGGAAAATAGCGCTGCGCCAGGACAGAACGCGCCACATACCAGCGCACCACCCGGTGCAAGGGGGTATTGGGGCGGCTGTACGGGCAAATAGCCATGCAGATGGAGCAGTCCGTTCCCACCTTTGCCCAGTACTCAAAACAGCTGTCCGCGTCCAGTTTCCATTTCAATGCCCCATTATAAACCACCTTGCCCCCCATTAAAATAGACCGGGAGGGGCACGACTCCGCGCACTTCTTGCAGGCCTTGCAGAATTCATCCACGCCGATGGAGATGGGTTTGTCCGGGACAAGCGGCATGTCCGTCAACACGGCAAAGATGCGAACCCGGGCGCCGAATTTCGGGGCGATGAGATAGCCCAGGCGCCCTACCTCTCCCAGCCCGGCGTCCACCGCCAGGGGAGGGAGGGCGATGTCGTAGTGCCGGGAGTTCTGGGCCAGGCCCCGATACCCCATGTGCGCGAACCATCGCGCGAGAACGGTGGTTATATAAGACCCCAGGCCGTAATTTCTCGCGCTCTCCGCGACGGTAGGGGTGTGCGGCGCGGCGCAGACATGATCCTCGCGCATCTCCGTCAACATCACCACGGCGTACGGGGGAAGTGCTGCCGGGTCAATCTCTTTGCCCCACTCATGCCAGCGATCGTAAAATATCTCCCCCCGGTGGGAATAAACCCAGTTTGGGTTCACCTTGCAGATTCCAACCATGTCCGCGCCGAGGGTCAGGGCGAGGTTTTTCACGATCTCCGTCGCCCTTTCAGGTGACATTGGGTGGGGGGGGGCTTCCGGCTCGGGGCGGGCGTCCGCGAAAGGCCCCAAGTAGTTCGGCATGTCAAAGGACGCCTCCATCATGGCCACATTGGGACGATAGCGGTTGTCCACCCGCCCGGGCTCCCCCAAGAGGCCCTTTTCCCGCCGTTTCGCGTCCCATTCCTCCCGTTCGGGATGCAGGGTGTAATACTTTTTATAATACGGGGACCCGGGGGGTACCGCCCGGACCCTGGCGAATGAGATATCCCGCTCATCATGCCGCACGGGCTCCGCAACAAGGTGCCCATTGGCCCCTTGCAGGATTTTCGGGTCTGGCCTGGTGGGAATGGCGAACACAACCGCTCCCGC
>WGDA01000048.1 GCA_015493505.1 Pseudomonadota bacterium | reverse complement strand
TCTGGAGGGCGAAAGACCCCTGCGGCGCCCCGTATCCCTGGTAAGCGCCGGTCGGCGAGAGGTTCGTGTAATAAGACGTGACCTCGAACCGGAAGTTGTCACACATGAACAGGGGAAGCGATTTGGAACACGCGTTCATGGGAACCGTCAGGGCATGCGCTCCGTAAGGCCCCTCGTTGGCTTTCAGGTCCATGGCGACGGCCGTCAGCCTGCCGTCCCGTTTGGCGCCAAGTTTCACCTTGAACTTCATGGCCTTCCGGGTACTGCAGGATTCAAACTCTTCCTTCCGGGTGTACTGGTGGAAAATGGCCCGCCCCGTTTTGTAGGTGGCATAGGCGCAAACCTCCTCCAGGAGGATATCCTGCTTGGAACCGTATCCCCCCCCGACCCGCTCCTTGATAACGCGAATCCGGTTTTCGCTGATACCGAGGACGGCGGCCGTAATCCGACGCACGTGAAAGGGCACCTGCGTGGAACAGTGCATCACGATGCGGTCCCCATCCATCTTTGTGTACACCGTGTGGGTCTCAAGAGGTGTACACTGCACCACGGAAGCCGGCGCGTATTCCCGTTCGATGACCACGTCCGCCTCGGCAAACCCCTTTTCCACGTCCCCAATCCCGTCTGCGAGGTGCGCCGCGATATTCCGGTGCGGGTCACCACCAATGGGAAACTGGTAGATCACCTTTCCATCCCGGGGATCCACGTCCCTGTTTTGTTCCTGGAGGTCATCCGGGGCGCCGGAAACATAGACAATTTCACTCTTGTGAATGACGGGGGCATCGGAAGCCATGGCGTCCTCGATGCTCAAGACCGGCTTCAGAACCTCGTACGCAACCTCGATGGCGTCAAGTGCCTGAAGGGCAGCCTCTTCTGTCTCCGCCACGACGGCGGCGACCCGATCTCCCACGTGACGCACCTTCCGGCCGAAAAGCCGCCGGTCGTACGGGGACGGCTCGGGAAACCCCTGCCCCGCCTGCGTGTAATACGTTTCCGGGGTGTTCTCATGGGTAAAGATGGCCACCACGCCCGGAATCCGCTCCGCCTTCGATGTGTCGATCCGGCGTATATACGCGTGGGCGTAAGGGCTTCGCAAAATCTTCAGCACGCAAGCGCCCGGTTCCACCCGATCTTCCACGAACAGCCGTTCCCCACGCGCAAGTTTCGCTCCGTCTACCTTTCGTTTGACCTTTCCGACAAGCCGGAGCGTGTCGTCAAATTCCGGAGCGATGGTGGTGGTGTAGTTCGGATCCTTTCGGCGTGCCACGGCCAGATCCACCGCCTTGTAGAATTGTTCGTACCCGCTGTCTCGGATGAACAGCCCGGAAAGGGCGTCCCGGACATCCGCCCGGCTCGGGTTTGGAATCCGGTTCAGCAAATCCTCCAGCATGAGTGCCGCGGCGGGGATATTGTAGCCAGATTGTACGACGCCCGCATCTACCAGGGCGCTCTGCACCGGTGAAATGGGACCGTCCTTTGAGAGATATTCAACGGTCCGAATCTCTTTCCCGTCAATCTGCGCCGCAATCAGAAGCGACGCCAAGACAATCTTTCCGTCCATCCAGATGGAATCGCTTCCCGCGAATCCGTATCCGTCGTCACTGTTCCGGACGGAGTTGATCCCGATACGTTTGAGCAGTTTCAGCACATTCTCGCCCGGCTCCGTATAGATGGTCCGGGGCGTTCCGTTCAGTGTGATGGTTATCTTCATCCTGTTTCACCTGTTCCGTTGATTCATCCGGTTATCCACCGGCAAATTTATTGTAGGCTCGAGGCCGCGTTCCCCCGGCAGGCCATGACCGCGCGCGCGGCGAGTGTGGCGGCGATGGTGCGCTTGTAGGCAGCCGACTCCTTGAGGCTGTCGGGAGGTTCGATGGCATCGTAAACCGCCTGGAACACGTCCTCTTCAGTCTTCAACTCTCCCGAGGTAACCTTCCCTTCCACCGATTCCAGGCGAACACAGTGGTTGGCCACGCACCCCAGGGCGATGACGCACGCGTTTTCTGAACCCCGGACCGCCACGATCGCGGCCGGATAGGCGGCGGAAGAGCGAACCGCCCGGTCCACTACGATGTTGCCCGAAACGGGGGGAATCCGCACCTGTGTTATCAGTGCGCCCTTTCCCTCACGCAGGTAGGCCATCAGGGGCATCTCACCCGCGCCGGTCGTCACAACCCGCGCGTCCAGGGCCAGCAGCGCGGGAATCACGTATGAGTCTGGCCGGTTAGCCGCGATATTGCCTCCGATGGTCGCCATATTCCGGATATTCCGCGAGGGAATCATCCCGGCGGCATGCCGCAGGGCTTCGGGCGCCGCCTCGGCATCCACAACGGATTGCAGGGTCGCCATGGCGCCAATGACCACGTCGTCTCCCTCTCTCCCGACAGTTCCGGGAACCAGTCCCTCCAGGAGCACCACCTTTTCAGGTTTCAGGGGGGAAGCCACCCAGTTGATGAGCGTTCCTCCCGCCATGTAGGCCCAGCCCTGCGCGCGCAGGGATTCGGCTTCTTTTATAGATCCCGGTTTGACCGCTTCTTGTATCACTTATGCCTCCTCGTGAGCGTATAATGAGTCCGCCGCACCGCATTGTTAGGCTTAATCTTGCCTATGTAGCTCTCCATCCAACTTCTTTTGCTATTTTCTTGATTTGTTTGATAAATTTGTCATCTGGCCTCTTTTCATTAATAACCCTTTGATCCTCTGCTGCCCATCTAAAAATTTGTTCAATACTACCATATCCTCTATGAAATGCCTTAGCTAATAATATAATATTTTCTTTAGTTGGAGCTGTCCTGAGAACTAAACGTAATTCATTATCCGACCACGGCTTACCCTTTTTGCTCTGGTCATATTTGGCATACTCCTTGTTTATTTCAACTAAAATTTGACGAATATACTCCAATTTTTCTTCCCAATTTAATTCTTCTATCTCCTGAAGCATTAAATCTTTCAGCTGCTTTTTAAATTCTATTTTTTTCATTTTCATCCGCCTAACTCCTTTTAGATAGAAGTCCGGTGCTTGCCCAACTTTCAGACAAGCGTTTGAAGTTTTTCCTTTGCTCCTTTCCCTTCTCTTTGAACATTGAGCTTTATCATCATCTCCCGTTGATCATTCGTTTTGAAATTTCGTTGGCCTTTCGGGCCAGGACCTGTTCATCCACACCTGTGAGCGTGCCGTGTTCCACGACAACCCGTCCGTTGACGATGGTGTGTTCGGTGCCGTGGTTGTACCCGGCAAAAATCAGCGCGGCAAGCGGGTCGGACAACGCCCCCGCGTATTCCAGCCGGTCGATGTTGAAGATCGCCACGTCCGCGGCCCAGCCCTCGCGCAGCGCGCCCACTTTCCCGAAATTGAGCAGCCTCGCTCCATTGAGTGTGGCCATCTTGTAAACATCCCGCGCCGTGACGGCGTCGCTTCCGTAACGCACCCGTTGCAAGAGCAGGGTGTTGCGCATCTCGCCCAGCATGTCCGAGGTGTCGTTCGAAGCGGACCCGTCCACCCCGAGGGCCACGTTGATGCCGGCGGGAAGCATCTCCGCCACCCGGCAGATCCCGGAGCCCAACCGCATGTTGGAGGAGGGGCAGTGGGCGATGTGGGTCTTCGTCTCCCGCAAGAGCCGTAACTCGTCGTCGTTGAAAAAGATGCCGTGCGCGTAAAAAACATCCTCTCCGATGAACCCCGTGTCCTCCATCAGTTTCAACGGCCGGCGCCCGTATGTCTGGACACAGAAATCATTTTCGTCCCGTGTCTCAGCCAGGTGGGTATGCAGCCGCACCCCGTACCGGCGGGCCAGCGCCACGGAATCCCTCATGAGCCCCTCCGTGACGCTGAAGGGGGAACAGGGAGCCAGAACGATTTTCCGCATGGCCAGGTCAGACGGGTCATGGTATTGCTGGATGACCCGCTCGCTGTCCCGAAGGATTTCCTCGTCCGTCTGAACCACGCTGTCGGGCGGGAGGCCGCCGTCTTTCTTGCTCAAGGACATGGACCCCCGGGTGGGGGAAAAACGCATCCCCACCTTCTCCGCCGCCTCGAACTGGAGCCCCATGATATCACCGGTCACGTGACGGGGATAGACATAGTGATGGTCCGTGGAGGTGGTGCAACCCGTCTTGAGTAGCTCGCCCATCGCCAGGAGGGAAGAGGTGTAAATGGCCTCCTCGTCCAGGTGTTTCCAGATTTCATAGAGATAGATCAGCCAGTCGAAGAGCTTGGCGTTCTGGACCGCCGGAAGGTTCCGGGTCAGGGTCTGATAGAAATGATGATGGGTGTTGACGAACCCGGGCACCACCACGTGGGTGGAACAGTCGATCACGCGGTCTTCAGCAGAAGGGGTAAAGGGTATCGATTCGGCAACCTTCGCCACCTGGTTCCCTTCGATGAGGATGTCCCAGCCCCTCAGGGGGTCTTCATCCGCGGACCGCATCAGGCAGAAGCAGTCTTTGAGCAAAATGGCCATCTATGGTTCCTTATAGTTCGTTTTAAGTGATTAAGTTGTTAAGTTGTTAAGTTTTAAGTTTTTTGCTTAATACTTAATACTTAAAACTTAAAACTTATTCCCTATCCTTTTCAAAAAGTTTTCCAACAGATTCAGCGCCACTTGCTTCCGGTAGGCAGCCGTGGAACGTTGATCATCGATGGGAACGATCATGGTGCCATAGTCCCGGACGATTTCTTCCGCGTTCGCGGCAATCTCCGCTACGGTCTTTCCCCGCATTCGTTTTTCCAGCTCCACGGAACGCACCACCGTAGGCGCGACGGCGCCAAAGGCCAGGGCAATATCGTCCACAACCCCGTTTTTCACCCGCGCCAGCCCCGAGAAAGAGAGCTTGGCGAGGGCGTTGGCCTTTCGCGTTCCCACCTTTTTGAACACCGAGACATCCCACGCCTTGAGGGGAACCGAAACGGCCGTCAGCAGCTCCTCGGGTTTCAGAACTGTTTTACCGGGCCCCGTGATGAACACCGTCAAAGGAACGGTCCGCGTGCCCGATCTGGAAGTTAGAATCACGGAAGCGTCCAGGGCGGTAAGGGCGCAGATGGAATCCCCCGCGGGGGAGGCGTTGCAGATGTTGCCCGCCAGGGTGGCGATATTTCGTATCCCCGGCGCGGCAATACTCAAGACGGCCTCACGCAACAGTCCCGGCGTTTCGGAATGGGCGGCCACTTCCGTTAGGGTGGCTCCGGCACCGATGACAAGGGCCTCGCCCCGTTTTTCTATCCCTTTCAGTTCCCTCAGGTGCCCCAGGAACAGGACATCCCTGGGAAACTTCGGGAGGGTTCCGCTCCAGCTGTGGTATCTGACCATGAGGTCGGTGCCGCCAGCAAACGGCATGAGGTCGGATTCCGCCTTCAGCGCGAGGGCCTCCTCAAGGGTTTC
>WGDA01000047.1 GCA_015493505.1 Pseudomonadota bacterium | reverse complement strand
GCACAAACAAGCTACTTTATAAACATATCAGATACCTTTCAGGGAGGATATATCGTCATGTTTTACCCATTAAAGCCTTGTCACAAAATTTCACTCAGATCCCAGAGCCGTTCCTGGATTGGGATGTCATGGGAAATGAGGGCGGATCTGATGGGGATTCGATCCACGAAATATCTTCCCGTGATCTCCGCGACATCCGGGCTGTGCACAAGATAGACGGGGATCTCGGCCCCTTTTCTTAACCTTGATGACGTCGGGATGGATGCAGGTGACCGCCCCTTTCCTCCTGGCGGTTGCCAAAATCGATCCGGTCCGCGTGGTCCATGGCCTTCACAGATATTGAAGAAGATGATATCAAAAAGGCCATGGATCGGTTGAATCACCGTCCACGAAAAAAATTGGGGGCCAAAATCCCTTATGAGGTGTTCTTCAATACCTCTATCCCAAATGTTGCACTTGCAAGTTGAATCCGTCAGGGAGGAATGAACGATGAAAGTCATAATTGGGTCCTCGGTCCTTGAGCTGGTTCAGGGGGATATCACGACACAGGAGACGGAAGCCATCGCCAACGCCGCCAACTCGGGGCTTCGGGGCGGCGGCGGGGTGGACGGCGCCATTCACCGCGCGGGCGGCCCTGCCATCATGGCGGAATGCCGAAAGATCGGGGGGTGTCCCACCGGTCACGCCGTCCTGACGACGGGGGGAAACCTCAAAGCGAAATACGTCATCCACGCGGTGGGCCCCATTTACCGGGGCGGGAACAGGGGAGAGGCGGAACTGCTCAAAAGCGCCTACCTGTCCTGCCTGAAGATCGCCTCGGAAAAGGGCATCAAGAGCATCGCCTTTCCCTCTATCAGCACGGGGGTCTATGGCTATCCCATTGACGAGGCGTCCCGTATCGCGCTCACGACGGTCTGGGATTACCTCCTGGAGCATCCGGAGATTGAACTGGTCCGGTTCGTCCTTTTCGGCGACACCAATTACGTGGCGTATGAGAAAACCCTGAAACAGATCGCGCGGGAACGCGGCGCATGACCATCACACTGGAACCCATCGACGAGGTTCGCTGGCGCATCCCCAAATCTGGGGGGATGCGAGTTGATGGGATTGTTTACGCCGATAGAGAGCTTGTGAAGACTCTGAAATCCGATGGAAGCCTGAAACAGGTCGCCAACGTGGCCTGTCTTCCGGGGATTCTCAAGGCCTCCCTCGCCATGCCGGATATCCATCAGGGGTATGGGTTCCCCATCGGGGGCGTGGCCGCGCTGGATGCCAAATCGGGCGTGATCTCTCCCGGTGGTGTCGGCTACGACATCAACTGCGGATGCCGGGTCATAACCAGCCGTCTCACGGCCTCCGATATCCAGAAAGACCTGGATTTTCTTCTCAACGAACTTTACCGGGCCATCCCGTGTGGCGTGGGTGGTACGAGCCGGGTTCACCTTTCCGCCAAAGAGGTCCGGCAAGTTCTGAAAAAGGGTGCCCGCTGGGCCGTGGAGAAAGGGTTGGGAGAGAAAGAAGACCTTGAGCTGACAGAAGACCATGGCGTTATGGAATCCGCCGACCCTGCCACCGTCAGCGATTACGCCATCAAACGAGGGCAGGACCAACTGGGAACCCTCGGGTCCGGGAACCACTTCCTGGAGCTCAGCCGCGTGGAGACCATTTACGACCCGGAGACGGCGAGCCGTTTCGGGCTTTTTGAGGATCAGCTCATCCTCTTCATCCACTCAGGTTCCCGGGGGCTCGGCTACCAGGTCTGCGACGATTTTCTTCACGAAATGGTCAAACATTTAAACGATCTTCCGTTCTCTCTGCCGGACCGGCAACTGGCGTGCGCGCCACTCGACTCGGACACGGGGAAACGCTACTTTGCGGCGATGTCATGTGCCGCCAACTACGCCTGGACAAATCGCCAGGTCCTGATGACCCTCGCGATTCGAACTATCGAGGAGGCCCTCCATCTCGGTCCTAGGGAGCATGACATGCGGCTTCTCTACGATGTCTGCCATAATATCGCCAAGTTGGAAACGCACACTATCAAGGGCAGGACGCACCGGGTCTGCGTCCACCGTAAGGGGGCAACAAGGGCCTTTCCCGCAGGGCACCCGGATCTCCCCAGGGCCTATCGCGACACGGGTCAACCCGTCCTCATTCCGGGCGACATGGGAACAGCCTCCTATATTCTGGTGGGTCAATCTGGGGCCTTGGCAGAAACATTCGGAAGCACCTGTCACGGGGCGGGACGCGTTCTCTCCCGGTCCCAGGCTATCAAGCGCCTGAACCGTCATAAAATCCTGAACGACTTGTCCTCTCGTGGCATCGCCGTGCGCGCCCGAGGGAAGAAGACCCTCCTGGAAGAGGCACCAAACGCCTATAAGGACATCGACCGGGTCGTCTCCGTCGTGGAACGTGCGGGAATTTCCTCCCGTGTTGCCCGACTCACCCCCCTCGCTGTCATCAAGGGGTGAGTTTTCCCCCGTGAATTGTCACGAAATTTCTTTTTTCACCACGTAACGCGTCAATTTTTGATTGATTTTTGCATTTTTTTAGGATATGTGTTGCGCGGAGTGTAAAATGGAAAAAGTTGCGCATCCCTTATTCACGAGAGGTTTCATCACATCCCCCGACCATATTCCTTCGCTGCCGAGTATCGCCACAAACCTGATCCACGACATCCTGGACGAAACGACTGATGTGCGTGAAATCGCTCACAACATACGCCTGGACCCCACCCTCTCGGCACGGGTGCTCAAAGCTGCCAATTCTCCCCTTTTCGGCGTCCGCCAGCCCGTGACAACCATCACCCACGCGGTCAACCTTCTGGGAAGAAAAATCCTGAAAAACATAATCCTGACGTCCATCATCTTTGACACATTCAAGATGAACCGGGCTGACGCCCTCAAGGCCTTTTGGAAACACGTCATCGGTTGCGCCCTGGCTTGTGAGTGGCTTTGCTCCAGGGACAAAGAACTCCCCGATCCTGAAGAAGGGTTCCTTGGTGGCCTGCTTCACGACCTTGGAAAATTTGTTATTTTCTCCCGACATCCGACCATGATTGAAGACCTCCTGGAAAAGCTTGCGGATCAGTCTTTCATCGATCAACGCGTCCATCCCCCCATCATGGTTGAAAACGACCTGTGGCATGTTACCCACGCCACCGTGGGAAAATGGACCGCAGAGAAATGGAACCTGCCCAACAAATTCATTGAATGCGCCTGGCTTCATCACCAGCCATTCCCTCCAGACGGGCCCCAGAAATTGCTCCCCCACCTCATCAGGTTCGCGGACGCCTTGAGTAACGTTTACGCCATTGGCGAAAACTATTTTCTCAACAGCACCTATAAATTCGGATGTCCTCTTCACTACACCCACATTTTCAATTTGACGCGGGAGCTGTGGGGAATCGAAGATCAAGACATCCGGGACCTCCTGGGGTATGTCTACACGAAAATGGGAGAATATACCCAGATACTCGAAGCTGAAGCCGAATCGGAGGAGGAGGTCATCTCCACGCTGTGCAAGGCGAACCTGACGCTGGGGCGGTTGCACCTGCAAGCCGAAACCGAACAGACCAAGCTCGCAGCCCTCAACGCATACGTTTCCTCCGTAACCCAATTTCTCAACAAATGCGCCGCTGAAGCCTATTTTAAAACGCTTCCCGAAGCGACATGGGAATTCATTTCTCCTTTCGCGGCTATCCAGGAACTTGTCCTGTTTATCAATCCCCCTGAGAGCAAGAAGATTTATCTTTACAAGAAGACACGGGACGGGCTGTTTGAAAGGATTCTGAATCCGGAAATTGAAGGACTTACTCCCGATGACGTGTTAAACATCGTTTCAGGCAGCTCTGAGCTCAAGGGTGGCCTCCAAGAGGCCATAAACAGTGGTAAACCTGTTTTCAAGAAATCGACGGAGCCGGAATCAGCGCGCGGCAACCCTTTTCTCTGGGCCGTTCCCCTTTTCATGTCCCATCAGGACGGGGGCAAGAAGACAACAGGGGGGCTCGTCTGCAAGGCCCTTTTAAAGCCTGAAACCGAGATAAACGAAACGAACCTCTTTGCCTACCTCGAAAATTTTGCCGGGGCCCTGATGCCAACCATCACATTCATTATGTCCCTCGAAAACGCGAGCGAACGTGAAGTAAGGCTTTCCACCCTATCGACCATGCAAGAAATCAGCGAGGAAAGGATGATTCACCAGCAGCGCCTGGCCCTGATAGGCCAACTGGCCACGGGCGCGGCCCATGAAATCAACAATCCCCTGGCGGTTATCTCCGTCAAGGCGCAAATGCTCGAAAAAAAGGTAGGACATGAGGAACGGGAAAAATACATCAAGGTAATCCTCGACCAGACGGACAGAATCGCCAAGATTACCACCGACCTGATGAACTTTGCCCGCCCCACCAAACCGAAACAGGAACCCGTCCAGTTAAGAGCCATCCTGGATCAGGTTCTGTCTGTCATCCAGGCGCGCGTTAGCCTGAGGGATATTCAGTTCAGTGACAAGGTTCCGCAACATCTTCCCAACCTGTACGTTGACGCGAAGCAAATCGAACAGGTCCTTATCAACCTGGTAATCAACGCCCGCCATGCCATTGAAGAGGGCGGAAAAATCGAAATCAGCGCGGAAGAGAAAAAGAATTATGTAGTGGTTTCTGTCACTGACAACGGAACCGGCATCAAGAAAGAAGATCTTCCAAAAATCTTTGATCCCTTTTTTACGACCAAAACAGAGGGGAAAGGAACGGGCCTGGGGCTTCCCATCTCTCAGCGTATCGTAGAAATCAACGGCGGTAAGATAACGGTAGAAAGCGAAGAGGGGAAAGGAACCACCTTCAGGGTCTGGCTCCCCATCGACCAAGGTTCCGCCCTGGGTCAACTGACCCATGAGGGTTACACCCTTCAGGAGGAGAAAAAACGAAAGACGCGAAGGGTCCTCGTGGTTGAAGACGAGCGGTTCCTGCGAGAAGTGCTGAAGGAAAACCTGACACGGGACGACATGCGTGCCGATGCCGCTGAAGACGGCCTGGTAGCCATTGAGTATCTCAAGAAGAATACCTACGATATCGCCATCCTCGACCTGGTCATGCCGCGCATGAACGGCGTGAAGCTGATCGGATGGCTGCGCAAACACGTCCCGGGCCTGCCGATCGTTGTGATTTCAGCCGTCGCTTCCGAGGAAGACGCGAAAAAACTCGCCAAGCTTGGCATCAAAAAATTCCTGAAGAAACCTTTCAAGATTGAAGAAATTATTGAAATTGTCGATGAATTGACCTGAATGTATCTTTTGACAACATGCAAGGTTGTTGCTATAAAGACAAATGAATAGCCCCCGTAGCTCAGGGGATAGAGCACAGGATTCCTAATCCTGGTGTCGCACGTTCGAATCGTGCCGGGGGCGCCAGTTCCCACAGAAAAGGGGGGAATTCAACCGGAAGCTTTACGGTTCAAGGAGGCGCAAACCATGAAACGCCTGTATCCTTTCATTGTTGTTGTCCTTTGTTCCCTTTTATTAACATTCCCCGCGATCGCTCGCGGGCAGGACAAGGTTCCTGTCAAGGTTGTCACTCAAATCGCTCAAAACGATTTCGTGGCGAAGAGGCTTCTCTACTTCATCAACCAGGGGATCAAATCCTCAGACAAGTTGAAACCGGCTGAGGAAGAAAGTGCCATAATTATCTTTGAAATCCTGGCGGTCAAGGTACCCAACCGGCCCAGCACCGCCTATTCCTACATTATCTACGCGAACAATTACGGAAAGATCAGCCCTGTGATGGACCACCGTCTGGGCATCTGCAGCAACCTGACGGCAAAGAAAGTCGCGGTGAAAATCCTTGAGGACCTTCAAAAAGACGCCGGCAAGTTTGAAGAGCAATTGAAAAACTCCGGAGGATAGATGCATCCCCTCTATCCAAACAACCTTAGCACCAACGGCACGATTTATCCGATATGAGAATTAGATACCGTATCATCATTCCCGTTTTGATTTTTTTCGTCATCGTAGGCAGTGTGTTCGCGATTCTGTTCCGCCATTTTCTCATCCAGTCCTTCCAGATTCAGTTCTCCAAACAGGCGCAAACCACCCACCAGGTAATCGTAAACCAGATCCATCAAATTGGCGAAGAAGCCTTGACCGTCGCTGCAACCATTGCCGCCATTCCCGCCGTACACGACGCCTACCACCTTTATGAGCAGGTATCCAAAAACGCCTCAAAAAGCGAACGGGATGTTTATCTGAAAGATTCCCAGCAGTTTCTTCGGGGATGGATTATCCCCATCCTCAAGGATGTCTCCCGGGCAAGTAAAGTGGAAAAGAAAATCAAAATCCAGTTTCACCTGCCTCCGGCCATCAGTTTCCTGCGCCTCTGGCGCAAACCAGGAGATCATGACGGGGGGGATGACCTCAGCGCTTTTCGCCCTTCCGTCGTCTGGGTTAACCGGACCAAAAAACCCCTTTCAGGCATTGAGGTTGGCCGATCCGGCTGCTTCATTCGCGGTATTGTGTCTATTGATGATAGCGACGGTCATCACCTGGGATCCATCGAATGCCTTTTTCCCCTTACGCGGGTAGCCACCATCCTCAAGGGAATCCACCATGAGGCACTCAGTATCTATATCCTGAGAAAAAGGTTGGCTCCTGCCCTGGCACGAGTACACCCCACCTCCAACGAGATTATGGGACCTTTTGTAAGGATCTTCCCGGCGCAGCCCACCTGGCTGGACACCCTGTGCCTGAAATGTACCCGGGCCATGCTCGAAAACGGCGTCAAAAAAAGTATGATGCGTTTTTCCGATTTCAAGGGGTTTTATTCCTTCCCCCTGAAAAACATCATGGGGAAAAATATCGGTCTCGTCGTGTACGGCCAGGATTACTCGCCCAAGCTTCAATCCTTCAGGCGCATGGTCTTTGGGGTCATCGCCCTGTTCGTGGTCGCCTTCGGAATTCTGCTGGGCATTCTCATCTTTATCGAGCGAACCATCACAAATCCCATTTCCGCCATTTCAAGGATGATGCAGCAGCTCTCAACGGGACTTCAGGACCTGAGCTTCAGGTTGCGGGTTACCTCGAAGGACGAAATCGGCCAAATGTCCCAGTCTTTCAACCAGTTCATGGAACGGATGGAACATCTCAAGCAGTTTAAAACCATCATCGAAGAAGATGAATCCCTGGCCGAAGTATACCAGCGAATCTCAAACCTTCTGAAAGAAACCTTCGGGCTCACCACCTTCACAATCTACGAAATCAACAACAGCAAAAACCACATCCTCCCCGTTATCGTGGAGGGCTCACCCCCGGGAGGGCTGTGGTGTGACAAAGACATCCTCACGGATGCCAATCTGTGCCGGGCCAAACGCACATCAAAAGAGATCTCCTCATTGCAAACACCCCATCTGTGCCCGAAATTCACCAGTGAGGAGAAAGCCGATTACCTCTGCCTTCCCATCATCATCGGTGAATCCACCGGGATGGTCCTGCAAATCGTGATCCCCCATTCGGAAGGAAACTCCTTTCTCTCCTCTGACCTGCTTGGGCTTCTGAAGACCTATCTGAATGAATGCGCCCCCGTGATCGCATCCAAGCGTCTCGTAGGGTTGCTGAAAGAGACCACGACCATCGACGCGCTAACCGGCCTTTTGAACCGGCGATTTCTCGGGGATTCTTTTGAAACGCTGAGCTCAGGTATTTTGAGACGGGATTCCCTGATGGGGGTTTTGATGGCCGACATCGATTTTTTCAAGCAGGTCAATGACACCTATGGACACGAGGTGGGAGACGAAATACTGAAACGGGTCGCCCAAACCCTGCGTGACAGCATTCGACGTTCTGATGTCATCATCCGATATGGCGGGGAGGAATTTCTCATCCTCCTTATGGATGTCAAAAACCAAGAAGCGGTTCGGGCTGTGGCGGAAAAGGTTAGAAGGGCCGTGGAAGAAACCACTTTTCCCGTACCAGGAGGCGTCCTGAAAAAGACCATCAGCATCGGGGCTTCCCTGTACCCCAAAGACACGGAAAACTTCTGGCAATGCGTCAAGTTCTCGGACGTTGCCCTTTACAAGGCGAAAGAGGCCGGGCGTAACCGTGTGGTCATGTTTAAAAAGGAAATGTGGGAAGAAGACAATTATTAACGGTCCCGCAATAAACCATTGGGGATCCCATGGGTGTTCAAACTCCGGAAGAAGGTACGGATGCCTAATCGGATTTGGCGCCTCGCTTCGCGAAATTCAATAAGATAAAAGACAAAAAAGATTTCATTGGCCAGGCGCAGAAATTGGACTTTTTACTATATCTTCTAATTCTGACCTTTTGCGAGTCCATCAAAATTGGTGCCTGGAGCCGGGGTCGAACCGGCACGGTGCGAAGCACCGAGGGATTTTAAGTCCCTTGCGTCTACCAATTCCGCCATCCAGGCATCGGTTTCACCCTTTTTTTACAGGGAAAGCTGTCCCTTTGTCAATCAGGAAACCGCGCTTACCCCTCCATGTTCAAGAGGATGTCGATCATCACTTCCACCCCGAATCGGATGTTGTCAATGGACACCCGCTCGTCGATTCCGTGAATACGCATGCGTTCTTCAATGGGCAGGCGAAAGGGGATAAAGTCGTAGCACGGCACGCCCGCGGCCCGGAAATACCGGCTGTCCGTGGCGCCCGGAACCAGATGAGGGGTAACGATGGCCCCGGGATCGTGCAGGTCGACCGCCTTTTCAATGGCGTGAAACAGCGGTGTGTCGTGAGGGGTTGGCGGCGGATTGATTCCCTTGAAGGTACCTTCAACGGCTACGTTCGGATCATCCACGATTTCTTTCAGGGCATCAAGGAAATCATCCGGATCGGTCCCCGGGATCAGCCGGCAATCTACCCGCGCCGTAGCATCGGTGGGAATAACGTTGACCTTTTCTCCGGCCCGCAAGACGGTGATCGCTGCCGTGTGATGCGTCATGGTATGGTTGATGGGATCGGCAAGGATTTCCTTTAAGAGCGGATCGTCGCGGCGAAACGCGCCTTCCATGTCCTGACAGACAGGCTGCCACGCCGCCTTCTGAAGCGGCGCGACCCGACGATAGTATTCCTGGACCGTGGGAATCAAGACAGGGGGAAACGGATGCTTCCGAATCTTCTCCAGCGCATCCAGAAGCCTGGTAATCGCGGAAGGCTCCTTGGGGACTGACGCGTGCCCCCCCTCCCCTTTCGCGGAGATCTGAACCTGGCAAAGAACCTTCTGACTCGTGGAGACTTCATACCAGCTCTTGCCGTTATCCAGAACACCTCCCCCGCCCTCATTGATAACGCCATCGACTTTCAAAAGCTCCGGGTGCCGGTCCAGCATCCATTTGGCGCCCATGACACCCCCCGTCTCTTCGTCCGCCACGGCGAGGAAGATGATATCCCGATCCGGGGTAATTCCCTCACGCTTGAGGTACAAAAGCGCCATCAGTTCCAGTATTCCCATCCCCTTCATGTCGAGGGTTCCCCGCCCATAGAGGTATCCATCCCGAATTTCACCCGAGAAGGGGGGAACAGTCCACTTTTCCTTTTCCGCCTGGACCACATCCATGTGATTCAGCAGGATGACTGGCCTTCCCTCGCCTTTGCCTTTTAGGGTCGCGGTCAGGTTTGCCCGCCCGGGCGCCGGTTCCTCAACTCGGGTTTCAATTCCCTCCCTTTCCAGAATCGTTTTCAGGTACCGCGCAGCCTCACCCTCGTTTCCGGGGGGGTTGGTGGTATCTATCCGGATGTATTCGCGAAGGGTTTGTACCGTTTCATCCAAAAATTCAGGGGATATGTTCGTCGTCATGGTCAGCTCCTTCTTGTTGTTGCTCAACCAAAACAGCCACAGAAAATCGGCTCTTTCAAACAGACCTGTAGAAGGTAACACAGGCTTTAGGGGTTTTCAATAAAGTTGACGGCTTCGTAAACGAAGGCATCAGAATTAAAGAGCGCCTGTCCATCCGGAGAAATTCCCGCAACCTTGCAATCTCCGCGAAAAAGGGTAAGATAATAAAAGGAGTTTCGTGTAAAATAGAGTTAGTTGGGCTCAAAACAGGGAGATAATGTATGGCTGACTGCCTCGAGGGAGACTGTCTGAAACTGAAACGAAACTGGATCGCGAAGGCGAAGGAAAACCCCGCCTACCGGGAGATTCTGGAGATTTTTGAACGCCTGATCGACCTGACGGAATCTTCTATCGACCAGGTCCGTCCCTACCTGAAACCCATTCCATTATCGGCGTATGTGGAGGAAAAATTTCAGCAGGGGATGCCCCTGGTGGACAGGATGAATTTCCCTGTGCCCAACGAGCCGTTCGACTCTCTGCTGGATGGCTTCCTGAATGGCCTGGAGGGAATTGGAGATTCGGTTGACCGGGACCTTGAGAGGTTGAAGGAGAAACATCGGGATGGAACCATCTCCGGGCAGCGTCTTATCAACCAGTTCGTGATGGGCAGCGAAACATTTCTTTCCCATCTCTTCCAGATTCCCGACATCAATCACCACCTCCTCTTCCTTACCCTCAGGAATATCTTCAAAATCTGTCTGATCCCCTTTCAGGAAACATTGTCAGATGAACTGGCCACGGGATGGGAAAGAGGGGAATGCCCCGTCTGTGGCTTTCATCCCGATATGGGGGTCCTGCGGGGAGAGGGGGGCAAGCTGTATCTCCACTGCGCAATTTGCGGCCACGAATGGCGCTTTAAGCGCATGGCCTGCCCTTTTTGCGGCGCCGAACTGCAAAAGGGACTGAACTACCTCCAGGTCGAGGGGGACGATATTCACAGGATTCATCTCTGCCATTTCTGCAAACGGTACCTGAAGGTTGTGGACGAGAGAAACCTGCCCGAGGGCACCCCCCTTTTTCTGGATTTGGAAGAGCTTACCACGCTTCACCTGGACATTATCGCGGACCAGAAGGGATACGCCCCGGGGATTAACGTTTAAAAGGGAGGATTCCATGAAACCTTTAAGAACGCGTCGTTTCGTTGTGCCAGCGGGCTGGCTTGCCCTGTTTCTCTGCTGCACGCTGACGCTGGGCATCCCCAGCGCCTCCGCCACGCTTGGCAAGACTGCCAAAAATCCCCTCATCAAGCCCGGAGACCCCTTCCCCAAAACGGAATTCATCACACCACGGGAAGCGGTTTACCGAAACTACCTGGGCCTGCCGGACAAGCCGGTATTCCATCTCAACGATGTGAAGGTCGATGTCCTCATCGTGGAATTCCTCAACAAATACTGCTACCACTGCCAAAAACAGGCGTACCTGATGAACCGCATCTACAAGGCCATCAAAAAAGACCCCACCCTGAACGGGAAGGTTAAAATGATCGGGATCGGCGTAGGGAACAACCAGATTCAGCTGGATCACTTCAGGCAGGAAAAGCGCATTCCCTTCCCCCTCATACCGGACAAGGATTTCATGGCCTTTGAAAACATTGGGTATCCTGCCGGAACCCCTTTTACCATTATCGTCAAAAAGGAAAACGGAGAGTTCATCGTCAAAGACACGCACCTCGGCATCATCGAAAACAGACCGGCTTATATGGACAAAATCCGTCAGATTTTATCCGGTGGCGCGGTTGAAGCCTCCAAACAAAGCTATGAATCGGCGTACCAGCAGTTGAATCCGGGCATTACTGTGGAGGGAATCAAGGGAAAAATCACCCAAAGGCTGCAAAAAACCGGCATCAAGGTGACCGACATCACCCCTATAAAATTAACAAACGCCCCGCAATGTTTCATGGTCAAGATAGAGAAAGACGGCAAGATGGACGCCTGGTTTGCCGCCATTGGCGCACAGGGCAAGGTCTGCGACATCTGTCACAACATCTATTTCATCTACCTGTTTGACCGCCAGGGGGTCATCCGGGATTTTATCCCCATCGACGTCACCAAGTTTGGCAATAAACCCTTCGAGGAAAAGGAAGTGGAAAAGATGCGCCAGAGCCTGGTGGGAAAGAGCCTGACGCAACCCATCCAGTACAACCCGGACACGGACGCTGTGTCTTCCGCCTCCATGACCTCGGCACTCATTTTCAAGAGTGTCAATGAGGGAAGAAAGCTGTACGAAACCCTGAAAAAGGAAGGATACACGCAATAAAACCGAAAGATTAACAAGTAGTCGAAAGGAGTCGTTAAAAAGTGGAAGAAAAAACAGAATCTAAAGGGCGGGAAAGGCATACCCGAAGAGGCACGAGGCTTCCCGCCGTCGTCAAGATTTGCGGGATGATTCTCCTGATCTTCATGGTGGCCTGCTGGTTCAGCGGGACGGGCCACACGGATGAGGCGGTGGAAGGAGAAGAAAGCATCCCCCTGATTGCCGTGGGGAATACGTTTCCATACACGAAATTGACCTCCCCCAGGGTGAAGACTGACCGCGCCTATCTGGGATTGCCGGACAAACCTTATTTCTACCTCGACGAGGTCAAGGCCGAGGTTATGCTGGTTGAATTCATGAACACGCACTGCCTGCACTGCCTTCAGCAGGCGCCTGTCCTGGACAAGGTTTACACGGCCATAGAAAAGGAGCCGTCGGCAAAAAAACGGGTCAAGTTTTTATCCATCGGTGTCGGCAATACGCTTAAGGAACTCGAGACCTTCAGGAAAGAAAACCATGTTCCGTTCCCCATGATCCCGGATAAAGACTTCGTGGCGATGGAAAACATCGGTTACCCGGAGGGAACCCCCTTCCTGATGATTTTGAGAAAGGAAAAAGGAAAATTCATCGTCAAGTTTGAACACATGGGAATGATTCCCGACCCGAATGTGTTCCTGACAAAACTCCACAAGGCCCTGTCTGGTGCAGCATTCAAAACCGTCAAGCAAAGCTATAAGTCCGCTTATCAGACACTGAACCCGGGGGTTACAAAGGAAAAGGTTCTCAAGATGCTCATCCAGAGGCTTGAATCCAGGGATTACGTGGTTGATGGCCTCCTGAAACTCGACATTGACAAGCCGCAAATAGTATACCAAGTCAAGGTGTCAAAAGGGAACAAAACTGAAACCTGGTTCGCCGCTGTCGCTGCCGAGGGGCGTGTCTGTGATATCTGCCACGACGTCTATTTCATCTACCTCTTCGATAAGAAGGGAACCATCCTCGACATTCTTCCCATCCAGTTGACAAAATTCAAAAACGTGGCTTTCGACAAGGAGGATCTGAAAAAAATACGCGCCGATCTTGTGGGGAAAAACCTGCTTCAGCCTATTCAATTCAACCCCGATACCGATGCGGTTTCATCGGCCACGATGACTTCCGCGCTGGTTTACAAGAGCATCAGAAAAGGGCGGAGACTATACATGAAGCTGAAAAAGAAGGGATTGATTCAATAAGTTAAGTGATTCTGGAGTTAGAATCATTCAAAATCTGTGGGAATCTATCTCATACATCCGACGCTGAGCGTCTTTCACGTAACGAAAAAAAGGAGGAGATGCATGAAGTTGCATAGTAGCAAAGGGAAAAAACTGGGAGTTAATTTGGGAATTCTTTTCTTGGTGGCCGTGGTGGGGTTCTGGTTGTTTCAGGGCTTGGCGCAGGCGCAAAGAGGAGGGTTTGACGAAGATGAAATTCCTCTGATTAAGGTGGGGGATACCTTCCCTGAGACGAAACTGACCGCACCAAAGACCAAAACCGACAAAGCCTACCTTGGGATACCGGACGAAGCCGGTTTTTATCTGAGAGAGGTTAAGGCCGATGTTATGATTGTGGAATTTATGAATGTTCACTGCCTTCACTGTCAGATGCAGGCGCCCATCCTGGACAAGGTTTATGAAGCCATTGAGAAAGACCCCAACATGAAGGGGCGAGTCAAGCTGCTCTCCATCGGGGTCGGAAACCAGGAAAAGGACATGGAGAAGTTCCGCAAAGAAAAGAAAGTTCCGTTTCCCATGATCCCGGACAAAGACTTTGTCGCGATGGAAAATATCGGGTACCCGGAGGCCACCCCCTTTATCATGATTCTGAAGAAGGAAAAGGGAAATTTCGTGGTTAAATACGCCCACCTGGGCATGATTGAAGACCCCAACACCTTTCTGGCCAAAGCTCGAAAACTGCTGGAGGGAATAGCTCTCAAGCCCACGAAACAAAACTACAAATCCGCTTACCACCTGATGGACCCCCACATGACAAAGGAAAAGGTCCGGAAGATGGGTATTGCCAGGCTTGAATCTCTCGGCTACAAGGTTCTCAAGATTACCAGGCTTAATATCAAGGTGAGGCGGCCCCAACAGGTTTACGCCGTCGACTTGAAAAAGGATGGCAAAACCGAGACCTGGTTCGCCGTGGTTGGCGCGGAAGGGAAGATTTGCGACGTTTGCCACGATGTTTATTTCATTTATGTGTTCGACAAAACTGGGACCATTCGAGACCTGCTTCCCATTCAGTTTCCAAAGTACGGGAACAAACTCTTCAATAAGGCAGAAGTAGAGAAGACGCGTAAAGCCATCGTTGGGAAAAACGTCTTAAAACCCATCCAGTTCAACGAAGAAACCGACGCCGTAACGTCAGGAACCATGACTTCCCGATTAATCTTCAAGAGCGTCAATGGTGGCCGGAAGATCTACATGAAGTTGAAAAAAGCGGGATACATCAAGTAAGGCACAAGTGAGGCACGCCCGTTTTGAGAAAGAAAATGCGAGGCTTAATATGAGCAAAAAAGATTCGGGAACGCGCGCCATCCCCGTTCGCCACAGCGTTGACGGGCTGTCCGCGTATCTCGCGGACAAGCCGGAGGAACCCTCAGAGGCGATCCGCCTCTGTTTCAACGAGAACCTCTATGGGCCATCCCCCGGCGCCGTCAAGGCCATCACCCGGTTCGCCGGGAAGGTTCACCTCTACCCGGACCCCGGCGGCTGGAACCTGCGAGAGACCCTGGCGAAAAAACACGGAGTTCCGGCTGAACAGATTATCCTGGGAAACGGCGCGGATTCCCTGATTACCCTCCTCTCCTCCACCTTTCTGGACCCGGGGGAAGAGGTCCTCTTTTGCACGCCAACCTTTCCCATTTATGAATCCGCCGCCCGCATCGCCATGGGAACTCCTGTCGCGCTTCCCCTTACCCGGAGTTATCAGTTCGACCTGAACGGGTTGCGCGACGCCATCACGTCCAAAACGAAACTCATCTACCTGTGCAACCCCAACAACCCTACCGGAACCGTGCTTCCACCCCGGGCAATCGAGACGTTTCTCGAAGAGGTTCCCGAAGGGATCCTCGTGATTCTTGACGAAGCGTATGTCGATTTCATGGATGCGGAAAAGATTCCTCCTATTTGCAAGTGGATCTCAAGGGACCTCCCCGTTATCTCCCTGAGGACCTTTTCCAAGGCCTATGGGTTGGCCGGTATCCGTGTCGGCTACGCCCTGGCAGCGCCGGAAATCATCCAGGCCCTCTACCGCGTCCGGGAGCCCTTCTCGGTTTCCTCTCTGGCCATCCACGCCGCCGTTGGCGCGCTGTCCGACCATCCACATTATCAGAAGGTTACGGACGCCATCAAACGGGAACGGGAAAGGCTTCAAAAGGCGCTTGCCGACAGAGATCTATTTTACATCCCTTCGCAGGCCAATTTCATTTTTGTCGATTTTGAAAGGGATTCCCAGGAAATCTGCCGGGTCATGCGGAAAAACGGCGTGCTCATCCGGTGCAGCGCCTCCTGGGTGATGCCCACATGGGCGCGCATCACCATCGGTCCCCCGGAAGCCAACGACGCGCTGCTTCAGGCGCTTGACAAAACCTTGGAAATAATATAATAATAACGAGTTGAATTACTAAAATATAGGAGAAAACGATATGTGTCAAAACCACGTCATTCAATGTGAATGCAAACGATCACGGGCAAATTTCATGAACTTGAGGGATCTTCTTCCTCCCCAGATTCTCAGCCATCTCTATTGTCCGCAATGCAGCGACCGGGTAACCTTCAACCCGGAAACCATGGTAAAGGACAACGGATGGATCCTGGAATTCGACATGGAAGCCGCGCGGGTTTTCCTGATGAGCGAAGGGGTTCCCGGCAAGGCCATCACGCCGGATTTCATCTTCGATCAGGGATATTTTACCTGGAACGGGTTCACTCCCACCGAGATAGAGGATCGGATGAAGGAACGGGAAGAAATCATGAAACTGGCGAAAGTGGACCGCAGAAAGTTCATGGAAGAACTGAAGTCCTGGGGCATCAACCGGATGGAACGGTTTAAATCGGAAGGCTGGCGAAAAACCGCGAACCTGTAAAGCCGTGCCGTTCGAACGATTATTTACAACCTGCAGACAATTTACACCGATAGGGAGGTTTTATCATGCCAGACGCGGATGGGATGAAGGAAGCCAAAAAATTCTATACCGACATCCCCCAGAAAACGGAGGGGTTTTTCCTGAAAGGTTCCAATTCCTATGACTGGGGGATGAAGAACCGACTGGCCCGCATCTTTAACCCCGAGACGGGACGGACGGTCATGCTGGCCATCGACCACGGATATTTCCAGGGACCGACCACGGGGCTGGAACGGATCGACATCGACATCCTTCCCCTGATACCCTACGCGGACACTCTGATGCTGACGCGCGGGATCCTGAGGACGATCGTGCCCCCCTCCGTGACCAAGCCCATCGTGGTGCGCGCGTCCGGCGGCTCGAGCATCCTCAAAGAACTCTCCAACGAGGAAATCGCGGTGGATGTGGAAGACTCCATCCGTCTCAATGTGTGCGCCATGGCCGTGCAGGTCTTCATTGGAGGGGAATACGAGAAGCAGTCCATCATCAACATGACCCAGCTCGTGGACATGGGAACCCGGTATGGCATCCCCACCCTCGCCGTCACCGCCGTGGGCAAGCAGATGGCGCGCGACGCCCGGTATTTTCGGCTCGCCACCCGGATCTGCGCGGAGCTGGGCGCGCACTACGTCAAGACCTACTACGTGGAAGACGGGTTCGAAACCGTTACGGCGGCATGCCCCGTCCCCATTGTCATTGCGGGGGGCAAGAAGATTCCGGAACTGGACGCCCTGACCATGGCATACCGCGCCATCCAGGAAGGCGCCAGCGGCGTCGACATGGGGCGCAACATCTTCCAGTCTGACTCCCCCATCGCCATGATCCAGGCCGTCCGGGCCGTGGTCCACGAGAGTGAAACCCCGGAAAAGGCTTATGAGCTCTACCAAACGCTGAAACACGAACTGGCGCAAGTGTAATTTCTCCGGGCGGGGCCCGGTCAGAACTCCGCCCGCCTACTTCACGGCTTAGAACATGGTTGACTTCTTTATCTCTAATGGATAATTAACGGTGCGTGGACTTTATTAGGGAAAATACCCTTGTCACGCGCGTGGCAGATTAGAGACGAATGACAAACGTTGCCCGAAAGGGGAACAACTTATAATCGGGAGACGCATCAAGAGCTTTGGAGCAGTCACGTTATTCTTTCATCGTGGGAACGGGATGCTACATCCCCGAGAGGGTTGTCAGGAATTCTGATTTTCACAATCATGTCTTCTATGAATTAGACGGAACAAGGATCGACAAGCCTCCAGAAGAGATTACCCGGAAATTCGAGGAAATCACGGGAATCAAAGAGCGGCGTTACGCGTCTGACGATCAGTTGACTTCCGACATCGGCACCCTCGCCGCGGAGGAAGCCCTTCAAACCTCCGGGATCGACAGGGAAACCCTCGACTTTATCATCTGCGCGCAGAACTTCGGCGACATCAGGCCCGACAATAAAAGGATTGACATCGTTCCGAACATCGCGGCGAGAATCAAGTATAAGCTACGTATAAAAAACCCAAAAACAGTCGCCTACGACCTCCCCTTTGGATGCCCCGGATGGCTGCAAGGACTGATACAGGCAGACTGCTTTATCAAAACCGGCCTGGCCAAAAGGGTGATGGTGGTTGGCGCCGAGATCCTCTCCCGCGTCTGTGATCCCCATGACCGGGATTCCATGATCTACGCGGATGGCGCCGGTGCCGCCATTCTGGAGGCCCGGGAATCGTCCAACAGGGTGGGAATCATCTCACACGCCACACGTTCCGACACCTACAAGTATTGTGAACTGTTAACCATGGGGCGGTCCAACAATCCGGACTATCCGGGCGATGAACTCTTTCTGAAGATGCACGGGCACACCCTTTACAAATACGCGCTGAAAGTGGTTCCGGAACTCATCAAGGAAAGCATCGACAAGGCGGGGCTGACCATCGAGCATATCGACCGGGTTCTGCTACATCAGGCAAACGAAAAAATGGACGTGGAGATTTTGAAACGTCTTTTTCGCCTTTACGGAATTAGGAACCCAAGCCCGGAATTCATCAGACACATCCTTCCCATGAGCATCTCCTGGCTTGGAAACAGCTCCGTGGCCACCATCCCCACGCTGCTTGACCTGATTCTGAAAAACAAAATGCCCGAGTATTCGCTTCCCGAGCACGACATCATTATCTTCGCGTCCGTGGGCGCCGGGATGAACGCGAATTCCATCGTGTATAAATTCTGAAAAACGCTCCAGCCACTCACACGTTGCACGCCGCGGGTCGCGCACACCAGGAACGGTTATCAGACCAGGGCCTTTTCGCTTTCGGGATCAAAAAAATGGAGATTTTCCAGTCGCGCCTTGAGGAGGATTTCCTCCTTCACCTTCACGGCGCTCTGGGGGGAAATGGCGGCCAGAAGGTTACGATCTCCAACCTTCACGTCAATGTAAATCTGGTTTCCCACTGGTTGGACCACTTCCACGTAAGCCTTGACGGCCCCCGGCGCGTTGGGATCGTCCCCCTCGGACAGATCTTCGGGCCGCACCCCCAGGACGATCTCCCGCCCCGCGTAAGGCGCAAGGGCCTCAAAATGGGTTTTCGGTATCGGCAGTTTCATCCCTTTCGTGACCGAGAAAAGCGCGCCGTTTTCCTTCTCTATCCGCGCGCCCTCGATGAAATTCATCGTCGGGGACCCGATAAACCCCGCCACGAAACGGTTCCTTGGGTGCATGTATATTTCCAGCGGGTGTCCCACCTGCTGGATTCTGCCATCCTTCATGACCACGATACGATCGCCCATGGTCATGGCCTCGATCTGGTCGTGGGTCACGTAAATGCTGGTGGTGTTCATCTTCTCGTGTAGCTTCTTCAGTTCGAGCCGCATCTGGACCCTCAGCTTGGCGTCCAGGTTGGAAAGGGGCTCATCAAACAGGTAAACCTTTGGCGTCCGGACGATGGCGCGCCCCAGGGCAACCCGCTGGCGCTGCCCGCCCGAAAGCTCCCGGGGCTTCCGTTTCAGAAAATCCAGGATTCCGAGCATGCCGGCGGTCTGGCGGACACGCTGTTCAATCTCATCCCTGGGCATCTTTTTCAGCTTCAGGCCAAAGGCCATGTTGTCAAAAACCGTCATGTGCGGATAGAGGGCGTAATTCTGGAAGACCATGGCGATATCCCGGTCTTTCGGTGGCAGGTGATTGACCTTCCGGCCATCGATGAGGATCTCGCCCGAGGTAATCTCTTCCAGGCCGGCAATCATCCGCAGGGTGGTGGTTTTCCCACACCCGCTTGGCCCCACGAAGACCATGAACTCTCCATGCTGGATCGTCAGAGTGAAATCCTCCACCGCCTGAACATCCCCATACTTTTTACCCACATGATGTAACGCAACTTCCGCCATCGGTTTGTTTACTCCTTCAGTGCCCCGGTAATCCCAGCGACATAATATTCCACGAAGAATGAATAGACCAGCGCCACGGGGACGCTTCCAAACAGGGCCCCGGCCATCAAGGGTCCCCAGTGATAGATGTCGCCCCGGACCAGCTCTGTGACCAGCCCGACCGAAACGGTCTTTTTGAGGCTGGTGGAGATAAAGGTCAGGGCGTAGAGATATTCGTTCCAGGAGAGGGTAAAGGCAAAGATGCCCGCCGACAGGATTCCCGGAAGAGAGAGAGGGATAATCACGCGCCAGAAAATCCACATGCGGCTCGCACCGTCCATCATGGCGCATTCCTCCAGCTCCTTCGGGATGGAATTAAAATACCCCATCAGCAGCCAGGTGCAGAATGGGATGAGGAAGGTCGGGTAAATCAGGGACAGTGCCCAGAGGGAATCCCACAAATGCAGCTTGAAGACCATGGTCGCCAGGGGGATGAAAAGGATGGTGGGAGGCACCAGGTAACAGAAAAAGATGCCAATCCCCATCATGCTCGACCCCTTGAAACGGATGCGTTGAATACCATACGCCGCAAGCAGGCTGGTGGAAAGCGAGATGAGGGTGGACGTGATCGCCACGAAAAACGTATTCCACAGCCATCGCAGAAACGGGGTCTGGTAAAACAGGTGCTTCAGGTTCACCAGGGACCAGTGATGGATTAAAAACGGGTTGAGCTTCAGGTTATACAACTCCGCGTCCGACTTGAAGGTCGTCGCAAACATCCAGTAAAAGGGGAACAGGAGGAACAGGAGAAACAGCCCCAGGGGCAGGTAGAAACGCAGGAATTTCGTCCAGGCCTTCTGCTTCACGCTAATTCTCCCGCTTCAGGTATTTGGATGTAATCAGGACGCTGATAAACAGCACGGGGAAGATAAAGGCGGAGATCGCCGCGCCCTCGCCCAGGTGGCCACCCGCAATAGCCCTTTGAAAGGACAAAGTCCCGAAGATATGGGTCGCGTTGTCCGGGCCGCCGCGGGTCAGAATCCAGATAAGCTGGAAATCCGCAAAGGTCCAGATGATGGAGAAGGTCGTGATCACGGAAAGCAGGGGCATAATCAGGGGCAGGGTGATACTCTTGAATTTGACCCACGGGGTGGCGCCATCGATGTCCGCCGCCTCGTACAGGCTTTGGTTGATGGTCTGAAGCCCCGCCATCAGCCCAATGGTAAAAAACGGTATCCCCCGCCAGATATTGACGAGGACGACGGACAGGCGCGCGTTGATGGTATTTCCCAGAAAGTCGATGGGGGTTTTGAGGAGCCCGATCTTGAGAAGCAGCCAGTTGATGCAGGAAAAATTGGAGTCAAAAATCCACCAGAAGGCGATGGCGGAAAGGGCCGTGGGCACGATCCACGGAAGCAGCACGATCGCCCGGATCAACCCCTTCCCTTTGAAATCCTGGTTTAAAATAATCGCCAGCCCAAACCCCAGGATCAATTTAAAAAAAACCGCCACACAGGTATAGAAAACCGTGTTGAAGGCGGTCAGCCAGAAGATATTGCTGTGAAAAAGGGAAATGTAATTGGAAAGGCCGACAAAACTTCCCGACCTTCCGATGATGGTATTGGTAAAGGAGAGCCAGATTCCCAAGACAAAAGGATACGCCAGCAGAAGCAGCAGGATAATATCCGCCGGCAGGGTGAAGAGAAACCCCATCACCCCTTTCCGGTGCAGAAAATCAGCGGATGATGCCCTGAACCGGCCCCATCCGCTGCTGGCGATCTCCTGGCTCATCTCTCTTTCTGTCCCTCTGACCCGACTCTTTTATCAGTGATAGAATTTTCGCAGCTTCTTTTCAGCGTCGGCCGCCGCCTTCTTCGGGGACTTGCCGCCCACGCAGACATCGGCAAACATGTCCACGATGACATATTCGCTCATGGCCGCGGCGGATGCCGGCCCCAGAGGTCCCGCGTAGCCGTTCCACAACATGCGCTTCACGCATTCCCGATACGGGGTGATGCGGGGATCCTTTTTCCAGGCGGGCAGACTGTAATAGTCCTTTAGCGTCTGGGTGATGTATCCCCATGTTTCGCTTTCCCATTTGCCATACTGGGGTTTTTCAAACATAAAGGTCAGGTAATGTTTCGCGGCGTTCGGAACCTGGGTATGCTTGAAAATAAAGGCCTGGCTGATCATGGAGAGTTCCGCCGGGTGTCCAACGGGACCGACGGGGAAATTCATGGTCATCAAATCCTTGTTGATCTCCGGAAACCGCTTCCGGGACGCGTAAAAGATACTGTTCCCGTTGGATGTCACCGAAATCAGCCCGGACAGGAAGGCCTTGTTGTTGTGGGGATCCAACCACGAGGCCACCCCCTCAATCATCGTTTCATAGAGCTCCCTCACGGCGTCGAGCGCCTGAATCGTCTCCTTGCTGTTGATGGCGATGGTCTTTCCATCCTTCTCAACGGCCTTGCCGCCAAACGACCACAGCCACCAGTGGGTCCAGGTGTTGGCATCCCCCACGGCATGTCCCAGGGCGAAGCCGGTCGGGTGTCCCTTGGCCTTCAGCTTCTTGCAGCACTTGATAAATCCCTCGATATCCGAGGGAAGCTTTTCATACCCCACCTCCTTGACCCAACTGACCCGGTAGTTGATACAGATCCCGGCACTTCCGATGGGAAGCGCGATCCACTTGTTGGTCCCATACAGCTTGCCATACACCTCACAAACCGGATACCAGCCACCGTATTTCTTGCCCAGGTAGGTTGCCACGTCTGAAACATCCACCAGTTTGTCCGGATAGAGATGCGGGTCGTCATACCATCCCAGAACGATATCATGCCCGGCGCCAACCGACGCCTCCATGGCTGCCTTGGAACGGACATCCTCCCAGGAAAGGTACTCGGTGATGACCTTTCCGCCGGTTTCCTTCTCCCATTTCTTCGTGTTGGCGTTCCAGACCTCCTCGTCGCTCTTGACGAAACCGGACCAGCGCAACACATTGATCACGGGATTCTTTTCAAGTTTAAACTTCGGGGGTGAAACGTTAGCCGCCAAAGCGGGGTTCCACTGGAACAGCGAGTCCATCGACAGGGTCGCGAGTCCGGCGCCCGCCAGTCCAACCGCGGATTTTTTAATAAAATCCCGACGTGAAAGCCCCCTTTCCTCTCTCTTCTCCTTCTCTCCCATTTCTCTCTCCTTTGTTAAAAAATCCTACTTGCGGCGCCTTCCTGTTATGAGTCTTCACATTGGATTTAGAACCTTAAGGAACATGGCACCTTTTCCCAACAGCCGCTTATTGCTAAGCTTTCAGTCACTTTTTTGTTATAAAGCGGCTATAACCCTGTTTTGTTTTTTAAAATACCAGATAGGCACAAGCTGTCAAGGAAAACTTCCGCTTGTTGTGTGTTTTTTAGTTAGCCAAACGTAAAATAGGCAACCACACCCAGAAAGAACGTCGCATACCCAAACAGGTGAAACCGCAAAAGGAAGGGGTGGCCTCCCCCCTCTTTCGCCCGGTACAGGCGATAGGCGATAAGACTGGCCAGGGAACCGATGAGATTCCCAAATCCCCCCACGCTGACACCCCAGAGAAGGTCGCGCCAGTGGGCGGTAAAATCCGCGAAGAAGAGCGCGCTGGGGACGTTGCTGATGGCCTGGCTGCCGACCGCCGCGTACAGGAAGGCGCGCGTGGGACTCGCAAGATTGAAATGCATCAGATTCACCAGGTTATCGGTGAAGCCAAAAAAGGCAAGGAATGTAGCCAGCAACATCCAGTCGATCCGCAGGCTCCGGCGATCCAGAAACACGACGTACAGACAGACCAGGGTTCCCAGCCAGAGGGGAACAAACCGCAGTACCACCCCCACAAAGAGCACAAAGAAAAACAGGTAAGGGATCCCCCTTTTCTCCACGTTCACCCGGGGAGGGATGGCTTCTGAAATCTCATCGGGCGATTTTCGCCCCTCCCGGAAGGCCAGCAGCACTACCCAAAACAGTCCCACCAGAAAGAACGGCAGGATGGTTCGGATAAAACTTAAAGGCTGTACCTGATAATGGGTAAAAATATAAATATTCTGAGGGTTTCCGAAAGGGGTCAGGGCGGACGCAGCGTTGGCCGCCAGCGCCTCCAGGATGACCAGGGTCCCCTTCTCCGGTACCTTCAGAGCCAGTGTCAACGGTACCACCGTCAGGATGGCGACATCATTCGTGATGAACATGGAGAGAAAAGCTGTGAGCAATACCAGCTTGACGGGAAGGCCGCTCCCTTTCAGAAACCTTCGGGCTATCCACTCCAGAAACCGGCTTTCTTCCAGCCCCTTGACGATCATGAGGAAGATCATTAGGATGAAGACAATCCTGAGGTCCGCGCGGCTGTACACGGGCCAGTGTCCCCGCCACCAGGTGGTCAGCCCCCACCCCACCGCGCTGGCAATAAGCAGCCATTCACCAATTATTTTCTCCCAGATATTACTGAACATATACTCTCATTTCCTGTTCTGCTGGATAATCCGGCAAAATGCGTAAGCCATCCGGAGAAATTTTTAAATGTGCAACTATGAAGTGACAACAGGCAAGAGGAACGGCCCATGCATTCTCCGGTCCGCGGAATTCAGCACCTTTAAGTACTCTCAACTGTTCAGCAATGTTAGAAAAATTCTCTTTTATTTTCTCTAAAGGGAACCGACCATCTACATGCATAGGCCGCCATCCCTCAGGGAGTAATTTCCCGGATAGAGGATCAAATTCGATAATTCCGACACATCTTCCCCTGATGATTAAAGCCGCTTTAATTATTTTTTCTCCAGCTATCCCTCGAGCGCACCAGATTTTACCCGGCTTTAAATATCGAAGAGCATTTATGGCTGTTGCTACGGCCCTTCTTGCCATATCAGGCGAAAGGATCTCTTGGGGTCCCGGATTGGGTGGAAGGTTTGGGTTAATTCCTTGAGGAGGATTCACCGGGGGTGGAGGTGGAGGCTGGGAAGGAGATCCTATCTGTGGCAGGTCACTTTTAGAAGACCCATTCCCAAAAGGCACTTCGCCCTCAACTTTCGGCGGCGGAGAAGGTGCTTCATTTGCAAAAACCACCGATGAAGTTGGAAAAGTCAAAGGCTTCACCAATTCCATCCCCCAAGCTAATAAAGCCCCTGTAACAATCACCATTATAACCCTTTTCATTTTTGTAACACTCCTTTACAACAGTTATTCTTTTTTTTCCAGGTTATCGATTTTTTCTTCCAGATGCTTCAGGCGTTCGTGGATGTCATTGAGTGCCTCCGCTAAATGATCTTTTTTGGGCGTATTCGATGTTGAGATTTTCTTTATTAGCAGATAAATGCCAGCCCCGATTAAAATCAGAAAGAGTAACCAGATACTACCCCAGGGGCCTGGCCCCAAAAAGGGAGGAGGAGGTCCGACGGGTGCGCATCCTATTAAAAGAACGCTTCCAGCAATAGGGAGTAACATCTTTTTCCCCATATAATCACCTCCTTTTATTCACCTGTTAAAAAGATATCATAGAACACTTAAAAATTCCTGAATAAATCATGAAAAAAAGATGAAGATTTGAAAAAGCACGTGAAAGAATTACTCGAAAGGAATAATAATTGAAATTTTTGTTCCAACATTCAAAACGCTGCGAACATTGATACTCCCATTATGTATAACTGTAATGGCCTTCACGATACTTAACCCTAAGCCAGCTCCGGAATTTTTCCCTTCGAACTCTTTTTTATGACCCCGATAAAAAGGTTCAAATATTTTCGGAAGATCATGGGAGCTTATCCCTTCACCATTATCCTCTACTATAAATTGAACCCCTTCAGGCTCTGAGACAAGACGCCATCCAATAGAAATCTTTCCATCACTTTCGGTATGTTGAACAGCATTCATGACAAGATTAAACAACATTTCCCGAAGCATATTTGAATCCATCATAACACTTACCCCTGGACCAGTTAAAAGTTTGAGGCACCTTTCGCGGGCGATCATTTGCAATTGAGGGAAAAATTCCCGAAAAAATTCCTGAAGGTCCACTGACGTTTTTTGAGGTGTCACAATTCCCTCAAGACGGCTGAGATCAAGCAATCGATCACAAAGACTTTTCAGGCGTTCCACTTCCCGGTGCATTCCAGTAAGAATACGGGAAGAAGCAACCGGATCATCCCGGACGCCCCGTAGCAATATGTCCAATGATCCCTTCAGAGCGGTAATGGGAGAACGAAGTTCATGGGCAGCATTGGCAACAAAGCGTTTTTGCGAGTCTAATATTTCGCCAATCTGCTTTATCATTACATTAAAGGCCTGTATCAGTTGCCCGATTTCATCCTGACGATCCGCATGAGGGAATTGCAAGTTTAAATTCCCTTCCGCAATACCCCTGCATGTCTCGGCTATTTGTTTCAAATCCTGGAAAAATGAAGAAACAATCAATAGCACAAGAAGAATTCCGGACGATAATGTCACCAACGCTACAAAAGCAAGAAATATTCCATGCCTTTTAAGTTTTTGTTGAAGGGATTTCAAGGTGACACTGATCTGTGCTACACCCACTATTTGTTCTTCCTTTTGCGGCAAACGAAGTGGAATCAGAACTACAAGAAAAGGTATATTCCCCCTGTGGGCAAAATAAGTGACTTCATTTTGCCCCCGTAAAGCCGACTGAGCATAACGGGGGATAATCTTTGCCGCCTCTGGCTCTTCCGGAAGGGTTTTTCCATTTGCGAGAAGATGCCCGTTACAGTCAAATATTTGTGCAACAGCATTTTTTGAAGTTAGATTTTCTGCCAGGGCCAACGCTATATAAGACAAACAGGAATTTCCATTAACCTTTTCATTCCTTACACACTTGCGAAAAATTTTCTTATGAACCCACCCTTCAATAATAGGTTTTGCTCTCGCCCTGACGTTTGAAGCCGTTTCATCAAGAAGAAGTTTCTCCGTGTCCTGATAAAATACAAAACCTTGAATCAAAAGCAGAAAGGCTAATAAGCCTATTATCAGAAGAGTCAAGCGGGCTCTAAAAGAAAAATTGGGTATAAGCTTCATTCAATTTCTTCTGGATGGAATGAATATCCAAGGCCATAATGGGTACGAATCAAACGAGGAGGTTTATCCTTTAATTTTTCTCTTAAATGGCTTACATGCACATCCACAATATTTGCATTCCCGAAGTAATGGTAACCCCAAACACGATTTAAAAGGGTTTCTCTGGTAAAAACACGCCTGGAATGCTGCATAAAAATCTTCAGCAAGTTGAATTCCGTTGGTGTAAGCTGAAGAGCTTTCCCTTCAAACAAAACCTCGCGACTATCAGGATTCAGGGTTATCCCCGCCATCTTGAGAACAACAGGATCACCATATCTTCCACTTCTCCTAAGTAATGCACGCAAGCGAGCCAACAGTTCATCAAAAACAAACGGCTTGACGAGATAATCATCAGCCCCAGCATCAAGGCCTGCTATACGATCAGCAACGTCTTTCTTGACTGTCAACATCAAAATTGGAATAGTCAACCCCTTTTCCCTTATACGCCGACAAACCTCGAAACCATCCAAATCAGGCAATATTAAATCAAGGATAATGAGGTCAAAAAGTTGGTGAAATAACAACTCCAGCGCTTGCCCTCCCTTCGTCACCGTGGTTGCATCATATCCCTCATAAAAAAGCCCCGTTTTTAAAAATTCCTGAATAAGGGGCTCATCTTCCACGACGAGAATGTTTGGCCTTTTGTGGCCTTTCACCTCTTTCGAATCCTTCTTCACATTATCCATATCCCGATTATAATATCAGAAAACACCTTTTCATAACTTAAAAACAATCTTAGCCAGCGTGAAATAGATAATCAACCCGGTCGAGTCCACCACGGTGGTCAATAAGGGGCTGCTGATTACCGCCGGGTCCAGCCTGAATTTGGTCAGAACAATCGGCAGGAGGCTGCCCAGGAGGTTGGACCATAAGGTAATACCCACCATGGCCATCCCCACGACCATCCCGATGGTTGGCCCACCGCGCCAGAAAAACCCTCGAAGGTACAGCACGATCCCCAGGGTGAGGCCAATCATCATCCCCACCAGTAACTCCTTCTTGATGACAGAAAACCACTTTCTGATCGTCAGATCCCCCGTGGCCAGAGCCCGGATAATCAGGGTGGAAGACTGAGCCGCGATATTCCCCCCGCTGTCAATCAGAACAGGAATAAAAAACGCCAGGGCAATCACCGCCTTCAGGGCGTATTCGAAATGGGCGATAATACTCGAAGAAAAGAAATCCGTTATCAACAGAATCATGAGCCAGCCGATCCGTTTTCGGTAAAGCTTGAACGTCGAGGCCATCGCGTAGCTTTCTTCAAAAGGGGCAATGGCAGAGGTCTTCTGGAAGTCTTCATCCACCTCCTCCTCGACCACGTCCAGGATATCATCCACGGTCACGATGCCGATGAGCGTGCCTTCATCATCCGTGACCGGCAACACGTTCAAGTCATATTTCTTGATAATTTTGTAGGCCTCTTCCTGGTCTTCCGTCGCCTGTATGGCAATGAATTCATTGTCCATGATGTCACGGACCCGCTGGTCCAGTTCCGCCAGGATAAATCTCCGGATGGGGATATCATCCTGCAATTTCCATTTTTCATCCACAACATAGACCATGTTAATCGTCTCGGCATCCCTGCCGTATTTGCGAATATGTCTGAAGGCCCTTTCGATGGTCCAGTCTGGGCGAACGGCCACGTAGTCCGGGGTCATCAGCCGCCCCACACTGTCCTCGGGGTAACCAAGAAGTTCCAGGGATTCCTTTCTTTCTTCCGGCGGAAGAAGGTTCAGAAGCTTTTGCGTCAGACGACCCGGCAAATCCTCAAAAAGCGCCGTTCGATCGTCCGGAGAAAGTTCTTCAATCAACGCCTTGATCTCGCGGTCGGCAATCCGTGTCAGAATAAGCTCCTGCTGGGAAGGCTCAAGCTCTGAAAATACATCCGTGGCCTTATCCTTCGGGATCAGACGAAAGACCAGAACGGCGTCCTTTGGCTCCAGGCTGGTAATGACCTCCGCGATATCCTGTGGCGTCACTTCAGCCAAAGCCGCTTTCAGGGTTTTCCAGTCCTTGTTTTCCAGCACCTCATCAATATCCGGCATGGCAATTTTCGCGAACATGGGTATCACCTCCTTTTTTTGAGCACATCTGCCTCTATCTGTCTTTGAAAAACACGTGCGGGCGCTTTTCGCTGTTCCCTCATAACAGAAAGGCTTCAAGATTGTCAATGAAAAAGCGCCATTAGGCGTTGAAGGGTGAAACAGTTCGCCGAACACCCCCTGCCAACCTTTCAGCCATTGAGGCGGACTTTCAGAGCTGATATAGTGTGGGTACAATTAAACAAAAGGAGCAGAACCATGAAGATTAAAGTGAAGCTCTTCGCGACTTTTCAGAAACACCTGCCCAAAGGAGCGGGCCTGGAAGGGGTCGAAATCGATGTTCCGGACGGCACCACCCTCGGAGACATCTACCGGCACTTCAACCTGCCGGAGGCCACCCCGAAAATCACGCTGGTCGACGGGAAACATCAGAAAGAGGATTACGTCGTCAAAGAGGGGGAAACAGTCAGCGTGTTCCCCCCCATCGCGGGTGGGTAAATCTCCACCCGCAGAGCGGGTGGCTTTGAGTTAACCCCTAAAAGGGGGTTAAATGCCTTGCCCCCTGAGGGGGCAAGGTTGAGTTGTCCCCACCGGTTTTACTTAGTACTTGGGAATCTCTGATTCCCTTTCTTGCCTCTCCTGAT
>WGDA01000046.1 GCA_015493505.1 Pseudomonadota bacterium | reverse complement strand
GTACCACTTCACCGGGCCGCGCGCGCAGGATGCCTTCCACCACGACACGATCCTCTTTCTTCAGGCCCTTTTCAACCACGCGCATGGTCCCCACCAGCGTCCCAATTTTGATGTCCCTTCGCTCCACCTTGTTGCCCGCGCCAACGACGTAGAGGTAATGTCCTACCTGATCCAACCCAATAGCGCGCTCCGGAACCAGAAGCGCGTCCTTTTCAACCCTGTCGGGGATCCGTATCTTCGCGAAAAACCCCGGTACAAGCGTCAGGTCATCATTCGGGAAAACGGCACGCGCCTGAAGCGTTCCCGTGTTGGGGTCGATTTGGTTGCTCACGTAATCCAACTTCCCTTTATGGGGATATCCCTCCTCCGTCGCGAGGGCAAGCTCTACCAGAACCTTTCTCTTCGGGCGGATTTTCCCTTGCGGGCCTCCCTCTTTTTTCAGGTCCTTGGCACGTTTTTCCAGGTAACGGGCCACATCTCGTTCATTGATATTGAAATAGGCGTAAATGGGGTTCAGGCTGACAACCGTTGTCAGGGTCGTGGGCCCGCTTGCCCCCACCAGATTGCCCACGTCCACCAAGTGACGTGAGGTTTTGCCCGTAATGGGCGACATAATTTTCGTGTAGGAAAGATTCAACTTTGCCTCTTCCACCTTTGCCTTAGCCGCCGCCACCTGAGCCTCTGCCTTGTTGTATTCCGCTTTTGAGCGCAGGTAATCCAGTTCGCTGACCGCCTTCCTCTCATAGGCCTTCTCGCGACGCTCCAGGTCGTTCTTCGCGAAATCCAAAGCGGATTTGGCGTTTAAAAGATCCGCCTCAGCCATGTGCAGCGCCGCGATATATTCCCGCGGGTCAATCGTAAAAAGAAGTTGCCCCTTTTGAACGATATTCCCGTCTTTAAAGTAAATCTTCTCCAGGAACCCCTTGACGCGCGCCACAATGTCAACCTTGCTGATGGCGGCTGTTCGCCCCGTCACCTTGATATAAATCGTCACATCCTGAACCTTGGGGTTGGCCACGACCACCTTCGGAGGAGGTGGCGGGACAAACTTGTTTTCTTTTTTCTTACACCCGAGGGGGGATAGAAACAGGAGGAGGGCCGCTAATAAAAGGATGTCCACCCTCCTCAAACCACGCCGTAAAACCCGTGAAGTCATGCGTTTCATTTCCTTTGAACCTTTTCATGGTTGGTTTTATTTGCCTCCTGCCCGTTCTCGTCAGGGTTCCACCCCCCGCCCAGGGCCCGATACAATTCAACGAGGCTGATGGCCGTAACACCTTCCGCTTGCGCCAGGCTGTTTTCCGCCTCAAACAAAACACGCTCGGCGTCCAGGGTGCTTTGAAAATCCCTCAACCCTTCCTTGTACAGGATCAAAGAAAGTTCAAGCGTCCGTTTGGCAACCTTCACCGAGTGCTGAAGGTCAGCAACCCGCTGCATATCATCCGCGTATTTAACCAGGGCGTTTTCGACCTCTTTCATGGCCTTCAGGATCGTCTTCTCGTAGTTCAGGAGGGCCTGCTTGGTCCGGGCGTCTTCAACCTTAATCAGGCTTCGAACGCTGCCACCATTGAAGATGTTCCAGTTCAAACCACCTCCCACGGAAAAGGTGCGGCTGCTCCAGTGGAAGGCGTCCGTGGCATCCGTAGAAAGGAATCCAAACATCCCCAGAATGGAAAATCTTGGATAGAGATAAGACGTGGCAATCCCTATCCGTTCCGTCTGTGCCGCCAGTTGTCTTTCCGCGGCCCGGATATCCGGCCTGCGGCGCACCAGGTCCATGGGAATCCCTACCCGGATCTTGTCCGGAAGCATGGGAATCGGTTGGGGGGCTCTCAGCAAGTCCATCAGCTCCGAAGGAGTCTTCCCCAATAACACAGACAGGGTGTGGATTGAATTTTCTATCTGCGTCCTCAAAAGAGGAAGCGTCGCCTCAGAGAGGGCCAGTACCTGCTCGGACTGAGCCACGTCCAGATCCGAGGCAAGCCCATACTTGAACCGTGTTTTTGTCAAATCCACGATTTCACGCTGGGATTCAATATTGTGAAGAGAGGTGGAAAGCCTGACCTGGGCGGTCCGCAGATTGATATAGGCCTGGGCCACCTGAGCATAGACCGATATCATCACGTCGGTTTTCAGCTCCTGCGTGGCTTGAAAATGCGCCTTGGCGGAAGCAATCTGCCGTTTTATCCTGCCAAACAGGTCAATCTCCCATGTGGCACCGATCTGTGAATTGTACTGATTATACAAATCTCCGCCCGGGAACACACCATTCTCGCTGGAACGCTGCCGGTTGAAAGATCCATTTACATTGATCTGCGGCATACGTGTCCCGGCGACCACCCCAATCTGAGCCCAGGCCTCTTCCACCCGGGCCATGGCAATTCGGATGTCGTAATTGCTTTTCCGGGCTTCCTGAATCAGGCCGTTTAAGATAGGATCATGAAAGACTTCCCACCAGCGCGCGACCTGGGCCGGTTCCGTCACAAAAGAGGGAGATTCCTCCAGAACATCCTTTTGCCACGACGCCGGCAGCGAGGTCTGGGCTTTTTTGTAATTCGGGCCTACGGAAAAACAGCCTTGAATAAAAAGAAACAGGCCTAAAAGTAGCGAAATCTCACAGGCATGCGCCCAGTTTTTCTTTCTGATAATCTGCTCCCCACCTTCCCTTCAATCTCAGTTTAACCCATATATCAGACGCGGCAAACAGTGTCAACTTGCCTTTCGCCTCGCGATACTCCACGATCCCCGGACAAACCACTTGAAATTACACGCGAGAGAGGATAAATAACGTAAAATCAATCAGGGGAACTTTCAGAATATGAAGAATCGCGCAGTCAGATATTATCTTGCTGTCTTAAGACTGGACCACTGGCATAAAAATCTTTTTACCCTGTTAGGGAGCCTCGGGGCCATTGCTTATTTTCATATTCCTTTTTCCAGAATCGCGTGGGGCTGGATCGCCTTAGGCCTCCTTTTATCCTGTCTTTTGTCCTCCGTGAATTACGCGATCAATGAATTTCTGGACGCGAGCTTCGATGCCCTGCATCCGACAAAACGCAACCGCCCCATCCCCAGCGGCAAGATCAACCCTGAAAAACTCTTCTTTATCGCCGGGATTCTTCTGGTCGCCTCCCTCCTGATGAGCAGCCTCTGGATGCCGAGACCTTTTACAACTTTTCTTATCCTGTTTTTTCTGTCAGGCCTGCTCTACAACCTTCGACCCGTCCGGGCAAAGGATATCGCGTTTCTGGACGTCATCGTAGAGTCCCTGAACAACCCCATCCGCCTTTGCATCGGATGGTACGCCTTTGAACATTTGAACCGATTTCCCCCCTTATCGCTCATCCTCTGCTTCTGGGTCTTTGGCGCCTATCTCATGACGGCGAAAAGATACGCGGAGCTGGAAAAAATCACGCAGGCGGAAGCAGAAAGCTACCGCCCTGTTTACCGCGTGTACACCCCGCGTTCCCTGTTGGGGGCAATGCATACTTACGCCTTTCTGACCCTTGCCTCATTCGTATGGATTTCTTTCAGGTACAAAAGGGCCTTCCTTTTCTTTCTCCCCTTCGCCATCGCCTTCTTCGCGTGGTTTTACATTCTCACGAAACAGGAGGGCTCCTTCGTGTCCAATCCTGAGAAAATCTATATCAATAAACCTTTCCTGTCCTTTTGCCTGATATCCCTCGCGTTCATCATTTTCTTGGGGATCTACGGATAAACAGGGGGAGACATATGGGAAAAAGAATATTGGTAACTGGGGGGGCTGGTTTTCTGGGTTCTCATCTTTGTGAAAAACTGCTGAAGGAGAACAACGAAGTCATCTGCGTGGACAACTTTTATACGGGAAGGAAAGAAAACATTCTTCACCTCATGGGAAACCCCTATTTCGAGGTTATCCGACACGACATCACCTTCCCTCTTTACGTTGAAATTGATGAAATCTACAACCTGGCCTGCCCGGCAAGCCCGGTTCACTACCAATTCGACCCTGTTCAGACAACTAAAACAAGCGTTCACGGCGCCATCAACATGCTTGGCCTGGCGAAAAGGGTCAAATGCAAAATTCTCCAGGCCTCCACGAGCGAAGTTTACGGAGACCCCGAAATTCACCCGCAACCGGAAAGCTACCGGGGGTCAGTGAACCCCATTGGGCCAAGGGCATGCTATGATGAAGGGAAGCGTTGTGCAGAAACGCTTTTCTTCGATTATTACAGACAACACAATCTGAAAATAAAGGTAATTAGAATTTTTAATACCTACGGTCCAAGAATGTACGTTAACGACGGCAGGGTCGTGAGTAACTTCATTATCCAGGCCCTTCAAAACAGGGATATTACAATCTATGGTGATGGGAGCCAGACAAGAAGCTTCTGCTATGTGGATGACCTGATCAGTGGAATGATAAAAATGATGAACAGCGAAGATGAATTTATCGGCCCTGTTAACCTTGGTAATTCTGATGAAATTACGATTCACGAATTAGCCTCAAAAATCATCGAGTTGACCAACTCAAAGAGCCATTTGGTCTTTCAACCCCTCCCAGCGGATGACCCTCAGAGAAGATGCCCTGATATTTCTCTCGCGAGAGAAATCCTAAACTGGGAACCAAAGACACGGCTGGAAGAAGGGTTGAAAAGAACCATTGAATATTTTGATGATATCGTTTCGAGGAGGATTTCTTGAAACTGTCAATCGTAATACCTTGTTATAACGAAAAATCTACAATACGACAGATCATTGAGGCCGTCAGAAAAGCCCCGATCGAAAAAAAAGAGATTATCATCGTCGATGACGCATCAACTGATGGCACAAAAGAGATTCTGAAAAACGAGATTGAAAACACCGTTGATAAGGTTGTTTACCATACCCGTAATCAGGGAAAAGGGGCGGCCATCAGGGACGGGATCCGCGAAGCTACCGGCGATATGATTATCATACAGGATGCTGATCTTGAATATGACCCCAATGAATATCCAAAACTCGTCAGACCAATCGTTGAAGGCAAAGCGGATGTTGTTTATGGCTCCCGTTTTCAAGGTGAGCAGGCACATAGGGTATTATATTTCTGGCACAGAGTTGGGAACAGTTTTCTTACGCTACTCTCCAACATGTTCACAAACCTGAACCTGACCGACATGGAAACATGTTACAAAGTTTTCAAAAGCGATATCATTAAAAATATAGAAATTGAGGAAGACAGGTTCGGTTTCGAACCAGAGATCACCGCGAAAATTTCAAAAATTAAAGGGCTGAGAATCTACGAAGTGGGGATCTCTTATTATGGCAGGAAATATGAAGAAGGGAAAAAAATTGGGTGGAAAGACGGGTTCCGTGCAATTTATGCAATTATCAAATACAATGTGTTCAAATAGGCACCTGTCTGGTGACCGTAAGACCACCCTACATGTTTGGACGTTGAGAACACAATGAAAGAAGCGTTTCTTGAGCCTTTCCTGAGGAAAAAAAGAATTCTGAAGATTCTCCCTTTCATTAAAAACACTCAGAACTGCAAACTGTTAGATATTGGATGCGGATGGGACGCGAGACTTTTAAAAAGTATCGAACCTTATGTTTCGCTGGGCGTTGGAATAGATTTTAAGGCACCGCCCCTTCAAACAGAAAAAATCAGGACTTACAAACTCAGAATCGAAGACACCCTTCCGTTCGAGAATAAAACATTTAACATTGTTACCATGTTAGCCGTGTTAGAACACCTGGGGCACCCTGAAAAGATAGTAAAAGAAATAGACAGGATTCTCTGTGACAACGGATACCTTATTATAACGGTCCCGAGCAAGGTCAGCCGTCCGATTTTAGAATTTCTGGCGTTCAGACTTAAAATAGTCAGCTCGGAGGAAATCCGGGATCATAAAAGATATTATAACTATAAAGAATTAAAAAACCTTTTCCAAAGCACAACTTTGTCAATTCTCGAACATCATTATTTTCAGTTGGGCATGAACAATTTTTGCGTATTAAAAAAAGGATCGTTCCAATAAGACTATTGCCAGCTTTATGGATTCCGTAACAAGCAGCAGAAGAAAAAAAATATTCGATACTTCTTCTCAGTCTCCTCATTTTACTAACACTCTTTACCAGGCTTGGTGGCATAGGTACCAATATCCAAAGAGGTATTGCCGGGTGGCACGGGGATGAGGGCCGCTATTTTTTACAATGCAAAAGAGATATTATTGGGCACTTTCATCCCATTCACTCTAATAACCCTCAGTATTCTGGGAACCCTTATGCCAATGTCTTGTTAGCCAGTTGGATTTGGAAAGGAGCCAATTCCCTATCCAAGTTCATGGGATTTAAGGGGATAGGAAGTGGTTCAACAACCATCTCTTTAACTTCAAGATTCTTTTACATTTTTCTGTCCATGGTCATCATTGTATGCCTGTTTACCATCACTTTATCGCTTTTCAAATCTTACTCTCTGGCATTTTTCAGCGCGTTTTTCTTTATATTTTCACCCTTGGCAATCGGCCTTAACCACATAATCAAACCCGAATTACCATTAACGTGCTTCATAACCCTTTCGGCCACTTTTGCAATTCTTCTTTCAGAAAATGACAAATTGACCTTTTACGCACTCGCCGGCTTTTTTGCAGGGATAGCCACCGCGATGAAATACAACGGCTCACTTGCCTTGATATATATATAGTAATAATGCATCTCTTACAAAAATCACGTGGCAGTAACAACCACTTGGAAAAAGAGCCACTGTTTCTTACTTTATTTTCGCCTTCCTTAGTTATTTCAGTCCTTTGCTGGGGCCTTGGCTTCTATCTGACCGAACCTGCTCTCTGGAATAACCTTTCGCAAGGACTGCACAATATACAAAAATACCTTGAAGTAGCTTCAACGTATGGGGTACCTTCAAAACCAACAGAGAGTCATATCAGATTCATCCTATATGCTTTTAAAAGAATCCCTGAAAATTTCATGATTCTAATAAGATCAGCAAATCCATTATTTTTCTTTCTATCAATCATTGGGGTGATTTTCTCTGCAAAGAAATTTCCCCAGAAGGCTCTAAAAATTGCACTTCTTCCCGCTATTTTCTTCATTATACTTTTATTCACAAAACCTTTTTTGGCGGAAGAATATCTACTTCACCCACTTCCTTTTCTATACATCTTTTCTTCTCTCGGCTTATATGCCTTATATCTGTTTTTTTCCACAAAAAAACTGAAAATAATTTACCATATATTCCTCGTGACATTGGTAATTTACAGCCTTTACATAACCTTGTGGGAAATAAGGTATTTTTCTCTCGGTAACATACGATATTTTGCTCAAACATGGGCGGGCACAAACCTAAAGGGTCAATGCGTAAGCGCAACTCCCGGGACCATTAATTCTCCATTATCATACCATCATAATGAATACTGTCCCATTCACGCCGCTACTGATCTGGAATACGAATTTAAACCAAATTACATTGTATTGAAAACGTTTCAGCTCGAAGGCCCAAGACCTCTTTTGCATCACCTTCGGGAGTATAAAATTTTTATCTACACAAAGAAGGGAAAACTCTTTACTGAAAAACCCCTCATTCCCACGTGTCCTATCCCCCATTTACCTGCGAAAAAAAGTCACTTCGTGAGATTCATGAACGGAATTAATTTTGACCCTTCGTATAACAAATTTCTTCTTCTACCACATACAACTTACGATTGGCTTCTTGTTTCAAAACCGATAATTAAATCTCTCAACTTCAATATGATAAACAGTAACATTTATAACACGATAAAAATAGGCAAGAATAAAACTATAAGAATGTTACCATTTGAAAAAAAAGACGTAAGAGTTTTAATCCATCCGCTATTCCCGTGGTGCTCACCATATCTTTACAGACTTAAAATTCAAAACGGGTACGGGGTGACACTTCTGAACTTAGCGTTCGGTAAGAAAAATCACATGCCATTAAAGACATTAAAAATAAAGAACATAAACCCCGGAGAAATTTCTTTTTCTAAATATTTCATAGAAAAATACCATTATGATTTCAGATACCTAAGACCTTTTCTCAGTGTAAGAATTCCTACAAAAACACAAACGAATTTTAACCATATCGATCCAACTGTTAGAAAATTAATCAAAAATAACTCCTGCTTTTTAAACATTCATCCAATCTTTCTCGAAAAAGGATTCTACAAATTCGAGGGAATAATAAATGCATGTTTCAACGATAAAATGAATTCGAGTTACATCTCTTTTTACGTTCTTTCTCCCCCTCAAATCCTGGCAAAAGCCAGATTTTCAAAAAGGGACTTTACCGATTTAAAAATACCGTTTCGTCCTGCAACCTATAAATTCGTTATTCCCTTCGAAATAAAAAAAAGTGCCATGGTCGTTTTTTGCGCGACACACCCAAACAACGTATCTGAGCGTATTCTAAACCTTACTTTAAAAGCAGATTTCCGTAAAATTGAAAAAGTAAAATACGAACGTGGCATCATCCTTGATTTTTTATCCAATTCATCATCGATTCCGCCCAAATTACTTCAAAAAATAGATGTTAAGGTGGTCAACTCACATGATGCTTTTCTAATTGGTAAGGTTTTCTTAAAAAAGCACAATTACAAAATGGCGAAAAAATGGCTTAACACCGCATGCAATAAAAATCCACTTAACATCAACTATCTGGAATCATTGCTTAATGTGTTAACTGCCACACGTGACATCAAAAAAGCCGCTCAAATCAGGGAAAAGTTACAATCTTTAAAAGGCTATTGTTTTGAAAAGTGGGAGTTTCAGACCGGTTTATCATTAAACGCGTATAAAATACCGAGTAGTGCCCAGAGAGGAGATAAAATTTCTGTAAGTTTACTTCTAACATTACCTCATATTTCAGGAGACCAGACCTTATTTATTTCATGTTTAAAAAAAGGGAACCTTTACTTTGGAAAAGATTTTTCGTTGTATGATGCCAGAAAATATGGTGAATTATATATGTTAAATGGCACGATTTCCATTCCTAAAAAAATGCCTCGCGGTGTTTACAAGATTTATCTCACCTTCAGGATCCCCAAAATCAACTATTTTTACAAACTCATCGAACCTAAAAACCAGACAAATAATCACATGGTATTATTAAAAGAGATCACAATCATGTGATCTATATCCAACCACAAATTATGATACGGCCCTGCAAACAACCTCATCAACCCTATCAAAAGGTTCATTTTGCCAACGATGTATTTATTTCTTGCACGTCACATGGCACACACCTGTGAGAGTCTGGACGGCATAAGGGAAATACCGGCGCTTGAGCCATAACGCCACATTTACCAGGCTGATGAGCACCGGCACCTCGACCAGGGGTCCAATAACCGCCGCAAAGGCCTCGCCGGAGTTGATCCCGAACACGGCGACAGCAACGGCAATCGCCAGCTCGAAGTTGTTCGAAGCTGCGGTGAAAGAGAGGGTCGTCGTCTGTTCGTAGGTGGCACCCATCTTGGCGGACATGAAAAAGCTTATGACAAACATCACCAGGAAATAGATGCACAAGGGGATGGCGATGTGAACGACATCCAGCGGCAGTCTGACGATATATTCCCCCTTGAGAGAAAACATCACCACGATGGTGAACAACAGGGCGATCAGGGTGAGGGGGCTGATTTTGGGGATAAAATGCTCTTGGTACCACGTTTCCCCTTTGGTCTTGAGCCCGATCACGCGGGTAATCAGGCCGGCAACGAAGGGAATGCCGAGATAGATGAAGACGCTTTCGGCAATCTGTTTAATGGTCACGTTCACCGTCGCGCCCTTGATGCCAAACCAACCTGGTAGAATGGTAATGAAAAACCAGGCGTAAACGGAGTAAAACAGGACCTGGAAAATGGAATTGAAGGCCACCAGGCCAGCGCAATACTCGGCGTCACCCCTGGCCAGGTCATTCCATACCAGAACCATGGCTATACAGCGCGCGAGACCAATCATGATCAAACCGACCATATACGGATGATGGCCGGAGAGAAACGTGATGGCCAGGAAAAACATCAGGAACGGGCCGATGATCCAGTTCTGGACTAGCGAAAGTCCAAGGATCTTCACGTCCCGAAAGACGAATCCCAGTTTTTCGTAACGCACCTTGGCCAGAGGGGGATACATCATCAGAATCAGGCCGACGGCAATGGGGATGTTGGTCGTGCCCACCTGGAACAGGTGGATAAAATTCTTCACGCCTGGAAACAGATAGCCGCCGAACACCCCGATAGCCATTGCCAGGAAGATCCAAAGGGTGAGAAACCGATCCAGGATGCTGAGTTTTCTAACCGTTGACGCGTCCGTCACGCTGGCCTCTTTTCGCGTTACGTCCGAAAATCCCGTTTTTCCATTTTTATCTTCCATTCAAACTCCTCCTGTGAACGTGAATATCTTACCCATTTCCACTCAAAGTAAGAATGGGTAATTTCATAGCTGAATCCTCAGGATATAAATCAAACAGAAATAAACGCCCACGACGATGAACAGTCCTCCCGTCACGCGCCGCGCCCATCGTTCAAACACGGCGATTTTGTCATACGCGGCGGCGACCCGGGTCGCTCCAAGGGCGATGAGCAGGGAGAAAATCAGGACGGGCAGACCCGTGCCGATGCCATATACCGCAGGCAGGACGATCCCAGATTTCTGAGCGAGGGCCACGGGGATCAGGCTTCCGAAAAAAAGCGCCGCGGAGACGGGGCAGAACGAAAGGGCAAAGACAATGCCCAGCAGAATGCTTCCGAGTATTCCCATGGATTCCACGCGACGCTGCATACGGCCACCCATTCCCGAACTGGGAAGAGGCAGGGGAAGCACGTCCAGCAGAACCAGCCCCGTCAGAATCAGCAGGGGGCCCAGGGCCATGTTGACGGTTTTCTGCAGGAAGCGGGAGAGCGCGGGCATGGAGAGAAGGCTCGCGACGATCAGCGCGGCAATCCCCATGTAGGTCAGCATGCGGCCAAAGGTGTAGAACACCCCGGTCATGAAAACCTTCGCTGGGTGTCCCATGCGCCGGCTGACGAACGACACGGCCGCGATGTTGGTCGCCAAGGGGCAGGGACTGATGGAAGTGAGGATTCCGAGCCAGAGGGCTGTCAGGGTGGCCGCGAAAAACGCGGTCATGAGGCGTTTCCTCCTTTCAGCATGGCTTCCGTCTCCTCCCTGATATATTTGAAAAAGGTGTCTTTATCTCCGAGGTATTTCCAGACATCCTTGAGGTTTTTCCAGGCAACCTCCTTACCGTTGACCCGTCGGGAAAGGATAACGGTCTGGAAAGAGAGGGCATAGTCTTTGATGAAATGACGATTTTTATCGCTTTCCACATTGACGACCCTGATTTCCAGTCGGCCATCGGAGAGTTCCTTCGGAAAGTATTTTTTGAGTGCCTCCTTGGTAAGAGCCTCGATCCGCCGGCACGACGAGCACCGGATATCACCGTGAAAATAGTACGCGATCACGCGCGCAACCCCGTTGTCAGCCTTTGCCTGTTTCTGCGGCGTATAAATCGTTTTTGAGACTGAGGCCATTTCATTCCGAGACGGGGCGCTTTTGATGCCATTTCCCTTCAGAAGGTATCCCACGGCCACCCCCAGAAAGGCAATCAAGAACAGGGCCATCCATTTTTTTCGTAGCATGTAAGCCTCCCTTTCAAGTGGATTTCAGTATCTCTTTCAGTGAATCAACCGACGGGACTTTTCCCACCATCTTCACCTCGCCGTCAATAGCGAGCGCTGGGGTCATCATGACACCGAAAGACACGATTTCACCGATATTCGTCACCTTTTCCACCTGGTGACCATCGCCCAGGTCCCGGACAGCCTCTCGCACGTTTTCCTCCAGTTTCCTGCACTTTGGACACCCCGTTCCCAGTATCTGAATCTTCATTCACATGCCTCCTCTTATGATTTTACCCCGGCAACAGCGTCGAGGTGCTTTTTATTAATACATATCTATTCTAATATGTCAATCTATATATTCTGAACCAGAGCCCTCCCCGCTGAACTATTTGTCAAACCTATCCTTCTGGCGTGGGTTATAGGAAACCTCGAACACGGGAACACAGTGGGGGCGCAGGCGATTCTGAACCTTTTTCTCCACGCAATCCTTGAGGAAACGATACGCCCCCTCCCGGTCTTCATCCATCAAAACTGCCAGCAGCCGCTCCACTTCCAGCGGACTCAGTTTTATCACC
>WGDA01000045.1 GCA_015493505.1 Pseudomonadota bacterium | reverse complement strand
TCGGAGCCGGTACCCGACACGGCCCCATGCCGCAGTTCTTGCAGCACGCACCACCTGCCCCGATCGGACACGGCTTGATCCGCGCCGCTCGGTCAAATACGGTCTCTACACCGTCTGATAGCGCCTTCTCGTGCGCCTCTATCGTCGCCTGATCTACACTTACCTTGGCTTCTGCCATTGTTCTTTCTCCTCTTAAATTTTATTTATAAGGCGAACCGTCTAATTGGCCGCCATGAAATCACCAATGATTTCCTTTGTCAGTTTTATGGATTCCGGATGCCGCATAACCAGGATATCCGATCCCGCCAGCAACAGGAGCATCGCGGTAATACATTCAATAACAATCGCCCGTTTTTTGGGATCGCCCATCAGGGGATCCTCTTCCGGCGTCAGTTTCGCTTCCTTCGACTTCCAGACCTCCTTGGCCATGTTGTTAATCATCGGAAACTGAAGCCGTTCGTCTTCCTGGGTCAGGGCCGCCAGCATGAGTCGCTCCATGACGGAATAGGAATATTCAATCCCGTATCCCAGGCCGCCGGTCGTCGGGTCAATGATGATTTTATCATCCGAAACGCCCAGATTGCCCAGCAGAATGTTCATCTGCTTAGCCAGGTTGATATCAATCGGGGATGATGAGATACAGGTATGCTGATAGGCGATGATACTGCCACCAATCTGCTTATGGTCCCCTTCTTCCACCGGACCGATGGCCAGGTTCTTTCCGTGGGTCTTCTCGCAGATAAGCTTCAGAACCTCGGTATCCTTTTCATGGCTGGCCGTCCCCCAGACGATCAGGGGCACACCGTTGATGGCGTCCAGCACCTTCAGGACGGTCTCGGCCGCCTGATCCGCGGGCACATCCTTGTCATTGGGGTCCGTGCTGACCATCTGGATGCAGATCATCTCCGCCCCGTAGTCTTCCACGCATTTTTTCGCCCAGGCGGCCGGGTCGCTGACCACGTCCTTGAAGGGCTCCAGCGCGTGTTCCGGCCAGTCTTCCGGCTCCATATCCCAGATCTCCATGGCGATCCGCGGAGGATTGGGACGTTCACCTTCGAACAGGTAGAAAGGCAGGGAAGTTTCGCCTCCCACGGTCACGGCCTTATCTCCCGCTCCTAACGTGATGGTGCGAATGGCACCTTTGTAGGTCCTTTTTGGAATTTCAATTGCCACTGTCAAGCCTCCTTCCGTTGCATTACACTTTAATTAGATACACTTCGTCCGCTCAGAATCACGCCGGATTCTTTCGTTTCTCACTCCCGTACCACGATTTGCTGAACCAGTATCTCTCACCCGTCTGGAGATATTTCAGCTTCCAGTCACGGTTGATCAACCGGGTACGCCACGTAATCTTTTCCTTCTTGGGAATGGTTGCCCCCGGCTCAAACGTATCAGCCAGCACCTTGACCTTTCGCCCATCCGGAAGTTCTTTCTCTTCGTATTTGTACTCAACCATCGACACGCCTCCTTTTTTATTTTTGAAGTTTATACGGCTCTATATTTCATCTGTTCCAAACATTTTAACAATTCCCTATAACAGGAAGTCTTCCCTTTTTCAAGCATAAAATTTTAACGGCTTCGCTTTGCCTTCTATTTCTGACTTTTCGCGAGGTCATCAAATTTAATCACAGCTCTTCTCTCACGGAATCCACGTCTCAAAAATCTCATTTGCCTTCTTCACGGCCGGGATGTCATCCGGGAGCTGGATGGTCGGTTTGCCTTCCAGGTCGAATGCCGCGATGGTTTCATCCGCTGGCAAAACCCCCGCCAGTTTGAGCCCAATCTCTTCCACCAGCGCCGCCATCTTTGGGTCGAACTCCCCCTGCACCCGGTTCACGATGAGGGCCAGATCCTTGATGTTCAGCCCCAGTTCCTTGACCACTTCCAGGATACGGCCCGCCGTCCGAATTCCGCGAACCGTTGGATCAGAAACCACGAATAAAAGGTCCACGTTCTGTGTGGTCAGGCGGCTCAGGTGCTCCATCCCCGCCTCATTGTCAATGACCACGTACTTGTAATTGTCCGTTAGAACATCGATGTATCTCCGGGCCAGAGAATTGGCCGCGCAGTAACAGCCAGGACCTTCCGGCCGCCCCATGACAATCAGGTCGTAATCCTTTTCTTCGATTACCGCCTGCTGCACCTGCATTTCAAACCAGACATCTTTGGTCATCCCCACGGGAACATCCTTTTTCATCTGTTCCCGCGCGTCTCCAATGGTCTGATGGACCTCAACGCCCAGGACTTCATTCAGATTCGCGTTGGCATCCGCGTCGACCGCCAGGATAGGTTTTTTCCCGTTTTTAGCCAAATAATTTATCAACATCCCGGTCAGGGTCGTCTTGCCCGTGCCCCCTTTCCCGGAAACTGCTATTGTGAAAGCCATACGTTGTTTCCCTCCTTAAGCTGCTTTCTCTTCCTTCAGGATTTTCATGACATTGGGGAACGCCGTTTCATCCGTGTGCGGCAGAAACATAGCCGCCACATACTCATCCATAAAGCGCGGATAATTCGACAGCTCGATGTTGGTCATCATGTTGGCGATATTCTCGGCCTCCTTCAAAAGGTCCTTCGAGAAGGAAAGCAGCCGCGCCCCTAACAGGGAACCGTTCCCCACAAACATAAATTTCTCATCCGGGATATCCGGAAGCAGGCCGATAATCTTCGCCGCCTCCAGGTCGATATAGTGCCCGAACCCGCCCGCGATAATGACCCGATCCAGGTCGCTGAAGGTCATGTCCGCCTGATCCAGCAGAATCTTGCATCCCGCGTAGATGGCCCCCTTGGCGCGGATCAGGTTGTCGATATCGATCTCGGTCAACGTGATATCCTGGTTGACCGCGTTTTCATCCGCCCAGGACAGGACATACTCGTAACCGTCTTCTCCTTTCCGCACCCGGTTCGTCGGCAGGTCGTGTTTGAATTTCCCATTCTGATCGAGCGCACCGGTCTCCAGAAGCTCCGCCACCGTATAGATCAGGCCGGAACCGCAAATCCCCTTCGCCTTGGCTCGTCCGATGGTCATCAGCATGGGCTCATACGTGGCCGGGTTCACCCGGACCTGCTCGATGGCGCCGCGTGTCGCGCGCATGCCGAACTTGATCCCGCCCCCTTCAAAGGCGGGGCCCGCGGAACAGGAGGCGCTCATCAGCCAGTCCTTGTTCCCGAGCACGATCTCACCATTGGTCCCGATATCCATGAAGAGCGTCAGGTCCTCTCTCTGAAAGATGCCCGACCCCAGCACGCCGGAGACGATGTCACCGCCGATATAGCTTGCAACCATAGGAAAAATATAGATATGCACATGCTCCCCCAGCTCGATCCCGGCGTTGATGGCGCGTACGGGCGGCAGAAAGTTGGCCGTCGGCACGTAGGGGTCCTCCCGAAGATACTTCGGGTTCAGCCCCAGGAAAAGCTGGGTCATGGTGGTATTCCCCGCGATGACCATGTGAGAAACATATTTCCGCTCCACCTTCGCCATCTTGAGAAGCTCTTTGATAATTTTGTTGATGGAACGAACCACGACCTCCTGGAGGCGCTCCAGGCCACCGGGTTTCAGGGCGTACACGATGCGGCTGATAACATCCTCCCCGTAGCTGATCTGCGGATTGTAATCCGAGGCAATCGCCAGGGTGTACCGTTCAGCCCCGTCCACGTCCAGCCCGGGGCAGCCAAACACCTTGCACTCGTGCAGATTGAGAAGCTGGCCAAAAATCGTCGTGGTGCCGATGTCAATCACGATGGAATAGTTCTGGTCAGAGGTGTCACCCGGTTCGATATTTATCAGTTTGTAGCCTTTCCGTGTCAGGACCATGGTCACGGTAACCTTCCAGTCCGCGTCACGCAACAACTGGCTCATCTTCTTGATGGCCCTGAAGTCCGCAGAGATGCGGTCGAACCCGTAGGTCTGCTTCAGGGAACGGTAAACGCGCGCCAGGTCGCTCATGTTGTCTTCCTTGGTCGGGGGCGGCAGTTCCAGGTACCGCTTGAAAACGGTGGGATCAATGGTCCAGCCCTGTACAAGCTGGTTGATATCCTGGGGGGAAAGCACCTTGGCGAAGCCCGCCCGTTCCCGCCTCAGAACCGTCCGGTCGATCTGGGACTCAATCGGGATTTCCACGACGATATCCGACAGGGGTTTCGTCATGCAGGCCAGCCGATATCCCTGTTCGATCTCCCATTTCTGGAGCAAAGGCATGGGGGGAACCGTGGTTTTTCCCTTTACAATCTTCACCTTGCATTTCCCGCAGGTTCCGCTACCCCCGCACGAGGCGTTCACGTGAACGCCCACGGACATGGCGCCCTGGAGGATGGTTTCATCAGATGCGAGCTCGATCTCTCTCCCCGATGGCTCAAACCGCACTTTATACCCCATATATAACTCCTTCACGCATCTTTTTGCCTGATTTATATCCGATAATGACAGTATCTCACCGCACGTTCAATTCCGTTTCCGTCTCTTTCGCAGCCCGCTTCGTCTCCACACTTCGATTTTTAACAAACGTTTAATTAACAAGAAATCCTATTTCATCTTTTCCAATTTGTCAAGGGTACCTGGAGCACCAGTTAACCGGTCAGGGTCTTTTGACTGTCACCCGGTTTGGGGTGCATGTGCCGATGAACGATATAATAGATAATCGGCACCGCCAGAAGTGAAAGGAACAGGGCGGCGACTTCACCCGCCATCAGGGCGATGGCGAGCCCCTTAAAGATGGGGTCGAGGATAATCACAGCGCCGGTGATAATCACCGCCATGGCTGTCAGGGCCATGGGGCGGAACCTGACAGCGCCCGCGTCAATGACTGCTTCATCCAGCGGCATTCCCTCTCGTAGCCTAAGCTCGATGAAATCGACCAGAATAATGGAATTTCTCACCACGATCCCCGCCCCGGCAATAAACCCGATCATGGAGGTGGCAGTAAAAAACGCGTGCATAAGCCAGTGCCCGGGGATAATCCCGATGAGCGAGAAAGGAATGGCCGACATAATAATAAAGGGGGTAATGTACGAGCGAAACCACCCTACGAGCAGAAGATAAATCAGGACCATCACGGCGGCGAAGGCAAGTCCCAGGTCCCGGAAAACCTCGTAAGTAATCTGCCACTCGCCATCCCATTTCATGGAGTACTTTTTCGTGCTGAAAGGTAAGTGCGTGCTGTACTGCTCTATTTTGTACCCTTCCGGAATTTTAATTTTCGCGATTCTCTTGGACATCTTCAGGATGGCATACACGGGGGATTCCTCTCTTCCCGCCACGTCCCCCAGCACATAGACGACGGGTAGCAGGTTTTTGTGGTCGATGCTCTTGTCGATCACTGTCCTTTCCACACGGGTCAGTTCCTTCAAGGGAACCAGCATCCCCGCCTTGTTCTGAACCCTCAACTCCATAATATCCCTCAGGGACGACCGTTCAGGGCGGGGAACCTGCAGCAGGATGTCCACATCTTCCTTCTCTTTCGGGTCATGTAAAATCCCAACCTTCATCCCCCCCATGGCTGTGCGAACAACCTCTGCAATTTGGGCAGTGCTGATGCCATTTAAAGCCGCCTTTTCCTTGTCCACGACAATTTTATACTTCTTCTGGTTGGCCTCGACGGACCAGTCCACATCCACAACCCCAGGAGTCGTTTCAAAAATCTTCTTGATTTTCCGGGCGAGGGCAATTTGACCGGCATAATTTGGGCCATACACCTCTGCAACCAGCGTCTCCATAACGGGAGGCCCTGGGGGAATCTCCGCAACCTTCACGTTGGCCCCATACTTCTTCGCAATGGCGTCAATCTTGGGCCGCACGGACTTTGCAATCTCGTGGCTCTGCCGCCACCGTTTGTGTTTGTTGATGAGGTTCACCTGAATATCTGCTACATTGGAACCCCTTCGCAGGTAGTAATGGCGGACCAGGCCCTGAAAATTGAAGGGTGCCGCCGTACCCGTGTAGGTCTCCACGTTCACCACCTCTGGAACCGTTTCGAGATAGTCGGCAATCGCCCGAGTAGCTCGAGCCGTCTTCTCCAAGGTCGTGCCCTCATCCATGTCGATGATAACCTGAAACTCGTTCTTGTTGTCGAAGGGAAGCATCTTGACCAGCACGCTCTTAAATCCAAACATGGAGATAGTCGCCAGAAGCAGTATTACAATGCCGATAAGGAACAGCCATTGCCACGTGGTGTGGTGAATCAGGGGCGTGAGAATCTTCCTGTTCATGCGCGACAGGAGCGATTCTTTCTGCTCCTTCCCGCTACCCGTTGCCTTCAGCAGCCTCAGAGAAGCCCATGGAGTCACAATAAAGGCCACCCCAAGGGAAAACAACATGGCAAAACTGGAACCGATGGGAATGGGCCGCATATAGGGTCCCATCAACCCCCTGACAAAGGCCATGGGAAGGACCGCAGCAATTACGGTAAACGTCGCCACTACCGTGGGGTTCCCCACTTCATCCACCGCCTCGACAGCCAAATCCGCCAAGGGCCTCCCCTTGTTTTCAGGGAGATGGTAATGTCGCACAATATTCTCCGCCACAACGATGGCGTCATCCACCAGGATTGCGATGCAGAAAATCAGGGCGAACAAGGTGATGCGGTTCAGCGTGTAGCCATACAGATAATAAACCGCGAGGGTCAGGGCGAGGGTACATGGAATGGCCAGGGCGACCACCCCGGCTATCCTGATCCCCAGGAACATCCAGATGAGCAGACTCACCCCCACTACGGCCAGAACCATGTGGAAGAGGAGTTCGTTCGATTTGTCCTCCGCCGTGGCGCCGTAGTCCCTCGTGACCGTGACCTGAACACCCGAGGGAATGATGGTTCCTTTCAGAAGGGCGACCTTCCTGAAAATCTCTCTGACGATAGTAATGGCGTTGGAGCCCTTTCGCTTGGCGATGGAAAGGGTCACGGCGGGCTCTTCAGGCTGTCCCGGCTTCAGAAAATAGACATAGTTTTTCGGTTCCTCCGGCCCATCCAGGATCGTGGCCACGTCTTTCAGGTAAACCGGATGCCCCTTGAAAACCCCAACGACCAACCGTTGCACGTCTTCTTTACTCGTCAGGAAGTTCCCGGTCTCCACCACAATCTCCCTGTTGAGCCGGTCCATGGTCCCAGATGGGATCTGCGCGTTCGCCCCCTTGAGCATCTGAATAACTCTTAGCGCGCCCAGGTGGTAGGCATTCAGCCTGGCCGGATCAAGAAGCACCCGGATCTGGCGCCGCTGCCCCCCGATTACTTTTGTCTCCGAGACCTTGGGTATTCGCTTAACCGCCTCTTCCACCTCTTTGGCGATACGCCGTAACTGATACCCGTTGTATTTTTTGCTGTGGAACGTGAGGGCGCAGATGGGGACATCGTAAATGGTCATTGGCCTGATCAGGGGCGGCGAACAGCCGGGGGGAATGATATCAAAATGTTCATACAGTTTCTGATTAAGCCGAACGATACTCTTCTCTTCGTCCTGCCCCACGTAAAACCGAACGATCACCAGGGACATCCCCGGCCGAGAGGTGCTGTAAATATACCTCACCCCCGGGATCTCCCACAGGAGCTTTTCCATGGGATAGGTAACCCGGTTTTCCACCTCCTTGGCGGACGCGCCGGGCATCCTCACGAAGATATCGATCATGGGAACGACAATCTGGGGCTCTTCCTCGCGGGGGAGCTTCCAGGTAGCCATCAGGCCGATAAGGACGGAGGCAACAATGATCAAGGGGGTCAGCTTGGAATTGATAAATGCGTGAGCGATCTTACCGGCCAGCCCAAGATGCTTCATGGTCTTGTCCCCTCCTCTTCCTTTTTTCAGCCCCACGAGCAACCCGTCACCACCCGGACGGGTCCCCGGACCTCACGCGTGACAGTTTAATTACTTAAATGAAAACACGGGCAAAATCAAGCGGGAAATAAAGTTGGGGGATTCACCTTCCCTTTTATGGCTCACCGCCCTCAACGCACTTTTTTTGTGCGCGTTTTTCTGTTACAAAAGAAACGTGAAAAATGAAAAAGAATCAGCGTTTCGTGCCGGTTTTGTCGCCATGATAGGCCCGACGAACGTGGGGAAATCAACCTTGCTGAACCGCGTCATGGGCGGGCATTTCGCCATCGTGACGGAGAAACCGCAAACGACGCGGACCATCATCCGAACCATCAAAACGCTCGACAACGCCCAGCTCATCTTCATCGACACCCCCGGGCTGCACCTGTCTCAAAAAAGTTTCAACAAACTCCTCATCCAGTCCGCGAAAAACGCCTGCAAGGAAGCCGATGTGGCGCTGGCCCTCTTCACGGCCCAGAAGAGCCGGGAAGAAGAAAACGAATCTCTCATTTCCTATCTTCGGCACGTGGGTAATATCCCCAAGGTCATTGCCATCAACAAGATCGACCGGGCGCAGGAGCAGTGGGTAGCCGCCCTGCGGGACAGGCTGGCAAAGGAGTTCCCATCCTCTCCCGTCCTGCCTATCTCCGCCCTCCTGGGAACGGGGGTGGAAGACCTGATCCAGGCACTGATCGACCGACTTCCTGCATCTCCTCCGCTCTTTCCGGAAGACCTGGAGACGGACATGACCGAGCGGTTCTTCGCCGCCGAGATCATCCGGGAAAAAATCTACACCCTGACGAAAGACGAGCTCCCCTATGAAATTGCCGTGGAGATTGAATCGTTCAAGGAAGATGAAGAAAAGAACATTCTTCGCATCTCCGCTGTGATTCATGTCAACCGGGAGAGCCAGAAACGCATCATCATTGGCAAGAATGGGACCCTCATCAAGGAAATCGGTTCCCGCGCGAGGGTAGACCTGGAAAATTTTTTTCAGATCCATGTCTATCTCGAATTGTGGGTCCGTGTCAGCCGCAACTGGATGAAAAACCCCAGGATGCTGAAAGAACTGGGCATCATCAACTGACAGGAAGATACCATGGAATCACTTGGAGCGACACTCAAAAAACTGCGGGAAGAAAAGGGCATGACCCTGAAAGAACTGGCTCAAACGATCAAGGTTCGGGAGGCGGTTCTGGCCGCGCTCGAAAACGAAGAGTGGTCAAAGCTGCCTCAGCGTATCTTTGTGCGGGGGTTTGTCCGCGCCTACGCGAAGGCCGTGGACGGGAACGAGGAAGAAATCCTCTCCCTGTTTGATTCGTCATGCCCCCTGGAGAACGCGACCATCTCCTGCCCTTCCTTTGAATCACAGTCTTATGAAACACTGAACAGAGACAAGAAAAAATACGGCTGGATCGTCGTGGTCATCATTTTCATTCTTGTGGCAGTGGGCCTCTATTTCCTGCTTACGCGGGTGTACAACCCCATGGAGATGTTCTCGGGGAAGAAAACCACGCGGGTCGAAACCACCGTGGTCACACCACAGGAAAAAGTGACTCATGAAACGGTTTCCCCCGCCAAGGAAAAGACGCCAGCCCCGAAATCGAAACCGGCGGAATCCCCCGCCGCTCTTGGCGCAAAACCCGCCACCATCACCTCACAGGGGGTTTCCCCCTCAGCTTCAAAGCAGAAAAAGCAGGCAACGGCGTCAGCGGCCGCGCCGGCAAAACCGGCGCCCGTTTCTAAAACGGCGAAAACTACGCCCTCCACGCCCCCCACAAATGCCAAAAAGCCGGAAAAACCCTCACAACCGGCACCTTCCCACAAAGACAACCTGACGATCACGGCAAGGATGGACACGTGGGTCGGCCTGAAGGTCGGGGGGAAGATGCGAAAACAGATGCTGTTGAAACCGGGGCAGACGTTCTCAACGTATGTTGAGAAGCCCGCGGAGCTTTTAATCGGCAACGCCGGAGGGATCGATATCACCTACAAGGGAAAGAGACTGGAAAATATCGGAAAGCCCGGCGAGGTGGTTCGCCTGAAGCTTCCTCCTGAAAAGACGCCTTGAATTAAATCAAAAAAGAGGTTTCTGCCCCTTTCGTGTCAGCGGCCGTTTGAAATATTCATAAGCCGCCGGTGTGGCAACCCGTCCCCGGGGGGTCCGCTGGATGAACCCTTCCTGAATCAGGAAAGGCTCATACACGTCTTCGATGGTCTCCTTGTCCTCGCTGAGAGACGTGGCCAGGGTCTCGATCCCCACCGGTCCACCACCAAATTTGTCAAGGATTGTCAGCAAGAGGCGCTGATCCATGGGGTCGAACCCCCTCTGGTCGATCTCCATGGCGTGGAGAGATTCATCCGCTACCTTTTTCGTGATGGTCCCATCCGCTTTGACTTCCGCGAAATCCCGCACCCGTTTCAGCAACCGGTTGGCAATTCTTGGGGTTCCCCGTGAGCGGGAGGCGATTTCCAGCGCGCCCTCTTCCGTAATGGAGATGGAAAGAATCCGCGCGGAACGCAGGATCAAGGTCTTGAGCTCTTCCACCGTGTAGAAATCGAGACGCTGCACAATCCCGAACCGGTCCCGCAGGGGAGACGTCAGCATCCCCGCCCGCGTCGTGGCACCCACGAGGGTAAAGGGCGAGAGATCCAGTTTGATGGAGCGCGCGGCCGGACCCTGCCCGATAACGATATCGATCTGAAATTCCTCCATGGCTGGGTAGAGAATCTCCTCGATTACGTGGCTGAGGCGATGAATCTCGTCGATGAAGAGCACGTCTCCGGGAGAGAGGTTCGTCAGGATCGCGGCCAGGTCCCCCGGGCGCTCAATCACGGGGCCGGAGGTTGCCTGAATATGCACCCCCATTTCATTCGAGATGATATGCGCAAGGGTGGTCTTTCCGAGGCCCGGCGGCCCGTACAGAAGGACATGGTCCAGGCTCTCTTTCCGGTTCCTCGCGGCCTGGAGGTAGATTGAAAGCCGTTCTTTTACCTTTTCCTGCCCGATATACTCCTTCAGGGTCGCAGGGCGAAGACTGTTTTCCGTCGAGAGGTCTTCCTCGGTGCGTGTGGGGGAAAGATATGGGCGTTCTTCCATTTACTTTGCCTTCTGCAGTGTCTTCAGTGCCAACCGAATCACGTCCTTGAGGAGGGGCTGTCCGGGGAAGTCCGAAAGGATTTTCCGGACCGCCTTTGAAGATTCCTGGGGCTTAAACCCCAGGTTCATCAGCGCGGAAACGGCATCCGTGAAAAGCGTGGCGCTGTCCTCCGGGAGGGGGCTGGTCTCCCCTGCCGCTTCACCCTTCAGGGTAGGATATAATTCTTTCAGCTCCACCACCATCCGGGCCGCCATCTTTTTCCCGATCCCCGGGATCGCCTGAAGCCGTGTGGCATCCCCCGAGACAATCGCCAGTTTCAGGTCCTCGGGAGAAATCCCCGAGAGAATGTTCACGGCCAGCCGGGGCCCGATCCCGGAAATTCGAATCAGGTGTTGAAACCATTCCCGCTCCATTTCGTTTGAGAAGCCGTACAGGCTGATCTGATCCTCGCGAACGTGGGTGTAAATGCGCAGAGCGACTTCCCCTCCGGCTTCAGGAAGGGTGTAATAGGTGGAAAGGGGCACATGAACGAGATAGCCGACCCCCCCCACCTCCAGGACGATTTGATCGACCTTTTTCTCAAGCAACACCCCTTTGAGCCAGGCTATCACGCGATCCCCCGCCTGAAAAGCCCGCCCTGAAGATGCTGGAGGCAACAAATCCCAACGGCCAGGGCGTCAGAGGCGTCATAGGACAAATCACCCGGAATGGAAAGGAGCCGCGCGACCATTTCCCGGACCTGCCCTTTGGAGGCTCGCCCATACCCCACGACGGACTGTTTGATCTCAAGAGGGGAGTATTCGTAAATCTTAATCCCCTTTAACACGCCCGGGAGCAGAGCCACCCCCCGGGCATGGCCAAGCATCAGGGCAGAATGAGGATTCTTGGCAATGAAGACCTTTTCGATGGCCAGGACGTCCGGTTGATACGCGTCAATCACCTCGACGATTCCCTCAAACACCTTGCCGAGACGATCGGCGAGGGGCATTTTTCCGCGCATTGTGATTAAACCGTGGGTTAGATAATGAGGCGTTTGGCTGTCTGAGAAAACGATCCCGTAGCCTGTCACGAGCGAACCGGGATCCACCCCAAGCACTTTCATGGGGACGGCATGTCAGAGGGTTTCCATAATCGCGTCAGAGATATCGAAGTTCGCGTAGGCATTCTGGACATCGTCCGAGTCTTCAAGGGCGTCCATCAACTTGAGCATCTTTTCCGCGTCTTTCCCTTCCAGGGCCACCGTGTTCTGGGGGATCATACTGATTTCCGCCACCAGATACGGAATCCCCGCCTTATCGAAGGCCTCTTTCACCGTTTCGAATTCCGAGGGGTCCACGATGACCTCGAACTCCTTCTCGGTTTCCTTGATATCTTCCGCGCCGGCCTCCAGGGCCACCGTCATCACGTCATCCTCTGAAACCTGATCCTTTGAGAAAACGAGCAGGCCCTTCTTGTCAAACATCCAGGACACGCAGCCATTCTCTCCCAGGCTCCCCCCATGCTTCGAAAAGATGTGGCGAACCTCGGCAATGCTCCGGTTTTTGTTGTCCGTCATGACTTCAACCAGAACCGCTACGCCCCCGGGCCCATATCCCTCATAAACCAGTTCTTCATACTGGGTCCCTTCAAGCTCGCCGGTACCCTTTTTGATGGCCCGTTCGATGTTGTCTTTGGGCATGTTTTCCGCCTTGGCCGCGGCAATGGCAGTCCGAAGCCGGGGGTTCGATTCCGGGTCGCCTCCACCCATCCGGGCGGCGACCGTTATCTCTTTAATAAGTTTGGTGAAGATTTTTCCCCTCTTGGCGTCAAGCGCGCCCTTTTTCCGCTTGATGGTGCTCCATTTTGAATGACCGGACATACAGTTCCTTCTTTCTGTCGCAGGATTTGGACGATAATCTGGTGGGCGGTACTGGATTTGAACCAGTGGCTTCTACCGTGTGAAGGTAGCACTCTCCCCCTGAGTTAACCGCCCACTTTCACAAAACTGCCCCTATATACCAAAGGCCCCGTGAATTGTCAAACAGGTTACGGCTCTCTTTTCGCGCTCCCCCTCTTGACAAACAAGTATAGACATATTATGAGTAAAAAAGTATTCGTAAAGATTATTACTTTAAGGAGAACGCTATGGATTGTGAAAACACGCGCATGACGCATCAGCGCCGGGTTGTCCTGGAAGAGCTCAAAAAGACAACGGCCCACCCCACAGCCGATGAACTCTATGAGTCGGTGCGGAAAAGGCTTCCCAACATCAGCCTGGGTACCGTTTACCGGAACCTTGAAATCCTGTCGGCCTGCGGGCAAGCCCTGAAGCTCGACCTCGGCGAAGGCAAGAAACGGTTTGACGGTACGCTGGACCCCCACTATCACCTTCGCTGCGTCAAATGCGGGCGGGTGATTGACGTCCCGTATGTCCCCATCGACAAGAAGATTGAAAAGCAGATGAAGGACCTGGGGGAGTTCAAGATAACCGGCGTTCAGGTTCACTTCGAGGGTATCTGCGCTGACTGCCTCGCGAAGGAACAGACCCATTAGGAATTCCTCGAAAACCATCATTCTGATTAAGCCTCAGGGAGGACCATTCAATGGGCGAACAGATCGACACAAAGGCCTTTAGGTCACTGAGCTACGGGCTTTACATCGTTACATCTGTCTGCAAGGAAAAACCGAACGGGCAGATAGCCAACTCGGTTTTCCAAATCACCTCCAGCCCACCAACGCTCGCGGCATGCATCAACAAGGATAACCTGACGCATCAGTGCATCCAGGAAAGCGGCATGTTCGCGGTTTCCGTGCTGAGTGAAAATGTGCCCCTCCCTTTTATCGGCCAGTTCGGATTCAAGTCCGGCAAAGAGATTGATAAACTGGAAGGGGTTCAATGCCTGGAGGCGTCCACTTCCTGCCCCCTCGTCACGGAACACGCTGTCGCCGTGTTCGAGGCACGGGTAACCCGGCAGGTGGATGTTGGCACCCACACCCTGTTTATCGGAGAGGTGACCTATGCCAGGGTCTTAAGCCAGGACCCCCCGCTCACCTATGCCGACTATCACAAGAAAAAACGGGGGAAAACCCCTCCCAAGGCGCCAACCTATCAGCCGGAATCCACCTGATATCAGACGGGGATATCCCTCGGCTTTCGCCTTTTCATGAACATCCTTGATCTGATAAAACTCCTGCCTATGACCAACTGCAAGGCGTGCGGTTATGACACATGCATGGCGTTCGCCTCGCACGTCATCAAAAAAGGGGCTCCCCTTTCTGCGTGTCCGCACCTGCCCGCTGACGTGTTCGACACGCTGGACAAAACCCTCAAAGAGCAGCAGGCAAAAAAAACACATCTGGCCCCGGACCGTTTTAAGACCGCGAAGGAATTCGTCACCGGCAAAATTCAGGACTATGATTTCGCCGAGCTCGCGCCTTACCTCGGTGGTGAATATATAAAAAGGGACGGGAAAGACACTATGATTCTCCCCTATCTGGGGCACCGATATGAAATCTCCAAGCAAGAGGCCCGGGCTCTCGACGACGTTCCGGAACACGACGTGTGGGATACGATTTTGCTGTACAATTACATCGCCAGCAACTGTCGCAAATCCCCCACGGGCAACTGGATCAGCATCGACGCCCTGCCGGGCAGCATCCCCAAGAAACCCGAACTGGAAGAAACCTGTGAGAAACGGATCGCGCGGGCCTTCACGGGGAACGTGGCGGGCCTGAAAACGGCTGTTCAGAAGATCGGCGGCGCCTTTGCCGATCTGGAAACCAGCGCGGACCTCAAGGCTGTCATCCATCCCCTCCCCAAAACGCCTTTTCTCCTCCTCTTCTGGGACGAAGACGCGCGGGAAGGGTTCGAGGCCCGGGCGAAGGTCTTGTTTGATGAAACCATCCTCTGCTTCCTCGATATCGAGTCGGCCGTCTTCCTCGCGGAAAAGATGGCCAGCCGGCTGATCGAGATGAAAGGGTGAAGGTTTTTTACTTCCCAAACCTATCCTCACGCCAAATTCACCAGGAATATGGACAATCTTTTTTCTGTTTTTCTCCGCGTGCCTCATAGTTTCAGTTTGTCTGGTTGGTCTCAGTTTTAAGTGGCTTAAAACTTAAAACCTAAAACTTAATAACTCCTTTTGCCTTTTACCCCTGTGTAATCCGCGAAATCTGAGGATTAAGAAAATTTCATTAAAAAATTTTAATTTTTCTCTTGACAAACGGAAAAACCGGGTTTATAGTGCGTTCCAGAAGAGGGAGGACCCCTTCAAAAAAGGGAAAGGAGGTGAAAAAAGAGGTTTTTTTAGGTTAGTTTTGGGGTAAGTGAGTTAAACGGCAACAGAGACAACCAAAAACAAAAAGGAGTAACAAATGAAAAAGTTTCTTCTCTTATTCGCGGCAGTAGCGTTTGTCATGGGCATGACAATGGTGACCCTGCCGAGCGTGGCGCAGGCGAAAGTCAGCCAGACGGAAATCGCCTGCGGCTGCGCCAAGAAATTCATCTTCTACGGCTATGTGAAATTCCGTGCCGGCTACACGGACAAGATTCAGTATAAAAGTCTTCAGGTTTATCAGCACCTTCCTCACAAGGACACCACGGCGGGTGAAAACGGCCAGATGGTGACCAACGCCTTCCAGAGCCGCTTCGGCTTCAAGATGTATGGCGATTCCTTTGCCGGGTGGAAGACCGCCGGTCGGATGGAATTCGATATGTACGGCGATTTCAGTGGTCCCCAACACCACAATGAATCTCCACGTATGCGGATCGGTGAAATCTATCTGACAAAGGGCAATACGAAGATCACGATCGGGAAAGGCTGGGCCATGTTCGGGACCCGTCACGCCCCCTTCGTGGAAAACTTCAACTCCATCGTGGGTGACGGTTTCCGCCGTGGCCTGCGGGTTGATATCGCCCAGAAGTTCCCCAGCGGCGACAACACCTTCGGCGCCGAGTTGATGGTCATGACCTATGATGATGATCATGCTGGCTTCAACACTGAATACCTCGGCTTTCCCTACACCAGCGTAGAGCTGTCCCTGATCAGCAAGGCCCTGGGTTATGCCGGTGGCCGTCCTCTTGGATTATGGCTGCAGGGCATCTATGGCAATATGGCCGAGCCGGACGACATCTACAAGGATGGCGTTAAGGTCAGAAGTGGCGATGATTTCGATACCTATGGCGTCGAGTTAGACTACTTCGTGCCGGTCATTTCCTCTAAGGATCGTGGCCAGAAGGCTGGCAACCTGGCCCTGTCCGGGAAGTTCTACTATGGCCAGGCCCTGGGCAACGCCGCGTCCCTGACCTTGGGCTATGACTTTGTAAGGAAGCCCGACGGCAGCATCGACGAGGTCGATGGCTACGGTGGATGGGTTGGCCTGAACTACTGGATCAGTAACCAGGTCTGGATCGGCGCCTTCGGTGGCTATGATGAGATCGACGACAAAGACTACTATCCTGGCTCCATGGTCAACGACGCGTGGAACATCACCGGCAACATCTGGTGGCGTCCCGCCCGCAGCATCATGTTCGGGGCTGAATACACCTACGCGAAGAACGACTATGTCAAGACGGATGCCTACGGCAACGATGACGCGGATATGAATTCCTTCATCCTTTGCGCCTACTACTTCTTCTAAGATCCGACGCAACGGCGTAAGACAAAGAAGGGGCCCGGGTGAAATCCCGGGTCCCTTTTTTTGTCTCGCGCTTCTGGATAACTCCCCACCCGGTTGCATCCCTTTTCCCTTTCTGGCACACTGTCACAATAAGGCACACGAACGGGAGGCAATGATGCAGGAGTTTGAAATCGGAATGGGGTCGGTGCGCCTGAATGAAACGCCGGACGCCCGGTACATTTATCTTGAAATAACCAATCGGTGCAACCTGAACTGCAGGATGTGCTTCAAACAGGCCTGGAAGGAACGGGAAGGCGACATGGGAATGCCCCTCTTTCTGAAAATTCTGGACGACGCCCGGGAATTTCGGGACCTGCGGATGATCTATTTTGGCGGGATCGGCGAACCTCTTGCGCATCCCCGGTTCCTCGAAATGGCGCGCCTCGCGAGGCAACGCGGCTACCGGGTGGGGCTTTCGACAAACGGTGCCCTCCTGACGGATGAAATCATGGCCGCTCTCATCGCCCTGAAGGTGGACCTTATCTATTTTTCACTGGATGTCATCCCCATGATGCCGACCAGGGTGGGGCACGCGGTCTCTGAAGACACCGCCACGAAGCTGGCGCGCCTGCGCGACATGAAAAACGCGCGCGGCAGTGACCTCCCCCACATTGGGGTGGAAACGGTGATTACCAAGGAAAATTATCGGCACCTCTATGACCTAACGGAATACACGAAGCAGTTCGAGGTTCAGGCGATGATTTTTTCCAACCTCCTTCCGCCAAACAAGGCGTTTTCCCATCTCATCGCCTATGACGGGTCCCTGGACCTGTCGGATCAGCTTCACGGGGTTTACCTCAAATCGTGCGAAGACCGGGGATTCCTGCTGAAACTGCCGGAGTTTTCCCTGCGCACGGAACGGCATTGTGACTTCGTGGAGAAAAAGACCACCATTGTCCGCTGGGACGGGGAAGTTGCTCCCTGCTACCGGTTTCTCCACACCTACCCCGAAGTCGTGTTTGGCCGTGAAAAGCAGGTGACCTCCGTCTCGTTTGGGAATGTGGGCCAAACCTCGCTTCAGGACATCTGGGAGAGCAGGGCCTACCTTTGGTTCCGATACCTGGTGACCCACGCCCAGTTTCCCTCCTGCACCGACTGCCCCCTCGTGGACGCCTGCGCATACGTCAGGGGCACCGAAATGGACTGCTGGTCCAACATGCCCTCCTGCGGGGACTGCCTCTGGGCCAGAAAGATTATCCTCTGCCCCATTCCCGTGGAGGCCTTCGGAAAGTTCCGCTGATCAGTTGCCTCCGTGTTGATGCATTCGCAAAAAGCCAGAATTAGAAGGCAGAGACAAAAGTTCCAAGTTCAAGGATCGCAATTCCTGAGGAATGAGGCGACCTTGAAAGTCGCTTTAATGACGAAGGATGCAGCGCGACACAGAAATTGGACTTTTGGCGAAGCCGACATGGTTCTTGACAAACACCAAAAATTTGACCATATAGTATATACAATGAGGAGTGTGACGGGTCGTGGCCATGCATATCAGAATTAAAAAGGGAACGGGGGAAGCGGCTTACCGCCAGATCGAACAGGCCCTTTCCCGCGCCATCCTGGACGGGGAACTGAAGGAGGGAGAGCAGCTCCCCTCGGAGGTCGAGCTGGCCCATCGGCTCGGGCTGTCCCGGATGACGGTCAACAAGGCCCTGACGGCGCTGAGCCGCCGGGGGCTCATCTGGCGCAGCCGGGGAAAGGGAAGCTACGTGACCCCGCAAAAGCTCCACCAGGGATTTTTTAAGGTTACCAGCTTCAACCGGTACATTTCATCCCTCGGCATGGTCCCCTCCACCCGTGTCCTGGAGTCCACCGTGCAGCCCGCTACGAGGGAAATCGCGACGGCGCTTGACCTGCGGGAGGGCGCGCGGGTCATCAAGGTCAGGCGCCTTCGGCTGGCGGACGGGATCCCCCTGATGCTTGAAACGCGTTACCTGAATTACTCCCTGTGCCGGCCCGTGCTCGAAGAGGACCTGGGAACCGGGTCTATTCATGATATCCTCATCAAAAAGCTGAACCTGCCCCTTACCCGCGTGAAACAGTTTCTGGAGGTCAGGCGGATAGGCGAGAAGAACGCCGCCCTGCTCGGGATTGAGCCAGGCGCCTGCTGCTTCTACATGATCCGGACGACCTATACCCATGAACGTCCCATTACGTGGGTCCATTACCTGTACCGCTCCGACCGATACCGCTTTGAGGCGGATTTCAATCCCATGGAAAACGTTGTGGGAGAATAGAAAGGAGGTGAGGCATCCCGAACAATTCAACGCGTGAACACATCAACACCAAGAAGGAGGTAGGAAGATGAAAAAATGGATATTGGGTGGACTGATAAGTCTCCTGGCCCTCTGCGTGGGCGTGGGAACCCTGTGGGCGGGGGAAATTAAAATCGGATTCTTTGCTCCCCTGACGGGATTTGCCGCCGCGGATGGGGCATCCGCGAAAAACGCCGTGACGCTCGCCCTTGAGAAGATCAACGTCAGTGGCGGCATCAACGGGAACAAGGTCAAACTCGTGATCTATGACGACCGCGTCAATCCGCAGGAATCCGTCGCGATTGCCAACAAGCTGGTTGAGCGGGACAAGGTCGTGGCGGTAGTCAGCGGGTCTTACAGCACCCCGACGCGGGTGACGGCTCCCATCTTCAACAAGGCGGGGATCCCCATGGTGGCCGCTTACGCCGTGGACCCAAGCATCACGCGGGCGGGGCCCTATATCTTCCGGACCGGCTTCCTCGGCGAGGTGGAGGGTAAAGCCGCCGGCGAGGTCGCCGTGAACCTTCTAAAGGCCAAAACCATCGCCATGTTTACCATCGACAACGATTTTGGCCGGGCGCTGTCCAAGGGCTTCCACGAGCGCATCAAGAAATTTGGCGGAAAGGTTGTTTACGAGCACGCCTTCGCCATTGGAACCAAGGACTTCTCCGCCATGCTGACCAAGGTGAAGGCGCTGGATCCCGACCTCCTGTTCATCAGCGGATACTACGAAGAGGCGGCACTGGCCGTCAAACAGGCGCGGGAACTGGGGCTGACATGCAGGATCGAAGGCGAGGAAGGGTTCGACTCGCCGAAATTCCTGGAGCTTGCCGGTGACGCCGCCAACGGGGTCGTCATTACCACCAACCTCAACCGGGACGATCCTCGCCCCTTTGTCCAGAACTTTATCAAGGCCTATAAAAAGAAATACGGCATGGAACCGGATATGGTTGGGGCTTCCAGCTATGACGCCTTCATGGTGGTGGTTAACGCCATTCGCAAGGCGGGGCCCAACCCGAAGGCAATTCGAAAAGCCATCGCCGAAACCAAGGATTTTGATGGCCTGACCGGGCGCATCACCCATTTCAACAAGCTGGGGGAGGCCATGAAACCGGTTCAGGTTCAGATCGTCAAGGGAGGCGAATTCCATTACTTTGGCGTGATTTCCGACCCGGAGATCATCACCCCGCCGAACAAATAATTTGAGAAAGGCTCAATCGTTTATTCTTCCCGAAGAGGTCTTCCGGCCTCTTCGGGAAGGAGGGCAATTATGCTTGGACAGCAACTGATCAACGGCTTCACGATTGGCAGCATCTACGCCCTCATCGCCTTGGGACTGACCATGGTGTATGGCGTGCTGAAGATTCTGCATATCGCCCACGCCGGGGTTTACGCCATGGGGGCGTATATTGGGTTGTGGGTCTATCGCCTGGTCCCCAACCTGTTTCTCGCCATGCTGGCCGCCATGTTCCTGAGCGGCGTTGCCGGTATCCTGATTGAGCGTTTTCTGTACAAATCGATGCTGGACAAATCCCGGATCGTGCCCCTCATCGCGAGCATCGGACTTTTTATCGCCATGGAAGAGACCTTCAGGATTATAGCGGGCCCGTACGTGAAGGCCTTTTCCGTTCATTTCAGGCAGAAGCCGTGGATTCTGGGCTCTGCCCGGATCAGCGCCCCACAGATGCTGGTTTTCGGCGTCACGATTGTTCTGCTCGTCCTGCTGTGGTGGGTTATCACCCGCACGCGGATGGGCAAGGCCCTGCGGGCCGTTTCCATGGACCGGGAAATGGCGGATGCCCTGGGGGTGGCGACTGAAAAGATTATTCTGCTGAGCTTCTTTATCAGTTCCGCCCTGGCCGGTGCCGCCGGCGTCCTGGTGGGGGTTTTTTACAATTCCGTCTATCCCACCATGGGAGACATCCCCGCCTACAAGGCGCTGGCCATCATCGTCCTGGGCGGCATGGGCAGCATCCCCGGAACCATCCTGGGTGCCTTTCTGATCGGTATCTCCGAAACCTTTCTCATCGGGTATGTCAACGTTCCCCTTCCCCGCGACGCCCTGGCGTTCATTGTCATGATCGCGGTCCTGATGTTCCGGCCCTACGGGCTGCTGGGCAAGGAGTAGCATTGTGTCCGCCTATATCGTCACCGTCTCCATCACCATCGGTATCTATGTGATTCTTGCCATAAGCCTGAACATCATCACGGGCTACGCGGGGCAGATCTCACTCGGGCACGCCGCCTTTTTCGGGATCGGAGCCTACGCCTCCGGGATGCTGGCGACCCGGGTGGGCGCGCCCTTCTTTGTCTGTCTGCCCTTTGCCGTGGTGGTGACCGGCATCGTGGGGGCCATTTTGGGTATCCCCTGTCTTCGGGTCAGGGAAGATTTTCTGGCGATTACCACCATGGGCATTAACTTCGTGGTCCAGGCTGTCTTTCTGTATGTTCCCTTTTTTGGTGGCGCGCTGGGAATCAGCAACATTCCCGTCCCGTCCATCCACGGGTCCGACATGACGAAACCCGAATACCTTATCATGGTGCTCCTCTTCATCCTTCTGTCCATCCTCGTGGACGGGTGGCTGACACGAAGCTGGACCGGGCTGGCGCTATCCGCGATCCGGGAGGACGAAACCGCCGCGGAGATGTCGGGCGTCAACCTTACGCGCTTCAAGGTTATCGCCTTCGTCCTGGGCAGCGCCATGGCCGGGCTTGCGGGGAGCCTCTACGCCCATTTCATGTCCTTCATCAGCGCCACGGACTTTGGGTTCGCGGAATCCATCGTCATCCTCTCCATGGTGGTTTTCGGCGGGATTGGAACCCTTCGGGGTCCCATCATCGGCGCGATTGTCCTGGGGGTCGCACCGGAACTGTTCAGGCCCATCCTGAATTACCGGACCCTGCTGTACGGAGTGATGCTGGTGGTCCTGATGCGGTTTCAGCCCCAGGGACTGCTGGGTATCGACAGCTTCGTCACCCGGACACTGAAACGGTTGTGGAAGAAGGAGACGCGAGGCTATGAACCCGCTGCTTGAAATTGACGCGGTCTCCAAACATTTCGAAGGGCTGAAGGCGCTGGACCGGGTCTCCTTTTCCTTGGGAAAAGGGGAGATCCTGGGGCTGATCGGCCCCAATGGCGCGGGGAAAACTACCCTGTTCAACCTCATTACCGGGACGTTTCCGCCCACGGAAGGAACCATTCGCTACAATGGGAAAGACCTGACGGGGCTGGGCCCTTCCAGGATAGCGGCCATGGGAATCGGGCGCACCTTTCAGATCGTCCGCCCCTTCAAGGGGCTTACCGTGCTGGAAAATGTCCTGGTCGCCCTGGGGGCCTCCAGATATCCCCGTTTTCTCGCCGCGGCCAGGCGGTTCAGGGCAGACGATTCTGTTTCAGAGGCAAAAGCCCTCCTTTCCCGCGTGGGCCTTCTGAAAATCTCGGATGTAAAGGCCGAAAACCTTCCCCTCGGGATGAAAAAACGCCTGGAGATCGCCCGCGCCCTGGCCCTGCATCCCGAACTGATTCTGCTCGACGAACCCGCCGGCGGCTTACGCGCGGAAGAGATGGAGGAACTGGTAAGCCTGGTGGCATCCCTCAACCGGGAAGGCATGACGGTTCTCGTCATCGAGCACAATATGCCAGTGGTCATGGAGTTGTGCGAACGAATCGTCGTGCTGGATCATGGGATCAAGATTGCCGAAGGATCGCCGGAAGAAATCCGCGCCCATCCACAGGTTATCGAGGCGTATCTCGGGAGGGAAGAAGATGCTTGACGTGCGGAATCTCGAGGTGCGTTACGGGGAATTCCGGGCGGTTCACGGGGTTTCCTTCACTGTGGAAGACGGAGAACTGATTACCATCATCGGCGCCAACGGAGCGGGAAAGACGAGTATCCTGCGGACCCTGATGGGGTTTCAGCCCGCTTACCGCGGGACTATCACCCTTAACGGAAAGGAGATTACGCATCTGTCCGCCCATGAAAGGGCGAAGCTGGGGATTGGCATCGCCCCGGAAGGGCGGCGGCTGTTTGGCGATATGGACGTACAGGAAAACCTGGAGATGGGGGGATATCTCATTCAGGACAAATCTCTTTTGAAACAGCGTCTGGAGGCGGTATACGCGCGGTTTCCCGTCCTGAAATCCCGGAGGAACCAGCGCGCCAAAACCCTTTCGGGTGGCGAGCAGCAGATGCTGGCCATTGGCCGAACCCTGATGGGCGACCCCCCCCTGGTCCTGATGGATGAGGTTTCCCTGGGCCTGATGCCCAAATACGTGCAAGAGGTTTTCAGAATCATCAAAGAGCTGAATGAGGAGGGGAAGACGATTCTCCTCGTGGAACAAAACGCCAAAAAGGCCCTGTCTATCGCCCACCGGGGGTACGTCCTGGAAACGGGGCGATTCCGGTGGGAGGGCGAGGCGCAACAACTGAAAGACAACCCGGAGGTCCAGCGGGCCTACCTGGGCGGGTAAAAAGGAGGGATTCAAAATGGGACGAGTCATCAGAGCACCGAGAGGCACCAGCTTGAGCTGTAAGTCATGGCAGACCGAAGCGGCCATGCGGATGCTGATGAACAACCTGGACCCGGAGGTAGCCGAACTGCCTGAGCAACTGATCGTGTACGGCGGCACCGGGCGCGCCGCGCGGAGCTGGGAGGCCTTCGACCAGATCGTCGCTTCCCTGAAAACGCTTGAATCGGACGAAACCCTGCTGGTCCAGTCCGGCAAGCCGGTCGGCATCTTCAAAACACACCCGGACGCCCCCCGCGTCCTGATTGCCAACTCCAACCTCGTGCCCCACTGGGCGACGTGGGACTACTTCCGGAAGCTGGAGGCGCAGGGGCTCATCATGTACGGGCAGATGACGGCGGGAAGCTGGATCTACATCGCCACCCAGGGAATCGTGCAGGGCACCTATGAAACCCTGGCGGCGGTCGCGCGAACCCATTTCAACGCCACCCTGAAGGGGAAGCTGACCCTGACCGCCGGCCTGGGCGGTATGGGCGGAGCCCAACCCCTGGCCATCACCATGAACGATGGCGTGGCGATTGTGGTCGAGGTGGACAAGGCGCGGATCGAAAAACGCATCGCCTCGGGATACCTGGACGAGTGGACCGATTCCCTCGATGTGGCGCTGGAAAAGGCGAACGCGGCTAAACAGGCGGGAACCCCGCTGTCAATCGGCCTTCTCGGAAACGCGGCGGATATTTTTCCGGAATTCGTCAGGCGGGGGATCGTTCCGGACGTGGTTACCGACCAGACATCCGCCCACGATGAACTGAACGGGTATGTCCCGAACCAGGTTCCCTATGAAGAGGCACTGCGGCTCCGCAAAGAAGATCCGGAGCGATACAAAAAACTGGCGCTGGACGCCATGGTCACGCACGTGGAAGCAATGCTGAAGCTCGAGGAGATGGGGGCACATGTCTTTGACTACGGCAACAACATCCGGGGACAGGCCTTCGCGAACGGGCTGAAGAACGCCTTCGACATCGAGGGATACGTCCCGAAATACATCCGTCCGCTTTTCTGCGAGGGGAAAGGCCCCTTCCGATGGGTGGCCCTGTCCGGAGACCCCGAAGATATTTACAAAACGGATGAGGTGGTTCTGAAGGAATTCGCCGATGACGCCCTCCTGGTCAACTGGATTCACAAGGCACAGAAGAAGGTGAAGTTCCAGGGACTCCCTGCCCGCATCTGCTGGTTAGGCTATGGGGAACGCGCCCGGTTCGCCCTCATCATCAACGAAATGGTGAAACGGGGAGACCTGTCCGCGCCCATCGTCATCGGCCGCGACCATCACGACACCGGCTCCGTGGCCTCCCCCAACCGGGAAACAGAGGCCATGAAGGATGGCTCCGACGCCATTGCTGACTGGCCGCTGCTCAATGCTATGCTCAACACGGCCAGCGGGGCGACCTGGGTTTCGATTCACCACGGCGGCGGTGTGGGTATCGGATACTCCATCCATGCCGGCCAGGTCATCGTGGCGGACGGAACGGATGAGGCGGCCAGGCGGATCGAGCGGGTCCTGACCAACGATCCCGGTAGCGGTGTGGCACGCCACGCAGACGCCGGCTATGAAATCGCCATTGAAACCGCAAGGAAAAAAGGCGTCAAGATTCCGGGGATAACGGTATAAAGCAAACCCCTTGCACAAGTTACCCTCTTTCATTAAATATGTATTGGAAAGAGGGTAACTTGTATGTCATATACATACAAATAATACCTTGACGGTCAACACGGAGAGAATACACAACGAAGAAAAAATGATGACACGAATGTTATTCCATTTCTAAATCATAAGTGATATAATATGTTCATCTTAGGAGGAGGTGGACATATGGCAAGGAAAGCAGGAGGGTGGGAGGTATTGGATAAGGCAAAGGAGTTATTATCCAAGGCAAAAACGGCTGAGGAACTTAGGCAAGCCCAGGCAGTCTATTTCCCTTTGGAGTTTGGGTTTACCATGGAGCAGACCGCTAAGGCGATAGGGGTTTCCAAGGGATGGGCTTGTCGATTACGCATCCGTTTTATTCGGTCTGGGGGAAGGTGCACCGAGAAGAAATCGTCCC
>WGDA01000044.1 GCA_015493505.1 Pseudomonadota bacterium | reverse complement strand
CTTCGAAGAATCCCGTCCGTAGCGTAACGGATCCGACGGTTCCACCACACCACAATAGAGTTTTGATATACCAATCATTATCTTCCCCTTTTTTAGGCTGACTATAACACAAAGGCCCTCCGGGTGACAAACCTTTTAGGCCTCACATCCCTATAATTGTATATGGCACAAACATTGCTTAATATAGCACAGGAGGAAGAGGAAATAAACGCGTCAATTGATTTGGAAGAGAGGGAACGTATATATGCGCGCCCGACCACCCTTAACTTTCGGAGTTTTTATCCGATTATAAGGAAGGGATTTGTTTTTTCCCCTTGTCAAAAATTTTGACACCGGGAACAAGGTGGTGACGGTGTAATGGAGAACCGATAAATAAAGGAGGCGTTATGCAAGCATGGAGAAATCTATCCATCAAGATTAGGCTGACCATCCTGTTTCTGATGGCGGCCATTATTCCTTCCGTCATTCTGGGCTCCATCACGGCCATAAAAAGCATGAACGCCCTGACGCACAGGATTTATAACGAGCTCTCCTCCACCAGGGACGTCAAGAAAGGGGAGATTGAAATCTATTTCAAAACTCTGGAAAAGAACCTCGCCTCCCTGACCCAGACCGGAGATCTTCGTTATACCTTCGCGAAATTCGACCGCGCCTTCAATCTTGGCCATGGAACGAAGTCGGACGTTTACAAAGCGCTCACGGTCTCCCTGCAAAAGAACATGGACGCCATCGCGAAACAATACCAGTTGGATGATTACCTCTTTATCGACGCCAAGGGGAATATCATCGCCTCTCACGCTAAAAACGGGGATCTGGGTACCAACCTGCTGTCCGGATCGCTGAAAACCACACCCCTGGCCAAAGGGTTCGTGAAGGTTTCCAGAACCAAGAAGCCCGTTATCACGGACATGTCCCCTTATCCCCCGGCGAAGGGAAAACCTCGAATGTTCATGATTATACCCATCGTCAACGGGGATGATCCCACCCTCCTTTTTGACCCTCACGTTTACATGGGCGCCATGGCCGCCAGCCTTCCCCCCTCCCTCATCAACGAGATCTTGTGGAGCGGTGTTCATCTCGGCAAAACCGGCGAGATCTATCTTGTCGGTCCTGATAAACTTATGCGCTCGGATTCCCGTCTGGACCCGAAAGACAGGAGTGTTTATACGTCCATGGAAAACCCGGGCAATGGCAGCGTGGATACGCGGGCCGTCCGCGAAGCGCTTTCAGGCAAGACCGGGATTGCCGAAACGAAAAATTACCTTGGAGAAGACGTGATTTCCGCCTATACCCCCGTGAATCTAACCACCGGAAAGCCGTGGGCGCTTATCACCGATATTTCGAAAAAGGAAGCCTTCGCGCCCATCTACGCCATCCGCAAGATCGCTTTCATGACGGGTGGTTTTCTCTACCTCATGGCCATCCTTATCGCCCTGTTCGCTGCGTTCAACATCACGCGTCCAATTAAAGGCATTCTTGAAGATCTTAAGGCCATTGCGGCTGGGGATTTGAACCGGACGATTACGGTTCCCGGAAAAGACGAAATCGGCCAGATGGCGCAAGCCCTCAAAGACATGTTAAACGGTGTGATTGGCGAAGGGCAGTCGATTAAAAACGGGATCCCCGTGCCATTCTGGACTGCGGATGAAGCCCTGAAAATTACCTTCGTGAATGAGCATACGAAAGCCATGGGGGCAAAAATCGGAATGGATCTCGGCGAAGCCTTTGGCCCTGAAACCCTTGAAATGGCCCAACAAGCCATAAAATTAGGCGACCCTGTCACACAGGAGCTGGAAATAGGTAATTTGGTGATTCAGGGAACCGTGGCTCCCTTAAGGAATCTCAAGGGGGAAATCACGGGCGCGATGGGCATGGCGGCGGATATTACAGGCCAGAAGAAGGCTCAGGAAGAGATTGAAAATAACCGCCAGATTCTCCTGAAAGTGGCGAAAGAGGTTCAGGAGGTCGCCAATCAGGTCGCTTCCGCGGCGGAGGTCCTCTCTTCTCAATCCGATGAGATCGCGACGGGCGCAGAAGAACAGGCAACTCAAGCGAACCAGGTGGCGGCTGCCGTGGAGGAGATGAACGCCACCATCGCCGAGGTGGCTAAGAATGCGCAAAAAGCTGCCAATCGCTCTCAGGAAGCCCGCAGTGTAGCCACTCAGGGAAGCGATGTCGTTGAAAAATCGGTCGAAAAGATACAGAATCTCGCGGCAACCACCCAAAAAGTGGCTGAGTCAGTGGAAGCCCTGGCAGAAAAAAGCCGGGAAATTGACAAGGTTATCGATGTCATAAGCGACATTGCGGATCAGACCAATCTCCTGGCGCTCAATGCTACCATCGAGGCGGCCTCGGCTGGCGAAGCCGGAAAGGGTTTTGCCGTGGTGGCAGGCGAGGTAAAAGAGCTGGCCAAGCAGACGGCGGAATCGACGGAGAGCGTGGGGGAGGCCATCGAGCAGATACAGGAAGGAATCCGTCAGTCGGTAGAGATGATTGAGGAGACGCTCAAGGAAGTGTCGGAGGCCACGGCGTTGGCGGGAGAGGCCGGCAATTCCCTCGGGGAGATCGTGGCGAAGACCGGGAACACAGCAGAGATGGTGACCGGGATAGCGGCAGCGGCACAAGAGCAGACAGCCGCGGTAGGGGAGATCACCAGGAACGTGGATGGCATCATGGCGGTGAGTCAAAAGACTGCGGAGGGGATCACCGAATCGGCCCGCGCGGCCAAGGAGCTGGCGGCGCTCTCCGAACAGTTGAAACTAACTGTCCAGAAATTCAATGCGCAGGGATAAAGAAAAATAATAAGGCGCCAGGGGTGGCGACCTTGACGAAAGAGAGGTGTTCAATGAAAATTCTAAGAAAAGGCTTCCGTTTTTCCATTCTGTTTAAAATTATCTCCATATCGATTGTGTCATCCTTGGTGTTTATTCTGGGGATATCTTTCTACCTTCTCCCTCATATCCGGCACAAACTGAAAACAGACGCCACATCCATGTTAAAAACGGACGTAGAAGTGGCTTACAACACACTAAACGCTTATTACCTGGACACAAAAGACCCCAAAAGACTAAGGCAGCAGGTCAGGAAACAGGTAAAGAACGTGGTAGACGTTGCCTATGATGTTATCGAGGAAATTTATAAAAACAACAGCGGCCAACCGCCCGATAAAGTAAAAAAAATGGCGCTCCAAGTCATCAAAGGGTTGCGTTACGGCAAAAATAAAGAGGGATATTTCTGGATAAATGACCTACACCCGAGAATGGTGATGCACCCCATCAAACCCTCGCTCGACGGAAAGGACCTGACAACATTCAAAGACCCCAATGGCAAACACCTCTTTGTGGAATTCGTAAAGGTCTGCAAAAAAAACGGCGCCGGATTCGTTGAATACATGTGGCCCAAACCGGGAAGCTCAAAACCCGTCCCCAAAAT
>WGDA01000043.1 GCA_015493505.1 Pseudomonadota bacterium | reverse complement strand
TCGGAGCCGGTACCCGACACGGCCCCATGCCGCAGTTCTTGCAGCACGCACCACCTGCCCCGATCGGACACGGCTTGATCCGCGCCGCTCGGTCAAATACGGTCTCTACACCGTCTGATAGCGCCTTCTCGTGCGCCTCTATCGTCGCCTGGTCTATACTTACCTTGGCTTCTGCCATCTTTTTATTCCTCCTTTGAATAAATTTTTTGTTATGAGTGGACTGACTTTCCCACTGCCGCGAGATACACAGCCATCTCGTTTTCTCCGTCAACACCTAAAATCTGGTTGACCTCTCCATCAAAAAACGCGCCCACCGCGCAACATCCCAGGTTGAGGGACTCGCACGCCAGATACAAATTCTGGCAAATGTGTCCCGCGTCGAGATAAATATAACGGTAAGCACGCTGCTCATACTTCCACGCGCTGCGTGGAACCATCGCTGTCCAGACAAAATCGACAGCGGCTCTCGACAACATCCCTTGTCCCAGCGCCGCTCTGGCAAGGGGAACCCCCAAGTTGCCCGCCGAGAGGAACTCCAGCTCCCATTCCGGCAGGAACAGGTGATACAGGCCCCTCTCGAGCCCTTCCACGGCGTTCACGACGAGGTAGGTTTCGATGGGGAACAACCCTCCCGCCGAAGGGGCTGTGCGAAACAGCGTGTCTCCCGCCACTCCCGTAACCCCCTGTGTCGCCCAGATGAGTTGCGAAAGCGTTTCAAGGGACAGCGGGGCTTCTTCAAACTCCCTTCGGGACCTTCGCCGCTGCATCGTCTCCCAAAGGGGCATCCCGCCCTGAACCTGGGGCGTAGCGAGCCGCACCTTCCCAACATTCTCATACCGCTTGAACGCGGGCGGCTTATGTTCCCAGTCGAGCGCGCGTCCCCGGAGGGATTGCCGTGTATAGCCTGTCTTGTTTTGAAATTCAGCTCCTGCCCCAAACATTTCACTCTCCTTGGCAATCTTTAAGCAATATACATGCCAAACAATATTTATTTATTTATCATGTTATTTCATATAGTTACAGTTGAAGCTCTGAGACAAAACCGGGCGGGGTTGCGTTAAGCGAAAAAAATGCGTATGAATGGATTACGCGGGGAACTAAAGCGAAATATTTTCGCCTTTGCGTTGCCCACCGCGAAAAAATATCCCGGGGGCAGACATGCGCTACATGGAAATGGAAGACGAAAGGCTTCGAAAGATTATGGAAACCTCAAAAACCCTGGGCGTCGTGGGCATGTCCCGGGGCATCACGAAAGCGGCACACAACGTCCCCCGTTTTCTCATGTCCCAGGGGTACCGTGTCATCCCCATCAATCCCCACGCGGAAACGATAGCCAACGAACGCGCGTACCCCAGCTTGCGTGATGTCGAAGACGCTGTGGATACGGTGGTAATCTTCCGCCCCTCCGGGGATGTCATGGAGATTGTCCGGCAAGCCATTCAGCGCCGGCACAAGAAGGGCGACATTCAGATTATCTGGATGCAGGAAGGGATCAGGGATGAGGATGCCGTGCGCCTTGCGGAAGAAAACGGCATCACCGTGGTTCAGGACCGTTGCATGGCAAAAGAATACAGACGCCTGTTCCGTCAGCAAGATGACTAACCACCCCATCGCCACACCTCTCCTCCAATGGTTCCAGGCCAACGGGCGAACCTTGCCCTGGCGGGAAGAACCCAGGACACCGTATCGTGTGTGGATTTCCGAGATTATGCTCCAGCAGACACAGGTGCGGACGGCTGTTGAATATTATCGCCGGTGGATGCGCCATTTCCCCAACCTTGTCCGCCTCGCGAACGCAAGCCTGGATGAGGTTCTGAAGGTGTGGGAAGGTCTCGGGTACTACAGCCGGGCACGGAACCTGCACCGATGCGCCCGCATCGTCATGGATGAGTATCATGAACGCTTCCCCCGGCACCCCCGCGAGCTGATCCGGCTTCCGGGGATCGGGCCCTATACCGCCGCGGCCATCGCCTCTTTCTGCTTCGGCGCCCAGGTGATCGCCGTGGATGGCAACGTCCGGAGGGTTACCGCGAGGCTCTTCGCGTTTGAAAAAGAGGTCACGAGACAGGACGCGGAACGCCTCCTCGGACCCTTTTACGAAGGATACCCGGCCGGGGAGATGAACGAGGCCCTGATGGAGCTGGGCGCCCTCCGGTGCCTGCCATCCCGACCCCTTTGCGACACCTGTCCCCTCCGGGAGTCCTGCGCCGCGTGGCAGACTGGATCCGTCCACCGGTACCCGGTGAAACCCGAAAAAAAACGCGTTCCCCACATCTACCGAACCGGATACCTGATTCTGCGAGACGGCGCGATCTTTCTCAGAAAACGCGCCCCGGACGAAATGCTGGGCGGTTTGTGGGGCGTTCCGCTGAACGGCGACGGTTTCCCGGAACTTCCCGAATCGGGATCAGTGGCCCTCCCTGAGGTAAAACACGCCTACACCCACTTCCGCGTCACGGTCCGGCCCGTCCTCATCCGCCTGGAGGCGAAAATCCCCGCGATTATCCAAAAGGCGGGACGCTTCGTCCCTTTCCAGGAAGTATCCGACCTGGCGTTATCCGGGCTCGACCACAAAATCCTTGGCCGGCTCGAGGCTTATTTGCTGGAGCGCGGGTCAAAATTCCCGCCGCTTGACAGGGGAGGGGAAGGAAGGTAAAGACGGTTGTAGGAGCCGGAACATGGAAGCCGTCAGAGAACCAAAATCCCCCGAGAAAGCCAAAGCAAAAGAGGAACGCCAATCCCCGGCTGGCAACAGGCCCCTGTTTCCCTTTTCCGCCATCGTGAACCAGGAAAAAGCCAAGGAGGCCCTGCTGTACGCCCTCATCAACCCGGGTGTTCACGGGGTTCTGCTGTTGGGGGAAAAGGGGACAGGCAAAACCACGCTGGTTCGCAGCCTGTCAACGCTCCTTCCGGAGGTGCAGGTCGTCGAGCTGCCTCTGGGAAGCGGAGAGGAGATGGTTCTGGGAACGGTGGACGCGGAAAAAACCCTGGCCACGGGAAAGGTATCCATCAAATCCGGTATCCTGTCTCGCGCGGACGGACAGATCCTCTACATCGACGAGGTGAACCTGCTTGCCGACCACCTGATGGATGTGATTCTGGACGCGGCGGCAACCGGTCGGTACCGCCTGGAACGGGAAGGCATCTCCCAGGATTTCAGCGCGCGCTTTGTCCTGGTGGGAACGATGAACCCGGAAGAGGGGTGGCTGAGGCCGCAACTTCTGGACCGGTTCGGGCTGGCGGTTCACGTCAGCGGCCTTTCCAGCGTCGAGGGGCGCGCCGAGGTCTTCAACCGGGCGCAGGCCTATGAAGGAGACCCGTGGGGATTCAGCGCGCGGTTCGAGGCGGAGCAGAAGGCCCTTTCACGGCGGCTCCGAGAGGCGCGAAAGCGCGTGACGCGGGTTGAAATCCCCGAAGCCCTCCTGTCACAGGTCCTCGAGACGGTTATGAACGCGGGGATCGGCACTCATCGGGCCGAGCTTTCCACCCTTCGCGCGGCGCAGGCACGGGCGGCCTGGGAGGGCCACGACACCGTGAGCTGGGAAGACATTCAGGCCGTGATGCCCCTGGCGCTGCAGCATCGGCTACCCTGGAAAGACATTCAGCACGTGGTCACCTGGGAGGAGATTGAAGAAAAGGTATATCGGGGTGGCAAGGATGCGGAGGACCGGAGCAGGAGCGGATGGCTGCGTTCCCCGTTTTACCGAAAAAAAAAAGCACCCAGGGGGTAAAAAAATTCATCCACATGGGGGCAAATAGGGGCAACACCCCAGCCCCGGCCAGAAGCCAGGAAGGGCGTCCTGAAACTCCCACATTCATCCGGAGATCCCCGAACAGGATAAAGAAGGCACCCTCTGTCCGTGCGGGCGGCCGCGCGCGGTTTCGTCGGGAAGCCTTGTCGGACAAGGGAAGGAAACGCGCCCATCGCGCCTGGCACACTGGCCGTGTCGATGAAATCGCGACCCTTTTCCATGCCTGGAAGATGGGCCGCGCGCGTCCCACCCGTGATGACTTCCGGGCGCCCGTATTCAGCAGCCCTCAAGTCAGGCTGATCCTCTTTCTCCTGGACGTCAGCGATTCCATGGCCGAAACCAGAAAACTGGCGCGCGCGTGGGCGGAAAGATTTCTGAACGAGGCGTATCTGCGCCGGGATCCCGTGGGCATCATAACCGTTCAGGGAACCTCCGCGAAAATCCTTGTCCAGCCCACGACCAGCCTGCCATTCATCCTGCACCGTTTATCCGGCCTCGAAGAAAACGGCGGGACACCCCTCAGACAGGGAATTCACCTGGTGGAGCGGCTGATCCGCCAGTGGCGCGACCGGTACCAGGCGATCGACCTCTATATCCTGACGGACGGACGTTCCACAGAGCCATTGGAGGGATCGGGGGTAGCGAAATCACTGTCCCTGATTCACAGGTTCGTCCGCGACACTGTGGTGGTCAACCCGGTCCCGAAGGCGGCGGCGTTCGCCCGCGCCTTTGCCACTCTGATTGGCGCCCGTCTTCTCGACCCCAGGACATTTCTGGAGGGTGGCGCGCCACACCATGCGGCCCGGGGATAGGAATTTGTGACCACCTCACACGCGCGAGGGCGCCATGGTTTTTAAAGGGGGAAAAATTAACCGGCCCTGGGAAATGGCGGGCGTTTGCCTGGCTTGTTTCCTCCTGTTCACCCTTTTCCTCCCTCGCGCGGGAACGTGCCAGACGGTAGCACGCCCCCGGCAGCCCGCAACCTGGACGTGGCAGGCCCGGCAGGCGATGGCGGACGTGGCGCGGATGGTGTCCCCCTTTCTGGGCGGCCCGGTGCCCCGGACCGTCTCTGACAAAATCCTTCAGATCGTGTCGCGCGCCCCTTCAACCACCCTCAATCTTCAGGGACAGCACCTTCTTATGAAAAAGGTCATGGCCTCCCTGTTCCCCCGGCTATGCGAAAACACATCGTTTGACGGGGAGGGTGCCTTCACGCTCACCCTGAAGCGCGAAAAAACCGGCACTTCCCGGATAGTCCTGACCCTCAACCTGACCAACCCCGTCATCAAAGGCCCTTACCTCGTTACCGCCTCGCGAATGACGATTACCATCCGGCTCACGGTGGACACACGCACGCGCGAGATGGTTGGTACTTTCACCGCCCATCTCGCCACCCCCCTTTTGACCCTTCGCGCACCCATTGCGGCACGGATATCGGCCGACCAAATCGACATCCAGGGGTCCCTCGCGAAAGGCCGGTACGCCATAAAGGTAGCCGGGAAACGCCTCTTGTCCCCCAAAATTTCATGGGAAAAGCACCTTGTCCAGGGCCTTCAGATACAGGTCTTATCCCTAACCCCGGAAAAAGTCGCCGTTAGATCTCTTTCCGCCCGGTACCACTCCCAGCGCCTCTCCCTTGAATCGCTCTCTCTGTCATTGCCCACACTCAAAGCGCGTATCAAGGGAGTCGTCGACCTGAACCTGTCTCCGGACCTGCTTCCCTCTGAATCACCCATCGAATCACTCGATGGCCGGATCCAGTTCGCCCTCAGCGGGGAATTCAAAACGCCGACGCCCGCGCTGTCCGGCACCCTTCAGTCTGAAGACCTGAGGGTAAAGCCTTACTATGCCCCCGTCATGGCAACCCGCTTTCGGACAAAGTTCAGATACCGGCAAGGCCGGTTGACACTTCCCACCCTGGACGTCGTTGTCAAGAACGCCATGAGGATAAAGGCCACCGCCACGATTCCCCATCCCGCGCATCTCCTGTCGGGAACACGAGCCGAGATTTCCCTTCATATATCCAGTCTGAAGGCGCTGCAGCCTCTCATCCAGAGCCTCTTCCCGGACTTCCTGCCAAACATCGAAGCGGACGGTGACCTGTCATTAAAAGCGACCTGCCTGACCCGGGCGAATACGCTTTCCACCGCCGGTTCCCTTGCCCTGAACGGATCCCTGAAAAACATTCTCGCGCCCATCGTGCTGAGAAATGTCTCCCTGAACGTGCCATTCAACCTCCAAATCCCACTCGTGGGTCACCCCGCCCCCCTTAATTCAGGCCATCTTACGACGCCTGCAGCGGCGGGGGGCCTCAAGATTTCTTCCGTGGAGTTCGGGTTCCTCAAGATTCATCACGTGTCTGGAAAGATTACCGCCCGGGGCCACGCTCTGCGCCTCGTTTCCCTGGCCGGTGAACTGCTCCTCGGAACGGCAACGGGGAACGGGCAGATCGACCTCTTTGTCCCTTATCACTGGAAAACGGCGCTGCGCTTCAAACGCGTCAGCCTTCACAACCTCTGCGACCGGATCGCCGGCATGAAAGACGCGCTCAGCGGCAGGGTGAACGCCTCCTTGACCCTGGCGGGCGATGGGGGTAAAGTGGAAACCATGCAGGGGGCGTTCGAGGCAAACGTCGTTAAAACACCGGAAGAACCCAGGCGTATCAGCCAGGACTTCATTCGCAAAATGACAGGCAAAAAGGGGCGTTTCCTCTTTTACGGAAAATACCGCCCGTTCAACAAGGGTGTGATCCGGGCGGAAATCGAACGTGGCATCATTGTCTTCAAAACACTCGAGATTTCACACAGCTTTCTGGGGTTCAAGGACCTCTCCATGTCCGTTTCCCGTTTTGCCAACCGAATCAGCCTGAAAGACCTGATCTGGGAGATTCTTCAGGTTCCCAGTGGACAAAGCATGTCAAATCCTGTTATTAAAACAAAGTAAAAAGGAGACAAACATGAAAGTCATGAAGACCCTGTCGCGTACCATCCTACCCTTTATCATCATGTTCCTCTTTTCCTGCGCCGTGATTACGGTCAATATCTATTTTCCGGCGCGGGACGTGGAAAAGGCCTACGAAAACCTGGAAAATCAGCTCATGAAGCCACCGGCAGCGAAACCGGGGGCACCTTCGTCCACCAAGCCGAAAACCTCTCCGCCGGCGAAGCCGGCCCCGCCCTCCTCCAGCCCGCAGAGTTTCCTGAATCCGTCCACCTGGTTCGTCTCCGTCGCCTACGCGGAAGACAACCTGGCCGTCCAGATCTCCCAGCACATCATGAGGATGCCTGACGTCGTCAACGCGTACCGGCGAATGGGGAAACGCCTGCCCATCATCAACCGACTGCGAGATAGAAGACTCGTGGGCGAGGCGAATACCGGGTTTCTTACCCCCTTTACCCGCCTGAAACGGAACGACGCCCTTGCGCTGAGCGATGAAAACCACGACCGTTCCATCGTCATCCTCGGCATGGCAAAGGCGATCCTGGAGATCAATCACCTGCCCATCAACAAGAAAAACCTGGATAAGGTCTATCCGAAGGCGGCGGCGCAGTTCGCGGATCTCCGGAGAAAGAAGGCGAAGCCCGGCTGGAAAATTCAGCTTCCCAACGGAAAGTGGGTCGTGAAAAGGTAGTGAAGCGCCGGCTTTTTCCCTTTATCCTGACTCTCGGGATCCTGGCTCTCATCCTCCCTAAAGCTGCCTGCGGGGCACAGGCCGAGAAGCCCGTCACAGGGGATACCATCATCGTCGGATCCATCGGCGACGCGAGCAACCTCATCCCGATCCTGGCCACCGACAGCGCCTCTCAGGACATCGCGAGTCTCGTTTACAACGGCCTGGTCAAATACAACAAGAACCTGAAGCTGGTGGGAGACCTGGCCAAATCGTGGGATATTTCTCCCGACGGGCTCACCATCACCTTTCACCTCAGAAAAGGGGTCACGTGGCAGGACGGTAAGCCATTCACGTCGGATGACGTCCTGTTTACCTACAAGGTCACCATCGACCCCAAGACCCCGACCGCCTACGCGGGGGATTTCATGATGGTCAAAAAGGTCACCTGCCCGGATCCCTACACGGTCGTGGTGAAATACGACCATCCGTTCGCCCCCGCGCTGGGGAGCTGGGGAGCGGCCATCCTCCCCAAACACCTGCTCGCCGATACCCCCATCACCAAAAGCCCCCTGGCCCGCCACCCCGTCGGGACAGGCCCCTACATCTTCGACAAATGGGTGCCGGGAGAGAAAATCGTCCTGCGTGCCAACCCGAACTATTTTGAGGGCCGGCCCTACATCGACCGGTACGTCTATCGCATCATCCCCGACATGGCCACCATGTTCATGGTGCTGAAGAACGGGTCGCTGGATGAAATGGGGCTGACCCCGCTCCAGTACCGCCGGCAGACCAATACCCCTTTCTTCAAAAAGAACTTCAGAAAATACAAATACCTCTCCTTCTCCTACACGTACCTGGGATACAACCTCCGGGACCCCCTGTTCAAAGACCGGCGCGTCCGGCAGGCCATCAGCTACGCCATCGACAAGAAGGAGATCGTGAAGGGGGTGCTTCTGGGGCTGGGAAAGGTCGCCACGGGTCCCTACAAACCCGACACTTGGTACTACAATCCCCACGTGAAGCGATATCCTTACAATCCTAAGAAAGCCCGGGCCCTGCTACGCGCCTGCGGCTGGAAGCTGAACCCCAAGGATGGGCTCCTCTATAAAAACGGCCGCCCCTTTGAATTCACCGTCATCACGAACCAGGGCAACAACAGCCGAATGAAAACGGCGGAGATTATCCAGTGGCGCCTCAAAATGGTGGGCATCAAGATGAAGATACGCACCATCGAATGGGCCTCTTTCATCAGCCAGTTTATCAACAAGCGGCGTTTCCAGGCGGTCATCCTGGGGTGGACAACCGGCCAGGACCCGGACCTGTTCGACATCTGGCACTCTTCCAAGATCAAGGGGAACGGGCTCAATTTCATCAGCTACCGGAACCGGGAGGTGGACCGCCTCCTGGAAGAAGGCCGCACCACCTTTGATATCGAAAAGAGGAAGGAGGCCTATTTCAGGTTTCAGGAGATCCTGGCGGAAGATCAGCCTTACACCTTCCTGTACATCCCCATGTCCCTGCCCATTATCAGCGCCAGGTTCCACGGGATCAAACCCGCCCCCGCCGGTATTAGCTACAACTTTATCCGTTGGTGGGTGCCGAAAAACCTCCAGAAGTACAAACAGTAACCCCCTTCCTCAGCCACCCCGGAGGAAGGGGGAGTCAAAAACATCGCGTGGGTACGGGGATCAGGATTCCGTGAACAGCACCGCCAGGATCTTTGCGGGCGTCTCCCCAGCGCAGGAAACCCGATGGGGGATGGTGGAGTCGTAGTAAATGGAATCCCCCGGTGAAAGCGTGTCCCGCAGATCCCCCAGCGCCACCTCCATCTTTCCCTCGAGGACATAGATGAACTCCTCCCCGCTGTGGGAAGAGAGCTTCGCGTGTTTGACGGTTGCCGGTTCGAGCGTGACCACAAAGGGCTCCATGCGGCGGTTCTTTTTGTCGTACCCAAGGGATTCATACGTGTACCCGTAATTCACCCCCTCCTTGGAGGCGAACCGGGAAATCAGCTTTCTTTCATCTTTTCGGACAATGGTGTAGGGATGCCCCCGCTTCTCGCCGAAAAGCTTGCTGAGGGGCACATTCAGGGCATGGGAAATCTGGATGAGGGTTCCCAGGGATGGTGAAAGGAGATGGTTTTCGATCTGTGACAGGATAGCGGAAGAGTATCCCGTCTTCTCCGCCAGGTCAGCGAGACTCATCTTTTTCTGCTCCCTGACCTTCTTAATCTTTTCCCCCACCTGCGCAAGGGTGGTGTCACCGCGCTCTTCCATAGCTCCTCCGGGTGTTAGGGGTTGGCCGTTTCAACCTGATCGGCGCCAAGCTTGATCGCCTCGATATTCTGCGGGATGAACCGCGCGTTCCTTTCCGAAATCACCTTGGAAAGGGAATCGATGAGCGCGTCCTGCGAAACGATGCCGGTGGCCTTCACGTAGGCACCAATCAGAATCATGTTGGCGAGCCTGGCGTTTCCCATCTGCGAGGCCAGGTCATTCGCAGGGATCGGGTAGAAGGCGATATCCTCACGGGTCCTTTCGTCCGCCGGGGCGAGAGAGGTATTCAGAAAAAGCTTCCCTTCCGGTTTGATCCACGACTCGAACTTTTTCAAGGACGGCAGGTTCATGACAATCACCGCGTCCGGCTTGCCCACAATGGGTGACCCGATCGGCTCATCCGACACCACCACCGTGCAGTTGGCGGTCCCTCCCCGCATTTCAACGCCATAAGCGGGCATGTAGGTCACGTGTTTCCCTTCCCCGAGAGCGGCATAGGCCAGCATGTTCCCGATGAGGAGAATCCCCTGACCGCCAAACCCCGCCATAATGACTGACTGAATCATCGCGCGTTTCCTCTCTTGAATTTACAGGACATCGGCCGCCTTCCGTTCCTTGAAGATCCCCAGGGGAAAATAGGGAATCATCTCATTTTCCACCCGCTTCATGGAGTCGACGGGGCTGAGCCCCCAGTTGGTGGGACAAGCGGAAAGAACCTCCACAAAGGTAAAACCCAGCTCTTCCTTTTGAAACTGGAAGGCCTTTTCAATGGCCTTTTTGGCCATGTTGATATTTTTGGGCGTGGTAAAGGCGACCCGCGCGGCAAAGGCGGTGCCCTCGAGGGTGGCCAGAATCTCCGTCATGCGGATGGGATAGCCATCCTGCATGAAATCCCGGCCGTAGGGGCTCGTGCTGGTCTTCTGCCCCAGCAAAGTGGTAGGGGCCAATTGCCCTCCCGTCATGCCGTAAACCGTGTTGTTGATGAAGATAATGGTGATATTTTCCCCTCGGTTCGCCGTGTGAATCGTCTCCGCAATGCCAATGGACGCCAGGTCCCCGTCGCCCTGATAGCTGAAAACGATCCGATCATTCCGGGCACGCTTCACTCCTGTGGCCACAGCGGCCGCGCGGCCATGAGGCGCCTCGATCACATCCACGTCAAAGTAATCATAGAGAAAGACGGAACACCCGACGGAAGCCACCCCGATAGTCCGCTCTCTCAGCTGAAACTTGTCGATCGCCTCGGCGACCATCCGATGGGCGATCCCATGATGGCATCCGGGACAGAAGTGGAAGGGTACCTCTTTGAGTGTCCTCGGCCTCTCAAAAACCTTTTTCTCTGCAGCCTGCATCTTATCTCTCCATCAACCGGGATATATTTCCCGGATTTTCTCAAAAATCTCTTCCGGCGTGGGGAGCGCGCCCGGCGGTTTCCCGAAAAAGTCAACGGACCTCCCCGCGGTGGCAATCTTCACGTCCTCCACCATTTGGCCCGTGTTCAGCTCAACCACGAAAAAGCCGACGTCTTTCTTCGCGAAGTCGGCGAGCCGCGGCTCCGGAAACGGGAAAAGGGTGATGGGCCGGAAAAGGCCTACCTTCATCCCCTGCTCCCGGGCCATCATCACCGACGTCCGGCTGATGCGGGCGGCGCTTCCAAAGGCAACCAGGATCAGTTCCGCGTCCTCCACGAAAACCTCCTCGTACCGGATCTCATCCTTCTTCATTGCCTCGTACTTCTGGTGGAGCTTCCAGTTATGGGCCGTCAGCTCACCATCTTTCAGGTACAGGGATTTCAAAACGCGCTGGGGCCGTCCTTTCGCGCCCGTCAGGGCCCAGTCCTTGGGGTATTCCACAATCTTTTCCGGGGTCCGTCTCAACAGCGGCTCCTTCATCTGGCCAATCATGGCGTCCCCCAGGATCATGACGGGATTGCGATACTTCTCCGCCAGTTCAAAGGCAAGAATCGTCAGGTCATACAGCTCCTGCACAGAGTTAGGTGCCAAAACCAGCAGGTGATAATCCCCATGCCCTCCTCCCTTGACGGCTTGAAAATAGTCGCCCTGCGAGGGGGCGATGCCCCCCAGGCCCGGGCCGCTTCGGGACATGTTGATAATTACAATGGGGATCTCGCTTCCCGCGATGTATGACAACCCCTCCTGCATCAGGGAAATCCCCGGGCTGGAAGAGGAGGTCATGGCGCGCACGCCCGTGGCGGCGGCCCCCAGGAGCATGTTGATGGCGGCCACTTCACTCTCCGCCTGAACGAATTCCCCGCCCAATTTTGGGAGGTGATAGGAGAGGTATTCAGGGATATCGCTCTGGGGTGTGATGGGGTATCCAAAATAGTGGCGGCACCCGGCGTCCAGGGCGCCCATGGCCACCGCCTCATTCCCTTTCACCAGATCCTGTTTCTCCGTCATTTCCACACCTCAATCGCGACATCCGGGCAGATTTTCGCGCACAGGGCGCACCCCTTGCACGTGCCTTCTTCACGAAAGACCGCGAAGAAATAGCCGCTTTCGTTGAGTCGCTTGCCGATCTCAATCAGGCCCTCCGGGCACAAGGTCGTGCACAAGGCGCATCCCTTACATAAAGACTGCTTGATTTCTATTCTTGCCAAGGCTTCAAAACTCCTTCAAATGATTCAACCTATCTACGGAAAAACTGGCGGGTTGTCAAGAGAGCCGGCGACAAAGGATATTTTCAGGTTTCCTCTTTAAATCCCCTAACGGGTATGGCGGGAGGACAACCCGAAAGGGGTCGGACTCACGCGAACATCATGAGCCACATACTTTTTTCGCGACACCTGCCCTACGCTTCCGCGAACACTTCGGAGTGCGTCACTTCCTCTTCAAACTCCAGCAGGTAGCCATTATCTTCAGGATAATATTTTGCTTTCTCGTACTCATCACCCGCGAACTTCTTAATGGCTTCGATATCCTCCCAAAACGTTATCAACGTGAAGTGACCCACCCCATCCTTCAACGCCCTCAGGAAGATCAGCCGGATGAACCCTTCCGTGCCACGATAGTCCGGTATCGCTCTTTCCTTCAAAAACGCCGAATACGCGTCATAATCTTCCGCTTTCGTCCGCCCGTGCCATATTCTCGCTATCACGCTTTCTTTATAGTGGACCCCAGAAATGGGACAGTATGTTAAAGTGAAAAGGAGTAGACAAAAGAAAGGGGGTTCACAGGGATGAAACAGCGCAGGAAGTTCACAGATGAATTCAAAGCCAAAGTGGCCATAGAAGCCATCAAAGGGGACAAGACCGCC
>WGDA01000042.1 GCA_015493505.1 Pseudomonadota bacterium | reverse complement strand
TACCCCCGCTTTCCTTTGTTCCGTTTGAGCTCTCTTGAAATGGTCGATTTATCTACCCCAATAATCTCAGCTATTCTGGTTAAGGTCGTGTCCGTTTTCTTTAAAGCGTAAATCTGGTATCTTTGCTCTTGTGTAAGCTGATGATAGGTCCTCATAAGCGCTCCTTTTACTTGGTGGAGAAGGTTCGCTATGTTTCCTATCACAGCTTGCCCCCTTCACCAACTCCTGTTGCACTTACAAGTTGAATGCAAGTATTGTTATTATTTCATTTCTTTGTGTCTTTGCGCCTTTGCGTGAGAAATGAAATGAGATCGAAGTTTTCCATGATTCATTCAAAAATCTGGACACGCGAAGAAAAACAAAAAAAGATTTTCATGTTCCTGGTGAATTTGGTGTGAGGGGAGGTTTGGAATATGGGTTGTATGGATCACGCAAAGTCGCAAAGACCGCAAAGAAAACATAAAGAAAATGTTTCTTTTTCATAAATGATAAAGAATACATAGGGTTGAAATTGCCAGCTTGTGATGTTAATTTTCTTTATATATCTATAAGTTATAGTTATTTCGCCATTGCCAGGCACTAAAACCTATATGCGCATGGATTCACCAAGAACGTTATCAAAGGTTTTAGTGCCAGGCCTTTGCGATATGCTGGTGTTTAAGCTGTTTTAATCAGAAAAAGAAAATAATCTGCGTATAACCGTGTAAATCTGTGGCTAAAATTTTTGGTCGGGGCGCGAAATCTGTTTTGTTCAGTGGCTGTGAAATCTCACGGCCAGTCGTTGGCAATATGCTGGGAGCTTTTTGTCATTACCCCATCCGTTGCGTAAATCTCAAGCCACCCAGTATATTTGTCATTGGCTTTGTAAGCCATTTTTCCGCTATCTGGGTCTGCTTTTGCCCTGAATTCATTAGGGTTAAGGAGTGTTAAATCAACTGAATATTGTCCCACCGTCTGTGGATGGCCTTTTTTGAAGAATGGCAAATCAGAAGGGTTGGTCGCATAGGTCCCGTGTTCAGCCCTGTAGTTTTCCTGTTCCTGATAAATCGTCATTAAGGCCTGTTTGGCCTCGGTAACATAACCTTTAGAGCGAACGTTACTGTACACAACAACAGCAACTGACGCGAGTATGCCTACGATCGCTACAACAATCATAAGCTCGATAAGGGTCATGCCTTTTTTGTTGAAAAACACTTTATTTCCTCTCGCATTCACTTGATATGCTGAGTGTTAACTCAGCATATCAAGTGAATTTTTTTCTTATTTTATTTTTTCTTTTTAAAACTACTTTTTAGGCAAATAGGCACTTGGGAAACCTTGGGATGCTGACCAATCCCAATAAATTGATCCTGTGTTGGTATCTGTATTTGCAGTCAAGATAAGGTCTTTTCCATTAACCGTATTAGGGCACCCAGCTATCGTACCAAGGGTAACATCAATTTCTCGACTCGATTTCGTCCATTTTGCCTTATCTATTCTACCATTTTTTGTAGGAAGCCCCACTCCTAAATCACTTTTTATTTTATCGACAGTACCTGAATCAGGAGGGAATTCTCCGTTTTCATTGTAATACGCAACAATTGCCGAAGCAACGTTACTCATGGCATTTGTTACTTCCGTTAATCTTGCTTTACAGGTCTGTGTCCGATACATTGGGATGGCGATGGCAGCCAGGATCCCGATGATCGCGATAACGATCATCAACTCGATCAGGGTAAAACCTTTCGCATTTCTCATTTTTTTCATCATGATATATCTCCTTTTTTGGTTTTTTGTTTTTAGATGTTTTTGACTATTTCAGTCAACCCCCCAAATAACTTGCTTCACCTCCTTTTTTTGCTTTTTTCTCTTCACGCACCTATTCAAGCAATTATTATGCCACGCAAAATATTCCTTTTTTTCTACCTTTAAACCGTTACTTTTAACCTGGCACCTTTGTTTTATGCCAATTTATGTCAGGGCTTGTGACAAATTTTGTCACTTTTAAAGAAAAATTGGACACGGATAAACACAGATTTACACAGATATAATCCAAATAAAACAAGGACATTAAAATTCAGCTAAAATTCTCAGGGCTACTTAGTGTTGTTTAAAAGCGCATTTTTCTCTTCAATCCGTGTACGAAGTCCGTGTGAATCCGTGTCCCATAAAGAAATGGCGTCCCCAAGGTGATTTGAACCCCTGTCGCCGGCGTGAAAGGATTCCGCATCGTTGATTGACATGAAGAATGTTTTTTTGTTATTTTTAAAATATGAAACCTGATAGAATACAACAGGAAATAGAAAAAATTACACGTCAAATTATTGAAAAATACAACCCCTCAAAGATTATCCTGTTTGGTTCCGCGGCACGTGGAGAATATGAGAAAGCCAACGACCTGGATTTCCTTATTATAAAAGAAAAGGTGCCTTTGAATGGTTTAGAGCGATTACGTGAGCTTGAGAACATAATTGACCGTGACATGGCAGCAGATATGATTGTTTTCCGGCCTGAAGAACTTGTCGAGCGGATTAGACTGGGTGATCCTTTTATAAAGGGCATCATCAGAGAAGGTCGCGTTCTTTATGGCTGATCCCAAAATTGTTCGTGAATGGATAAAAAGAGAAAAAAGCTGCAGATTTACGCTCCAGTGAAATCCGCTGCGCTGTGACTTCGTCAATTTCACGGGGTAAACCATCTACCTTAAACCTGTCTGACAGGTTTAAAGATAAAACCAAAAACATAAAAACAATAATATATCACGCCAAGCCGCCAAGCCCGCAAAGAAAACATAAAGAAAATGTTTCTTTTTCATAAATGATAAAAAGACATAGGATTGAAATTATCTGTATTTGACATTATTTCTCTTTATATTTTAAATTCTTGGCGTCTTTGCGCCTTTGCGTGAGGCTGGTGTTTAAGTTGTTTTAATCAGAAAAAAAGAAAAATCCGCGTGTATCCGTGTAAATCCGTGTCCCATAAAGAAATGGCGTCCCCAAGGGGATTTGAACCCCTGTCGCCGGCGTGAAAGGCCGGTGTCCTGGGCCAGGCTAGACGATGGGGACGCGATATGGTGAGCCGTGCAGGAATCGAACCTGCGACCAACAGATTAAAAGTCTGCTGCTCTACCAACTGAGCTAACGGCCCTCAGGCCCAACAAAAGCGCACACCTTTTACCATGGATTTTTGAACAAATCAAGAGGAAAAATAAAAAATCTGGACACGGATTTACACGGACTTCGTACACGGATCAAAAGAAGGTTTAATGGTTGATGCAAAGAATATAATGTATTGTTATTCTTTTATTTCTTTGCGTCTTGGTACCTTTGCCCGGCACTAAAACCGCTGACAACGTTTTTGGTGAATCCATGCGCATATAGGTTTTAGTGACGGGCCTTTGCGTGAGGAATGAAAAAGGAACGAAATCTTCCATGGCTCATATAAAGCCACAAAACACGCGGAGAAAAACAGAATGAGGATACTTCATGTCACTGGTGAACTTGGCGTGAAGAGAGGTTTGGAATGTGGGTTTTATGGATCACGCAAAGATAAAAACATCAATGGGACACGGATTTGATAAAAATTAATAGGTCGATGCCGTAATTGGCTGCAACTATGAGCGAATGGCTATTTCAGGTGGTTATCGTAAACCTTCCGTTTTACCTGAGGCCTGGGGCCGAAATTCAAGATCAATCCCACCTCTATATTTGTGGCTTTTAAGTAGTTGAGGATTTGCGCAATATGCTCATTTGAAATGGTTTTAGTAGATTTCAATTCTACAATTACCTTCTCTTCAATCAGTAAATCTGCAAAATAATCACCAATAATCTGTCCGTTGTAAAATACATGGATCGGTGCCTGTTGAACAACTTTCAGTCCCCCTTTTTGAAGCTCCAATACCATCGCGTTTTCATAAACCTTTTCGAGAAACCCATATCCAAGTGTATTATAAACCTCGTAAAAGGCCTTAATCACCCGCTCAGTGAGGTTGTCATGCAACATTTTCATGTTTCATTTTTATCCGTGTACGAAGTCTGTGTGAATCCGTGTCCCCAAAATATAGTTTAGTGGAAGGCGAATGAATCGCCTTCCACCGTCACATGTATGGTGTCACCTTCTTTGTACTTTCCACTGAGGATTTCCATGGCGAGCGGGTTCTGAATCTCTTTCTGGATGACACGCTTCAGAGGACGCGCGCCGTAATTGGGGTCATATCCCAGGGTCGCGAGCCGCTCTTTCGCTTTGTCATTCACGTCAAGCTTAAGTTTCCGGTTTTCAAGGAGCCTCTCGAGGTATTTGAGCTGGATGTCCACGATCTGGCGGATGTGTTCCCGCGTAAGGGCGTGGAAGATGATGATGTCATCCACGCGGTTGAGGAACTCCGGTTTGAAGGACTGACGCAGGACCGCCATGACCTTTTCCTTCATTTCCTCGTACCGCGTGGGACCCAATTCCATGATCCACTGGCTTCCCAGGTTGGAGGTCATGATAATCACGGTGTTCTTGAAATCGACCGTCCGCCCCTGGCCGTCTGTCAACCGTCCGTCATCAAGAATCTGCAGGAGGATGTTGAAGACGTCGGGATGCGCCTTTTCGATTTCGTCCATGAGGACGATGGAGTAGGGACGACGCCGAACTGCCTCGGTTAGGTAACCTCCCTCCTCGTAGCCGACATATCCCGGAGGCGCGCCAATCAGGCGCGAAACGGAGTGTTTTTCCATGAATTCGGACATGTCGATCCGGACCATGGCCTGTTCATCGTCGAACAGGAATTCCGCCAGGGCACGCGCCAGCTCCGTTTTCCCAACACCGGTGGGTCCGAGAAAGATGAAGGAACCGATGGGGCGTTTGGGGTCCTGCAGCCCCGCGCGGGCCCGCCGGATAGCGTTGGCCACCGCCTCGATGGCGTCATCCTGCCCGACCACGCGCTGCTTGATCCGTTCTTCCATATGGATGAGCTTTTCCACCTCGCCTTCCAGCATCTTGGAAACGGGAATGCCCGTCCACTTGGAAACCACGGCAGCGACATCTTCTTCGTCCACCTCTTCCTTGAGCATCTTTTTGTCTTTCTGCAATTCTTCCAGATGCCTTTGCGTTTCCTCCAGTTGCTTCTGCACTTCAACCAACTGGCCATAGCGAATCTGAGCGACCTTTTCCAGGTCTCCGTGACGCTCCGCTTCCGCTTCTTCGTTCTTCAGGGCATCCAACCTGGCCTTCAGGTCCTGAATCTTCTGAATCGCCTCTTTCTCGTTCTGCCAGTGAATCTGTTTCTGCGCGATTTCTTCCTTCAACTGGCTTAGTTCCTCGTCGATCTTCTTCAGGCGATCCCTTGAAGCGGGGTCGGTTTCCTTTTTGAGGGCCTGTTTTTCAATCTCCAGTTGCATCATCTTACGCTGCAGCTCGTCGATCTCGGTTGGGACGCTGTCTATTTCAATCCGAAGCCGCGAGGTGGCTTCGTCAATCAGGTCCACGGCCTTGTCAGGGAGAAACCGGTCAGAGATGTACCGGTGCGACAGAACCGCCGCGGCGATGATGGCGGAGTCCTTGATTCGGACGCCATGATGCAGCTCATATTTTTCCTTGAGCCCCCTCAGGATGGCAATCGTGTCCTCCACGGAGGGTTCTCCCACGAAAACGGGCTGGAACCGACGTTCCAATGCCGCGTCTTTCTCGATATATTTTCGATATTCGTCCAGCGTGGTGGCGCCGATGCATCGCAATTTACCACGCGCCAGGGCGGGTTTGAGCATGTTGGAGGCGTCCATGGACCCCTGCGCCGAACCCGCGCCAACCAACGTATGGAGCTCGTCAATAAAGAGGATAATCTGGCCTTCAGACTCGATAATCTCGTTCAGCACCGCCTTCAGGCGATCCTCGAATTCGCCCCTGAACTTGGCGCCAGCGATCAGGGCTCCCAGGTCCAGCGCGACGAGGCGCTTGTTTTTCAGGGTTTCCGGGACGTCGCCATTAACGATACGCTGGGCAAGACCCTCGACGATGGCGGTCTTCCCCACGCCCGGTTCACCGATAAGTACAGGGTTGTTTTTGGTTCTTCGGGAGAGGACCTGAATCACGCGGCGGATCTCTTCATCCCGCCCGATGACCGGGTCCAGCTTCCCCTTGCGCGCCTCTTCCGTCAGGTCCCGACTGTAGCGCTTCAGGGCCTGGTATTTTTCCTCAGGATTCTGGTCCACGACGCGCTGATTGCCACGGATATCTTTCAGAATCGTAAAAATGGCGTCTTTGGTGACCCCGTTTTCCCTCAAAATTCTTCCCGCGTCCGAGGTTTCGTCATCGGCGGTGGCGATCAGAAGGTGCTCTGTGCTGATGTATTCGTCCTTCAGGCGGTCCGCCTCCGACAGGGCGTTTTCAAATATCTTATTCAGGGTGGGAGAAAGATAGATTTCACCTACCCCGCCACCCGTGACGGCGGGTTTTTTGCTCAGAGCGTTTTGCAGGCTCTGAAGGATCGCGTCACGCGAAGCCCCCAGCTTCTGCAGGATGGGCAGCACGATGCCTTCCGGCTGTTCCATCAGCGCCATCAACAGGTGTTCAGGCTCGATCTGCTGATGGTTGTGTGTTTCCGCGACCTTTTGCGCGGATTGAATGGCCTCCTGGGCCTTGAGTGTGAATTTGTCGAATCGCATCATTTTTTCCTCCAGGTGAAATTTTTTTCACTGAAAAAAATATAATCATGAAATTTATTATGTAAACAAAATCGGCCACAGATTTTCGCACACAGGTAAAAACAACTATAGGACACGGATTTACGCGGACTTCGTACACGTATCACAAGAAGAATTAGCCACAGATTTGCACAGGCTTCGCACACAGATCAAAATAAGCTAAGACTCTGATGAAAAAGAAAAAAATCTGGTTGAAATAATTCAAACAACTGTCTCACGCAAAGCCGAGAAAACCGCAAAGGAAACATGATTTATCTAATAATATAAAATATTTAGCGTCTTTGCGCCTTCGCGTGAAATATTGTTTTACCGTTCGCCTTTTGCATCTAATTTTTATTTATTATACGAGGGTATTATAAAGAGATAAAAGGGAAAAATCTGCGCACATCTGCGTTAATCTGCGGCTAAAATCTTGGCCAACTTTAGATAGTCTTGGACCGTGAGGTTTTGGGCGCGGAGAGTGCCTTTGAGGCCGATGGCGTCAAGGCAGGCCTCGACCGCTTCAATGTCGCCTCTGAAAAGGTGTTTCAGGTTGTTTTTGAGCATCTTCCGTCGGTGCGAAAAGGCGGCCTTGACGATCTGGATGAACAGACGGTCTTCCATGGGAGAGGAGGCAGGAAAGGGAAGCATTTCAAAGGAAACAAGGGCGGAATCCACCTTTGGCGGGGGGAAAAAGGCCCGGGGAAGCAGGATCTTCAGAATGGATGGCCGCGTGACGGACTGGGTAAAGACGGACAGGATCCCGTAATTGGAGTCTCCCGCCTTCGCGCAGATTCTCTCCGCCACCTCTTTCTGGAACAGGAACTGCCACTTTTTAAAAAAACGCGTTTTCGTCAGCAGGTGACGCAGGATCAGTGTCGAAACATTGTACGGAAGGTTCCCCAGCAAAACGGCCGGCCGGGCAGCGTCTGTCAGAGATTCCCAGGGAAACCGGGTGGCGTCTCCCTGAATGATTTCGATGTTCCCGCTTTCTCCAAAAATACTTTTGAGGTGCTCGCAGAGGCCCGGGTCTTTCTCTATGGCGATGACATGAGCGCCTGTCTCCAGGATAGCGCGTGTCATTACGCCCGTACCCGGCCCAATTTCGATGACCCTGTCTTCCGCCGACAGGCCCGCCTGCCTGACGATCCACCGGGCCGTGTTGATGTCCGCGAGAAAGTGCTGGCCTAATGCCCGCTTGGGATGAATGTCTTTCACCATCGCGTTTTTTTATCACGCGCGGGGGAGAAGGTAAACACTCCAAGAGATTGAAATCAAATGGGAGATATGTTAGAAGCTCTTAAAATGGGAGAGTTATGAAACTTAGACGATTAATCGTTTGTCTGGCGTGTGTCGCGCTCGTGCTTCCTTTCATGATAGGGTTGACCCCGTCTCTTCAGTGGGGGGACACGCCACTGAAGACAACCCTCCCCCCCGTCGTCATCACGGGGCAATCCACTTACAAGGTCCTGGAGTCGCGGCGGATCCCTGTCCCGTCCCCTTTTCTCCCGGGCGGAAAAGAACGGCCCGTCATTATCGCCTCTCCGGCACAGGAAACGGTTGTTCCGGAATCAAACAAACAGCAGCCCACGCCCCAGACGCCGGGATGCGCCTATCACAGTTCCATTACGACCCGCGTGGCCACCCTTTTCAAAGGGGCGGAGGCCTACGAGAAACGGGGGAAGTATCTTTTTCTGAACCACCGCTACGCCGACGCGATCGAGACCTTCACGAAGCTGATTCAATCCTATCCGGAAAGCCCCCGGGTGGGGGAGGCCTATTTCTGGATCGGGGAATCGTATTTTCGCATGGAAGACATCCCGCACGCGGAGGAAAACTACAAGGTCGCCGCGTTGCGCTACCCTTCATCCGCCTACGCCGATTACGCCCTCTATTCGCTTGGATGGATTGCTTATAAAAGGGGGGCGTATGACAAGGCCATTGACTATTTCAAGAACGCCATTGCCGCTTATCCCAACAGCCCCATTTACGCTCACATGCTTTTCTGGCTGGCAGAGTCATACTCGCGTGTCAAAAAAATCGAGCTGGCAGACGAAACTTTCAAGAAGGTCTTGAAAAGAACTTCCGATCCCCTTTTAAAGGTCCCCGCCACGTTCGAAATCGCGAAGATCGCGTTTATCAGGAAAGAATACGCGACGGCGAAAAAGATACTGAAAGACCTGTCGCAACAGTCCCCTCCCACGTCGCTCGTTCCAAAGATTGACCTGCTGACAGGATGGTGCGAATACTTCTTGAAGGACGCGCGGGCCCTTGGCTCCTTCGGTCAGGCGTTTCATGCCGCCGGCACGTCGCAAAAGCTGAAGGCGGAAGCCCGGTATGGACAGGCGTTGAGCGCCATACAGCAGGGAAAGGCGAAAATAGCCGAAAAATTGCTCCAGGCCATGCGTCCCGCGTCTCCGTGGTATGGGGAAACAGCCGTAGCGCTCGCTCAATACTATTTCAATAAAAAGGATTATCAACGCGCGGGAAAAACCTGCGCAAAGATATTCGAGAACGCGGCAAAATCCCCGTATCTTGAACACGCCTACATGATCATGGGCAATATCGCCTACAATACGAAACGTTACGCGGACGCCACGGAATATTACACCCATGTCATCGTGGGCAAGGCAGACCGGCTCAAACCCATGGCCATCTTCGCGAAAGGGCTGGCGTTTTACCAGATCGGGCAGTTCAGGGACGCCATCGACAGTTGGGAAGAGGTTCTGAAACGGTATCCAAATTTCTTGCGAAACCGCGAAACCCTGTACTGGCTGGGGAGTGCCTACCTGAACCTTCACCAGGAAAGGCTCGCGGCAACGTATTTCGCGCGTCTGAAACAAAGCCCTAACGATTACGCCAAGGCACTGATCCAGATGTCGGAGTACTGGTTCGGACAGCAACGGTGGAAAAAGGCGCTCGAGGTTTTGAAGCGTTACCTCGCGCTTTTCCCGCGCGGACCTTACGCGGGGTTCGCCAGGGGGATGACGGGAGAAATCTATTTCAACCTCAAAGATGACAAGAAGGCAGCGAAATGGCTGCGTGAGGCCATTCAGGACATAAATGTCCGCCGAAACCTGGAATACCGGGCCAAAATCACGTTTATCCTGGGCAAGGTTTATTACCGGATGGGAGCATTCAACCGCGCGATCGGCTATTTCAAAACGGTTGCCTCCCGCTTTTCCAAGAACTCATTCAGCGACGACGCGCAGTACTGGCAGGCCCTTTCATACTATTCACAACAGGCTTACAAACCCGCGATCCAATCCTTTGAGCGCCTGTTGCGGGACTTCCCCCAGAGCCCCCTGAAGGCCAAAGCGATGATGAAAATTGGGGACTGTTTTTATAATCTGAAGGACTACGATAGAAGCCAGGCCTATTATCGCAAGGTCGCCTCCCTTTTCAGGAAAGACAGAAAGATTCGGGAAAACGCCGCCTACGGGGTAATCCTTTCCCTGTATCAGAAAAAGGACTACAAGCGGTTCTTCGCGGAGGCGTCCGCTTTTATGACGCGCTTCCCGGATTCCCCCCTGTCCCTCGACGTCGTCCAGCTTCTCTCCGAATATTACGAACGGCAGGGAAACCTGGACCAGGAAATTGACCTGCTCGACAGCTATCTGAGGGCGCACAAAAACATCCCGCACGCGGATGCCATCCGGCTGAATCTGGCGAGGCTCTTCATCCAGAAAGGACTCTATGACTCCGCCATGGTCCAGCTACGTATCGTTTCCAGGAGCCCGTCCCACACCCCCTTTAAAAGCGTGGCCGAGAGGGAAATGGGCAACCTTTACTTCAAACAGAAAATGTACTCCCAGGCAATCATTCACTATCAGAAATACCTTCGCGCCGAGAAACAGCCGGTCGATATCGTGAGGCATGTGAGAAAACAGCTCGTCCTGGCGTACCTGCGCTCTGGAAATCTGAAAAGGGCGCAGCAAGAGCTTGATAGTGACAGCAAGACGTTTGGAATCGGGTGGAGCGCGCCATTATATCTTGAATTGGGAAAAACTTACCTTAAAAAGAAGGAATACCACGCCGCCCTCCTCTCTTTCAAACAGGCCTCGAAATCCTCTGATTCCCTGACAAAATGCAAATCCCTGACTTATGTCGGAGAGGTCTATCGAAGAACGGGAAAATACAACAAGTCTCTGAAAACACTTCTGATGGTGCGTTACTCTTACCCCGCCTGCCGAACCTTTTCTGAGAGGTTCCTGCTTCACCTGTCCGTGACGCTGGGCAAAAAGGGGAAAAAGGAAGAGGCACGCCAGCTTCTGAAAGTTTTGGTGAAATCCCATGATAAGCAGGTAAAAAGGCTTGCGCAAAGGGCATTGAATCGGTTACATTAGCGACCACAGTGAAAATGAGGAGGAAAATTTCTTATGTATGAACTGTTTTTGAAGGGTGGCATCATCATGTATCCCATCGCGTTCTGCTCCATTCTCGCGCTGGGAATCTTTCTGGAAAGGCTCTGGAATCTGCGGGAAAGGAAAATTATTCCCAAAGATTTTCTCATCGAGGTGGAGGACCTGATCAATCGGAGAAAGATACATGAAGCCCTGATTCTCTGCCGCCGTGACCGGTCCTCCATGGCGAATATTATTTTCGAAGGAATCAGAAACTTCAACCAGGGAAGGGAAGCCGTCAAGGATACCGTGGAAGGGATTGGCAGACAAGAAGCCGCGAAGCTCGAACGCTACGTGGGCGTGGTGGGCACCGTCGCCTCGGTTTCACCGCTTCTGGGACTTCTGGGAACCGTCACCGGTATGATCAAGGCGTTCAACGTGATTTCCGTTCAGGGCGTCGGGAACCCCGGCTCTCTGGCGGAAGGAATTTCGGAAGCCCTGATTACAACCGCCGCCGGGCTCATCGTCGCCATCCCGGCTTATGTCATGTATCGGTACCTCATCAGCAAAGTCGATCGTATCATTTTGACGATGGAAAAATATTCCATGCATCTGGTGGACCTGCTCGAGGAAAAGGGGCGCACCGCCTCTGAGGAGTCGATGATATGAACTTTCGCCGGAGAAACCAGCGCGAACCATCGCAACTGGATATGACCCCCCTGGTGGATGTCGTCTTCAACCTGCTGATATTCTTTATGCTTTCCACGACATTCGTAACAACGCCGGGGATCAAGATAAACCTGCCCAAGGCCTCGGCGAAGGAGCTCAAGGTTCAGGAAAAAGAGGTCCGGATTGCCATGACAAAAAGTGGCAAAATCTACGTGAATCGCAAACTGGTTTCCCTGGATGACGTGCGTAAAATCTTGAAGCGAAAAGCGCGAATCAACCCGAAGATGCTGGTCATTATCGAGGCTGACGCGCAAGTCACGCACGGAAAGGTGGTCCAGATTATGGACATCGCCAAGAACGCGGGATTGAACCGCCTGGCCATTGCCACGCGACAAAAAAAGAGACGATAAGGTGGTGTGACGCCGTTTGTACCCTTCACCCCCTCCTTCGAAGACGGATATCGGGATATTTATCCTCTTTTTCGTCCTTTCCTTTCTCTTTCACGCGCTGGTTGTTTTTTCCGTTCCTGACTTTTTATCCGTCAAACGGATTAAAATCATCCCTGTCATCTACATGAAACCCATGCAAGTCAGTATCCGAAACCTGCCTCCCTTGCCCGCCGTGTCTCACCGAAAGCCTCCCCCCAAAAAAGCCAAGCCCGCTGTTTCCATGGAAGGAACGCGGTTCGCCATGAAAAAGGCGCAGCCTCTCAGTGCAGGGAAGGGGCTTTTTCTTCCTCCCCCCTCCATTCAGCTTCCCGCTACTGACTTTATCGGAAAGGGCGAAATCCCGGAGCTTTACACCTCCACCGAGAAAAACCAGAAAACCCTTGGGAAATACCCCTTGAAATCAGGGCTTCCCAATGCCCTACCGGAAGTTTCCCAGGGAACCCTTTCGCTGCCGGTGGCTCAGGCGGAGAACAAGTTGAGCGAGAAAATTCTCAAGGAATTGAATCGGGAGGTAACGGTTAACAGCCAGGCGATTCAGAAAACCGAAAAATCGACGAAGCCAAAAATCAGGAAGGCCTCCAGCGTAAAACTTGGGGTGGAAGGCCCCATATCGGTGCGGAAAGTCCTCTATCATCCCCCACTGCCGAAAATCCGGGTTGAGCATTCCGCGCAGGTTAAGCTGAAATTCTGGGTAACCCCCAATGGCATCGTGGATCAGATTATACCGGTTGAGCGGGGAGGCGCGAAGCTGGAATCTGTTGCCATTCGCTTCTTAAAAGGGTGGCGCTTCGAGCCACTTCCGGCCGAGGTAAGACAGGAACGCCAGTGGGGAATCCTGACGGTCAAATTCCTCGTGAAATAAAAAAGGCCGCGTGATGGGTACCTTTACTATCGTGAGGCTGTCAGAAGATAAACCAGGTTGTCCAGAATATTGGTGAAAAACACATCCTTGACAACCACATTGTCAGGCACGCTCAACCGGGTAGGGGCAAAGTTCAGGATACCGCGGATGCCTGCCTGAACCACCTGGTCCGCCACGCCCTGCGCCTTGGAAACTGGCGTCGCGATGATGGCAATATCTATCTTTTCCCGGTGAGTGATCTCCGGCAGCTTGTCCGGGTGATAGATGGGTACGCCACCTATGGCCCCCTTTTGAAGCTTTTCCGGATCGATATCGAACGCGGCAACCATGTGATAATTCTGTTTCAGAAAGTCTTTATAAAAAAGGAGCGCGGTCCCCAGGTTTCCCGCCCCGAAAAGCGCCATATTCCAGACACGGTCAATGCCGAGGATTCTCTTGATATCGGTAAAGAGGCCATCGACGTAATACCCCATCCCCCGGATACCGAATTTTCCAAAGTAAGCCAGATCTTTGCGAACCTGCGCGGCGTTTACCCCGCAATTTTTCGCCAGCGTTGACGAGGAAATCACCTTCATGCCTTCCTCGCGCGCCCGTACCAGGCACCGGTGGTAAGCGGAAAGGCGACGAATGGTGACTTCCGGTATCTTCTGGCTCTTTTCCTTTGACATGCCCACCTCAACGATTTGTGAAAGTTCGCGCGTTCCATATCACGCGGCATGAGTTTTTTCAAGTACAAACTTTCACATGATGTCATTGCTGTGTCACAAAACAGGGGGGAGCGTTATAAAAGAGCGGCTTGGAAAGCCTTTTATGTTGTGCCGATGTTGCTAAACCTTAGCTAAAGACACGACGGGTCAAGCCACGGGCCGCCGCGACACGATTCTCTGACTTCACGCGCCCTGCGCAGGAAGCCGCACTGTCTCCATGGATGACTTTTAACGTGACCACCTTTTTGGGGGAAGGGAAAAACCGATAAAAAGCAATCAATGGTTAAAAACGCAAGCAATATGTTAGGAACTTCTTGCGAGCACATCAAAAAAGGTCAGATACCACAAAGTATCTAACCCCTTGAAATCATTGGTGCGCCCAGGAGGATTCGAACCCCCGGCCTACGGATCCGTAGTCCGTCGCTCTATCCAGCTGAGCCATGGGCGCACGTTCAAATGTACGGGCATTACTTACCATAAAAGACGCGTGGCTGCAAGGTGGTTACCCCTGCCCCGGCAAACAGACCCATCCCAGGCATTCCACCCCTCCCCACGGGTTAAAAGTCCGCGGTGGTTCGTCCCTCGAGCGCCTCGAGATGGCATTGGCTGTTCAGGCGTTCGCAAATCCAGTTTCCATTTTTGTAGCGGAAACGGTTCAGGCACGCGGTGGACTGCTGAATCTGCCAGAAATGGTCCAGCCCCAGCCCCAACAGACTGCAGATGAGAACTTTACAGACCACCCGGTGGCTGACAAGCGCGATGGTCTGCCCCATGTGTTTTCCCAGCAGGGTTTCCATAAGTGTGTCAACCCGTCCCAGGACCTCCTGCAGGGATTCTCCTTCCGGAAAACGCGCCTTCTCCGGGGTATCGATCCATGTCCGATACAGGTCAGGATAATTTTTTTTGACCTCTTCGTGGAGAACCCCCTGCCAGGAACCGAAATTTAAATCGATAAGGTTGGGCTCCACGACCGGCTCAACGGAAACGGCCCTGCCAAGCGCCTCCGCGGTTTGCGTGGCCCTGGAAAGCGGGCTGGTATAGATGGCGTCGAATGGCGTATCCTTCAGGTAGGACCCCACGGCTTCCGCTTCACGCAGCCCCACCTCATTCAGGGGAATGTCCTTGGTTCCACGGAAGACTTCTTCCTTGTTCCATGCTGTCTGGCCGTGCCGGATAATATAAAGGTTCATGGTGTCTCCTTTCGGCCTTTTCAAAGGTCTCTGAGTTTGATTCGTGCTTACTTTTCGCCTCCATTCTTAGGGCAAAGGCCCGGCAAAGTCAACTGAAATTTCCAGGGCACTGCCATCGCCCTGATTCCTCTCTGGCAGCCACGGATTTTAATCGCGCCGATTTATTGACAATCCACAGACTTTTATATACACTTCCCCAAATGTAAGCGAGGGTCTGGCGATGGAAAAGAAAAAACTCGAATATTTCAGGCAGGTTTTAATTCAGCGGTTGCAAACACTCCTTGAAGAAGCCGGCAAGACGGTTGACGATATGAACGAGGCGAAGGTCAGGTTTCCCGATCCGACGGACGGGGCGTCAGCCGAGTTCAACCGTGACTTCCTCTTGAGAATCCGCGACAGGGAACGCAAGCTGATTAAGAAGGTACAAGAAGCGCTGGAGCGCATCGATAACGGCACGTATGGTATCTGCGAATCATGCGGAGGAACCATATCTGAAAAACGGCTCTTGGCACGTCCCGTGACAACGCTGTGCATCAAGTGTAAAACGAAACAGGAAGAGGAAGAGAAGCGCCTCGGCGAATAACGCGTTCAAAAAGGTTTCCTGGGGCACGCGCGTAAAGGTTTCCATTTATGCCTGAACTTCGCAAAGACCCGGTGGTTGGAAGATGGGTGATTATTTCTCCGGAACGGGGGAAGCGGCCATCGGATTACACGATAAAAAAGACCCCACGGGAAGAATCCTTTTGCCCCCTGTGTCCCGGCAATGAAGCCGTAACCCCTGCGGAAATCTTTGCCTTTCGAAAGGAAGGCACGGGACCGGACCGTCCCGGCTGGAATATTCGCGTGGTTCCCAACAAATTTCCGGCTCTAAAACCTCAGGGAGACATGGAGCGCCGGAGGGAAGGTGTGTTCGACAGGATGAACGGGGTGGGCTCTCACGAAGTGGTCATCGAAACACCGGACCATGACAAGGAGTTAACCGATCTGCCGTTGAGCCATCTCAAAAAAATCTTGTTTGTCTTCAAGATGAGAACGGAAGAACTGGCAAAAGACCCC
>WGDA01000041.1 GCA_015493505.1 Pseudomonadota bacterium | reverse complement strand
TACATGCCGGGCATTTCAGCGGTTTCACCGCCGACCAGGGCGCACCCCGCCATTTCACACCCCTTGGCGATGCCGTCCAGGATGTCTTGTCCCGTCCGGGAATCCAGCTCCCCACAGGCCAGGTAATCCAGGAAAAAGAGGGGACGGGCACCCTTAACGATGATGTCGTTGACACACATGGCGACCAGATCGATCCCCACCGTGTCATGACGGTTCATTTCAATGGCTATCTTGAGTTTTGTGCCGACTCCGTCTGTGGAGGAAACCAGGACGGGATGTTCCATCTTGTTTCCCATGAGGGAATAGAGGGCGGCAAAATCGCCCACGTCGGACTTGACCTCCGGGGACCACGTTTGTTTTATCCTATCGGCAATTTTTCGGACAAACGCCTCTCCCTTTTCTATGTCTACCCCTGCTTCTTTATAGGTCGTCATTTCCCGTGTCCTTTTCGCGTTACGCTGAGGCAATTTATAACGCAACAGGGCCCCTAAATCAAATTGTTTCTTAGGTGGGGCCTGTTTGACAAAACATGAAAAGTGGTTAATAAGTAAGCAAAGGAGTGTGAAATATGCGAGAAAAGGCCTTAAAATCAGGCGTGGTCATCAGCCTTTTTTTTCTCTTATTCATGGCGGTATCCTCCGCCTATGGCAGTACGTTTTCCGAAATTGAGAAGCGCAAGACCCCCGTGGTCCGCGTGGTGGAAAGGGTGGCTCCCTCCGTCGTGAATATCAGCACGCAGCAGGTGGTACAGCGGGAGGTTTCTCCGTTTGGCGGGTTTGGCGGGGGGCTTTTCGACTCCTTTTTCAAGGATTTTCTCGCGCCCGGCTTCATCCAGAGGTTTAACCTGAAGACCCTGGGCTCCGGCATCGTTTTTGGAGATGGTAGAAAGGTTCTGACCAATGAGCACGTGGTGGAAGGCGCCCAGAAGATCTCCGTTATCACGAACAAGGGAAAACGCCTTTCAGCCACCCTGATGGGGGCTGATAAACTGACGGACATCGCGGTGTTACGCCTGAAAGGAAACGCCACCCTCCCGCCCATTCCCCTGGGGACCTCGTCGGACCTGATGATCGGGGAAACCGCGATCGCCATTGGCAACCCTTTTGGCCTGTCAAATACGGTCACAGTGGGGGTGGTCAGCTCCCTGCACCGCTCACTGAACGGCGAGGGGCGGCTGTACCAGAATCTTATTCAGACGGACGCCTCCATCAACCCGGGGAACAGCGGCGGTCCCCTGCTCAACATCGTGGGGAAGGTCATCGGGATAAACACGGCGATCTACAGCAAGGCCCAGGGGATCGGGTTTGCCATTCCCATCGATGAGGTCAAAAAGGTATCGAGGGTGCTCATCGCCTACGGGATGGTCCCGCCCGTGTGGTTCGGCATCGATTGCCAGAGGCTGACGGCGGCGATCGCCCGGCATTTCAATTACAAGGGCGCGGGTGGCATCCTGGTGACGGCGATAGAACCGGGCAGTCCGGCTTCCCGCGGACATCTTGAAACGGGCGATATCATTACGGCCCTGGATCAGACGCCAGTCCTGTCTCCGCTGGCGTTTCAGCGGATACTCAACCGGTATCTACCGGGAGACGTGGTATCGGTTTCCCTGATCCGTAACGGGAAAGAGCGGAATGAGCATCTGAAACTGGAACGGTTGACAGCCCATCATGGCGCCTTTCTCACCCGGCGGCTTTTTGGGTTCGGGCTCCGGGAACTGAACAGAAAGGAACGTGCCCGTCTGGCGCGCGCCGGGGTGAACGCGGGTATTGCCATCGCGGAGATCATTCCCGGATCGCTGGCTGCCACCAATGGGCTTCGGAGGGGGGACATCCTCCTCCGGTTGAATGGCATCAACCTGAAAAGCGTCGAAACCTTTCGTGAGGGTTTGGTCAAACATATCCGGGAGGGGAGCTTTTCCTTTCTGGTGCTTAGGGGACCCTATACCTACAAGCTGATTTTTAATCTTTATAAAACCTCGTGAAAATACGCGTTAGCCGAAGGAGGGAGAGATGTCCGAGAACACGGAAGACAAGGGATTCAAGGTAAAAGATAGGAGAAAAATCCTGCAGGAAGGGGAGGAAAAAGAGAAGACGGAAAAGGCGGCTCCGGAGAGGGAAGAAGCGCCGGGGAGACCTCAGGATTCAAAAGAGCAGACCGGCAGGGCCGACTCGCCCCCTCTGCCTGAAATCAACTTTTCCACTTTTATCCTGTCCCTGAGCACGTCGGCCCTGATGCACCTGGGTGAAATCCCGAACCCTGAGACCAATCAGATAGACAAAAACCTGCCCCTCGCCAAGCAGACGATTGATTTAATCGACATGCTGAAGGAAAAAACAGAAGGGAACCGGGAGCAGGATGAGGACAACCTGATTACAAACCTGCTCTATGACCTGAAACTGAAATATGTCGCTGCTATCAAGAAAGGGTAGGGGGGAAGATTACGGAGTTATCTTCGATTTTGATGGAACGCTGGCACGCATGTCCATCGACTTTGGTCGGATGCGCCGGGAAGTGGACACCTTGCTTGCGGCGTATGGCATACCGCCGGAAACCCTGACGAAACGTTACGTGCTGGAGCGGATCGATGAGGCGGTGGAAAGACTGGGCCAACGGGACCCATCCCGGGCGTACAGCTTCTGGAACGAGGCCTTCGCGCTGCTCGAGGACATGGAGTTGAATGCCGCTGCGGAGAGCCACCTCTTTCCGGGGGTGGATCGGCGCTTGCGGCGCCTGAAGGGAGAAGGGGTTCATCTTGCCATAGCCACCCGAAACTGTCAAAAGGCCTTGGCAAAGGTCATGGGTGGGGCGGAACGCTACTTCGAGGTTGTCCTGACGCGGGAGAACAGCATCGGCTACAAACCGGAACCAACCGCGCTGTTTCCGATTCTTGAGCGATTTTCCCTGAAAGGCGATCATATTTTCATGATAGGAGACCACCCTCTGGACGTGATTGCCGCTCGTCGGGCCTCTATCGTCCCCATCGCCGTCCTGACGGGCACGGGTAAGCGGGAGGACCTGGTGCGGGCGGGGGCGGCCAAAATTTTCTGGCATGTGAATCGGGCGATCGATTTTCTCTTTCCCGCCACCTCGTCTTGACACGGCGGGGATAATTTACTATATAAGCTATTCAAAGAGCGGGAATAACTCAGAGGTAGAGTGCAACCTTGCCAAGGTTGAAGTCGCGGGTTCGAATCCCGTTTCCCGCTCCAGTTTATTTTTTTGTGTGAATGGCGGCATAGCCAAGTGGTAAGGCGACGGTCTGCAAAACCGTTATACACCGGTTCGAATCCGGTTGCCGCCTCCATTTTTTGGACGGTTCACAATAATTTCAGGGACTTTCTTGACACCACCGCTGATTGAAATTATAAAGATTTCCATAACCAACTGAGAAAAGGAGGCTTTGCATGGGACTTTTTGATGATATAACCATTTTGAGCTTGGAGCAGGCGACGGTTTTGCCGTTTCTGACCTATCGACTCGCGCAGGAAGGGATGAACATCATCCGCCTTGAGCATCCCAAGTTTGGCGATCCCAACCGGTTTATCGGCTCGAACGTGTTGAATGAAGAGGCGATGAACACCTATTTTTTGCCCAACAACTGCGGAAAGAAGGCGATTACCCTGAACCTCAGGACTCCCGAGGGCCAGAAGATTCTCCGTGAACTTATTGAGAAACTGGACGTGGATATCTTCGCCTGTAACCAGCTTCCCCGCAATTACCCGAAACTGGGCATCGAGTACGAAACCCTGAAAAAGATCAAGCCGGATATCATCTGGGTGGGTATCACGGGGTTTGGCCCGGATTCGAACGAGGCCGCGTATGACCCCGTCCTCCAGGCCCGCTCGGGGATCATGGACCTGACGGGTGAAAAAGATGGCGACCCCCAGGTCTTTGGGGTGCCCATCGCTGATCTGGGAACCAGCGAACACGCCTTCGGGCAGGTGATGAAGGCGCTGTACAAACGCAAGGTAACGGGAGAGGGCAGCCGGATCGACATGGTCATGTTTTACAGCACCGTCTCCTGGCTGGTGAATCCGGTCATGTTGACCAAGGATTTTCACGAGAAAATTACCCGACGGGGCAACACCCACCAGTTTTTTGCGCCGGTTTCCGTTTATCCCACCAGCGACGGATACGTGTATATCGCCGTAGGGAATGACCGGCAGTGGGATACCTTCACCAACTTTCCCGAGTTTTCCCACCTGAAGAAGCCTGAATATGAAAAGAACGCCGGGCGAATCGGGGACGTGGAAAACCTGAATCGTGAGATCGCCAAGGTGACCCGCACCCTGACCACGGATGAGATGATCCGGAAGTTCACGGAGGCGACTATTCCCATTTCCAAGGTCAATACCATGGAAGACGTGATTGAAGACCCCATGATTAAGGACGCGATGATTACGGCCACGGATCCCCAGTCCGGGATGACCGTGCACCTGCCTCCCCCTGTGGTGAAGACGGATTACCTCCAATCGGTCAATTTTTCCCTCGCCTTCCCTCCCCGTTTCGGGGAACATAACGAAGAGATTTATGGAAAGCTGGGATACAGCGCCGATGACCTGAAAGAATTCAAAGAAAAGGGGATTATCTGATGCACCCTGAAATCCTGAAAACGCTTGTGACAAAAACCGACAGCAAGATGATTCTGCTCGTCATGGACGGACTGGGCGGGCTACCCGTGAATGGTAAGACAGAAGTGGAGGCGGCTCAGACGCCGAACCTGGACCGGCTGGTTGCGGAGAACGTCTGTGGCCTGACCGACTCCATCGACCGGGGCATCACGGCGGGGAGTGGTCCGGGGCACCTGGGGCTTTTCGGATACGATCCAACGGAGTATGAAATCGGTCGGGGTGTTCTGGAGGCCCTGGGCGTGGGTCTGGAAATGACCCCCCTGGATGTGGCGGCGCGGGGAAACTTCGCCACCCGGAACGAGACCGCGATTACGGACCGCCGGGCGGGCCGGATTCCCACAGAACTGAATAAGAAACTCTGCGCCAAGATAGCCGACGCCATTCCGGAGATCGATGGCGTAAAAATCATCATCCATTCAGGCATGGAGCATCGGTTTGTCGTCCTCTTCCGGGGTGAGGGGCTGGATGGCCGGATCGCGGATGCCGACCCCCAGACGCCGGGCCTGCCACCCAAACTCGCTCAGGCCCTGGCTCCAGAGGCGGAGAGAACGGCGGAAATCGCTAATACCTTCATCCGGAAGGTGGAAGAGGTTCTGAAGGACGAGCATCCGGCGAATACCATTCTGCTGAGGGGGTTTGCCAAGTACCCTGATATTCCCAACATGGAGGAGCGATTTGCCCTGACACCGGCCGCCATCGCGACCTATCCCATGTACCGGGGCCTCGCGAAGTTAGTGGGGATGACCTTGCTGGACACCGGGACAACCGTCGCGGACGAGGTGGAGACCCTTAAAGAACACTGGGAGTCGTTCGATTACTTCTTCCTGCATGTCAAAAAGACGGACAGTTATGGGGAGGACGGAAACTTCGAGAAAAAGGTGGCTGTGATTGAAGAGGTGGATCGCGCCATTCCCGAGATTCTCTCAATGAAGCCGGACGTGTTGGTGGTGACCGCTGACCATTCGACGCCGGCGCTTTTGAAATCGCATAGCTGGCACCCCAACCCCTATCTCCTTGTCAACCGTTATATCCGCCCGGATGAGGTGACCCGGTTTAGTGAGCGGGCCTTCGTTCACGGCGGCTTGGGGCGTTTTCTCGCCAAGGATGGCATCGCGCTGATGCTGGCGCACGCCCAGAAGCTGAAAAAGTTCGGCGCGTGAGGCTGTGGAAGTTTGGTGACACAACCGCCAAGCCCACCCGTGCCGATGAACAGCGCGCTTTCGGAGGAAATTTTTTAACCATCGGAGGGAGGAGGACTACCCATGTTCAAGAAAATCATGTTTTGCACGGACCTTTCTGAAAACAGCGACGACGCGTTTCCGTACGCGCTGGACCTGGTCAAAAAATATCAGAGCCATTTGGTGATTGCCCATATCATCGAGAAGCCTCCCCAGTCCGGCTTCGTGGATCTTTACGT
>WGDA01000040.1 GCA_015493505.1 Pseudomonadota bacterium | reverse complement strand
TCATTTCTCACGCCAAGTTATTCCTGTAAAAGTCAAGGGGGAAATGTGGGTGGAATCTGGGCGCGTGAGATTCCCTGGCTTTTACAGGAATAACTTGGCGTGATATATTGTTTTTTTTGTGTGTTTATTTTTATCTGCGCGAATCTGTGGCCATATATCTTTTTTCGTCATCGCTTGACAAATATCATTATAGCCATTATAGTAGCCATATCAAGGAGGCCCATTATGCAACTCATAAAGGAATACGTGCCGGTAACAAAGGCAAAAAATACCCTTTTAGAGATGGTCAGAAAATTAAAAGATTCTGACGATGCCATCGCCATCACAAAAAACGGGATACCGGAAGTAGTTCTCCTCAGCATGGAGCGCTTTGAAGGGATTCTTGAAACATTGGAAATCCTTTCTGATGAAAACGCCATGACATCCATACGTAAATCGATCCGTCAGGCCAAAGAGGGTAGGTGGCTGGATTATGACGAGGCTCTTTTTGAATGAACCCGTGGAGAATCAGGCTGACTCCTGAAGCTTGTAAAATCTTATCCAAACTTCATCCGGAAAATAAGAAACTTACAAAAAACGCCCTTAAAGAAATATGCAGCTCTCCCTACTCTGGCGGTGATTTGCATGGAGAATTGTCTGGTTTCAAATCCTTCAAGCCCAAGAGATATCGAATCATCTATAAGGTTTTAGAAGAAAGCCAACAAATTGAAATCTATTACATTGGACATAGAAGAGATATCTACGAGCAATTCAGGGATTTGCTGAAACTGACTACAGATTGAATCCACAAAAGGATAACCTTTTCAGCCACAGATTTACACAGATACACGCAGATTTTTTTCTTTATCCTTTATTCCCGTAGCTCATTAAAAAGGACTGAGTGCTGAGTAACGAGGACTGAGTAAAACTTTCCTGTTTATGTTGTCCCCGTGGAAATCCGAAAGACGGTACGAAAGGTTCTAATAAAATTCATTTTTTTTTCTGCGTTTATCCGCGTAAATCTGTGGCCAATTCTCTGGCATAAATCCGTGTCCCATTCTTTGTTTTATCTGTACGAATCTCTGGCTCTATTTTGTCCTAACGCAGGTTTCAGAAGGCCTATGGCTCAACCTTGTAGCAATAAGTTTTGGCGAAGGAGTTTTTTGGCAAGCATATAAATATCTTTTTTGCTACCCTGCTTGCGAATTTCCACAGCAATCACGAAAACCATACCCTTTTCCTTTTTTATCCGATAAATAATCCTGTATCGTTGCCCTACAGCTCGAGCACTGCGAAATGTTTTTAATTCCCCGACTAAAGCTTTACCTTGTTTCTCTGGATTTTTCGAAAGTCTATCTATCCTTTTACAAATAATACCCCGGATTCTTTGGTCCTTTATCTCTCTAAGCGTCTTTACGGCAGTTGCTGTTACAACTATCTTCCACTTCAAAGACCAAGATCCCTTTTAACTATCTCCCATGGAATCACTTTTCCTTCATCCATTTCTTCCATACCTTTTCGCAACGCTTTCATCGTGTCTTCGTTGCCTAAAATTTCCAGAGTTTCAACAATGGCGTCATATAGATTCCAAGGTAAAATCGCCAATACAGGTTTTCCGTGCCTTGTTACAGTGATGGCTTCAGAATCTTTTGAAAGCCGCTCGGGTAAAGATGTCAATTCTTTCCTTACAATAGTAATTGGGATGTGATTTTCCACCCTTATACTCCCCTTTTTATGATACTTAAATTGTACAGAATGCCTCATCGAATGTCAATTTTTATCGCGACAATCTGAAAATGAAAATTCAACCATATTTCTGTCAGGAAAACATGGTTTCTTAATATCCAAAAACCATTGTAATATTCTGACACAAATCTTTTTTTGTTTTTATCTGTGAAAATCAGCGCGAATCTGCGGCTACAACTCTTTTCTCTATCCGTGTCCCATTTATCTTTTCCTCTCATGATGTCTTAAAATCTCCCGGCGAAATAACCTCAAGACCGTGAAAATATCCGCGGTAAAATCCCTTATCCCTGCTCAAAAGTCTGTCGCATTGTGTCAAAGCGTGACCCCCGATGAGAAAATCAGCGGCAATCCTCTTTTTCTTCCCGCCCTTTTTAAGATATTCGGCCCAACAGTCAGCAGCCGCTAAAGAGGCCTGAAGACTCATGGATGAGAACTGAATGCCTATCGCCTCAAGAATCGACTTGAGTATTTCCTGTTTATCCGCGTAGGCGACTCCAACCTCGGCCCACACCACCTCGCAGGCAACCACCGTTCCTTCGTGAAGGCAGCGCGTTAGCGTCTCTTTTGACACCAGCCCATACACAGGATCAGGTTCAAGAATGTCGATAAGAATATTTGTGTCAACGGCAGTAATCATTCTTTACCTCGAAGGGCTTTCATGATTTCATCCGTTTTACGCCCACGTCCCAGTTTTCCATAAAATTGGTCAACCGCGTTTTGCGCCTCAACCTTTTCTGCCACAAGCCGCCCCCTTTCCTCCCTGAACTCCAGAATCGTTCCGGGGCGGATACCCAGTCGCTCACGCAACGCCTTGGGAATCGTGACTTGTCCCCTTGCGGCCACCTTTGTTTTCATCTTCTCCTCCGGTTTTAATTATATTCAGAATTATAAAGTATGCATTCATATCTGTCAATTCATATTATGGTTTTAGCCGCAGATTTACACAGATACACGCAGGTTTTTTCCCTTTTTTTTGATCCGTTTGTGAAGATCACCTGCCTGCGGTTGCCTGACGCATTTGCCACGCATGCAGGCGAGGACGCTAAAGATTAAAACAAGTTAGACCCCAGCATCGCGCAAAGGTGTAAAGGTGGAAACTTATTAATATATAAATGTAATTAACATAAAGAACATATAAATCAATTCTATATATCCATTAAAATTTATGAAATAGAAACATTTTCTTTATGTTTACTTTGCGGTCTTGGCGGCTTGGCGTGATATATTGTTTTTCTTGTGTTTATTTTTATCTGCGTTTATCTGCGCAAATCTGCGGCTATTCTTCTTTTGTCCCGTGAACGTAGCCAGCCTGCCCTGTGAAATTCCGAAAGATGATACGAAAGGTTTTAAGAAAATTCATTGTTTTTCATCCGCGTCTATCTGTGTAAATCTGCGGCTATATCCTTTATCCGTGCCCTGTTCTTTTGTGTTATCCTTGAAAATCTGTGGCGCACTTTATCTTTACAAACAAGGAAACCTGTGCTATTTGTGATAAAGTAATACAATAAAAGGAGTTTGAAAATGGGAACTGTTAAAGTCAGACAAAAATACCAGATTACAATTCCCGAGGATGTAAGGAAAAGAATTCCGTTACGTGTTGGCGAGCGCGTTGAGGTGATTGCGAAAGAAAATGGAATTTTAATCCGCCCGATTGTCGAGATTCCGCGCGATCAGGCATGGTTCTGGAATCAGGAATGGCAATCTCAGGTTCAGAAGTCCCTAAATGACATTGAAAGGGGAAAATTCAAACGTTTCAACTCAGTTCAAGAGGCACGGGAGCACTTTGGCGACTGAGATCATTATTTCCAATACGGTTCTTCAAGCCCTAAATAGGCTTCCAAAGGAAATCAGGATAAAATTCTGGGATCAATTAGAAAGATTGATCAGAAATCCTTCTTACCCCAGTTTAAGAAACGAAAAACTCTCCGGTACGGATCACTGGGCGTTCAGCATTACTATGAATTATCGCGCGACCTATATCCACGTCGAAAATGGTATTGTGATTACGGCGGTTGGGCCACATAAAAAAGTATTAAAAACCTGAAATGGCTTTTTTAGCCACAGATTTACATAGATATACACAGATTTAAAGATCGAAAGAATATTCTTTATCTGTGAACGAAGTCCGCCTGCCCTGTGAAATGCGTAGCCTATTTCACTGGGGTGAAAATCCGTGTTCTATTCTTTATCTTATCTGTGTGAATCTGCGCTAATCTGTGGCTACTTTCTCTTTTTCTTTTCCGTGTCCCATAAAAAAGGACTGAGTGCTGAGTAACGAGGACTGAGTAAAAATTCACATTTCATGTTTTCCCAGTGAAAACCCTGAAGACAGCGTGGAAGGTTCTAAGAATAATCTTTGTTTTTTATCCGCGTTTATCTGCGCGAATCTGCGGCCAAGTTCTTCTCTATACCCACGTGCATTCTGTGGCTGAAGTTGGTTTGATCCCCAGGCGGATTTTACAGATGGGAATCTTTCCTGAAAACCGTGAGTGTTCGGGTCAAGTCGAGCGAGGGAGATTCAAAAATCCGGGTGCTGTCGTACGTGAAGTAGAAACGGGTGGCCAGCGATTCCAAGTTGGTTTCCTCTTCCGGGGAGTGAAAGGGGCGAAGCAGGAAAAGGGTTCCCCCGTCACGCACCCATCGCGCACTGCAGGCGAAAAGTGTTTCAGCCCGGATTCCCGCCTTGGACCAGAGGCAGTCGAACCCGGATTCTTCCAGCGGGCTGTCGGGCGTGATGGTTTGGCACAACAGCCGGGTTTCGGCTATTTCAAGGTGTCGGATGATATATTCCAGAAAGGCGGCGCGCCGTTTTCGTGCCTCGCACAGGGTCCCGCGTGCCTGGCTCCCCAGCATGACAGGGATGGAGGGGAAGCCCGCCCCCGCGCCAATATCCAGAAAAGATTCATCACCCCTGAGTATGTGAAGAAGAAAGAGGGAATCTGCGATCTGGCGGGCAAGGGTGATCGCGGGATTTTTCCTTGAAATCAGGTTGGTCGCCCGGTTCCATTTCAATACTTCATTCCCGAACGCGACAAGCCTTTGAAAAACGTCGTTTCCCAGTTCGGGAAAATTTTCTTCAAAAAAGAGGGCAAGCTGTTTTTCCCAGGTCATCCCCTTACATGTATGTCAAAAGCCGGGAAAGGACAAGGCCCGTGGCTGTGGGGCGATTACCCGGCCGCTTGCTCTTTCATCCGCGCGGCGCGCGTGGCGTGCCGCACTTTGGCGGACAGGACGGTTTTTCTCAGTCGGATGGATTTCGGTGTGACCTCCACCAGCTCGTCATCCCGAATGAACCCGATGGCCTGTTCCAGGGTTAGCGGCGTGACCTTGGAAAGGATGATATTGGCGTCGCGGCCCGCGGCCCGCATGTTGCTCAGCTTCTTTTCCTTACAGGGATTTACATCGATGTCCCGGGGGCGGTTGTGCTCACCGATGATCATGCCCTCGTAGACCGGTTCGCCCGGCCGGATAAAGAGCCGGCCTCTTGGCTCCAGGTTGAACAGGGCGTAGGGAACGGCATGCCCGCTTCTCTCGGCGACGATAGAGCCGGTGAACCGGCTGGGATAATCCCCGAGGAACTCACCGTATCCATCGAACAGGGTGTGCAGAATGCCGGTACCCCGCGTGTCGGTGAGGAATTCATCCCGGTATCCGATGAGCCCCCGTACCGGTACGGAAAATTCAACCCGGACGCGTCCTTTGCCGTTGTTGATCAGATTGGTCATCTTGCCTTTCCTGAGGGAAAGTTTCTCAGAAACGACCCCGAGAAAGCGTTCCTCGCAGTCGATCATGACCAGTTCCATCGGCTCCAGCTTTTTTCCGTTTTTGTATTTGAAGATAACTTTGGGGCGCCCCACGCAGAGTTCAAACCCCTCCCGCCGCATGGTTTCGATAAGAATGGCCAGTTGGAACTCCCCGCGCCCCTTGACGATGAAGGCGTCCTGTTTGCCGGTCGTTTCCACCTGAATGGAGACGTTCCGGAGGGTTTCCTTTTTCAACCGCTCGAGGATGCGTCCCGCCTGGACGAGAGGCCCCTCCTTGCCGCTCAACGGGGAGTTGTTGGCTAAGATCTCCATGGAAACGGTAGGCTCCTCGACCCGGATGCGGGGCAGGGCGAGGGGAGATTGCTCCGTGCAGATGGTGTCGCCGATTTTTACTTCCCTGACGCCCGCGAGAACCACGATGTCCCCCGCCTGGACTTCATCCACCTCTTTCAGCTTCATTCCCTGGTATATCTGAAGGCTCGTGACCTTCAGGGGGGTGGTTTTTCCGTCTTCGCCCACGCAGACGAGGTCGTCCTTGGCGTGCGCCTGGCCATTGAAAATCTTCCCCACCGCCAGGCGTCCCAGATAATCTGAGTAGCCCAGGTCGGACACGAGCATCTGAAAGGGGGCGTCGGGGTGATAAGTGGGGCCCGGGATTTCCGAGAGGATGGTTTCCATGAGGGAACTCAGGTCTTTTCCCGTTTCCTCCAGCGACCTGGTGGCGATTCCCTCTCTGCCGATCGCGTAAAGAATCGGAAATTCGAGCTGTTCGTCCGTGGCGTCCAGGTCGATGAGCAGGTCGTAGATTTCATCGAGCACCTCATAGGGCCGGGCATCCTGCCGGTCGATCTTGTTGATGACCACGATGATTTTCAGGCCCGCGTCAAGCGCCTTGCTCAACACGAAACGGGTCTGGGGGAGGGGGCCTTCCGACGCGTCAACCAGGAGGACCGCTCCATCGGCCATGGAGAGCGCCCGTTCCACTTCCCCGCCAAAATCGGCGTGCCCTGGCGTGTCGATGATGTTGATACGGATGCCGTCCCAGGTAACAGAGCAGTTTTTCGCCGCGATGGTGATACCCCGTTCACGTTCCAGATCGAGGACATCCATCAGGCGTTCTTCGACCTTCTGATTGGCGCGGAACAGGCCGCTCTGACGGAACATGGCGTCCACCAGGGTGGTTTTGCCGTGGTCCACGTGCGCGATAATCGCGATATTACGGATTGTGTCGTTCGTTTTTGATGATTTCATGTATGTTGCCTTTTTGGTGATATGGAGTTCTTTGAGTCCTTTTGGTGTGGGAGGGCATCATACACCATCCATGGCAAAACGCAAGGCCCACCGCGATTCTATTGACGGGCGCCTTTCACCCGTTTATAAATGGAACCGGCACACCAGCCAAGGAGGGAAAGGGGGGATTCCACACGCATGGAAGAGTTGCTGAAGAAAAAGTCGCCGAAATTGACCCCCACGCAGAAACGGGTTTTCAAATATATTTTCAACCACCTTGAAGAGGCGATCTTTCTCACGTCTTCCACGCTCGCGAAAAAGACGGGTGTCAGCGAGGCTACCATCGTCCGGCTGGCGCAGGCCCTGGGGTTTGAGGGATTTCCGGACTTCCAAAGAAGTTTGAGGACCCATTTCCAGGAACGGGTGACCACCATCAGCCGGCTCGAAAAAACTCTTCAGGGACCTGCAGACACTACTCCTTTCATCAAGTTCCTCAACATGGAGATTAAGAACGTCTCAATCCTGGCAGATGAGAATCCAGTGGAGACGTTCGAAGCGGCGGTGGCGCAACTGTGGAAGGCGAAGAAAATTCTGGTGGTTGGCATGAGGAGCGCCTACAGCCTCGCGGTTTACCTGAAATTTGGACTGCGGTTCCTGGGAAAAGAGGTAACGCTGCTGGAGCCCGCCCAGTGGGATATCTGGGATCAGCTTGTGACTCTCAAGCCCCAAACGTTCGTGGTTGCCATCAGTTTTCCCCGGTACGCGCGTATGACCACGAACGTCGTCGCGTACGCGCGGGAAAAACAGTGCAAGATCCTGTCCATTACCGACAGCATCGTGTCGCCCCTCACGCCTTACAGCGACCTGACTCTTTTCGCTCCCTGCCAGTCTTATTCGTACATGGATTCCTTCACCGCCCCCATGTCTCTTATCCACATGCTGTTGACGGCCATGAGCCTGAAATGGCCGGAAAAGGCGATCCAGGCCTTTAAAAAGCTTGAAGGCATCTGGGATGAGCGGAACGTTTATTACAGTCCCCCCGCCGAGAACACACCGAATTCCACGATAGATTCGGAATAGAGAATTCCTTTTCAGCGCCTTTGCCTGTCCGGCGCGTGTCGCGCGTTGTGGTAGAGCTTCTTTTGCTCACGGTCATCTGAATGATCCCGTTCTTTTATCCCGGAAGAAATAAAAGAAAAAATTTTTACATATACCCTTGACATTAGACCATGGTCCAATGTCTATATTAGTTACATAAAGCAAAAAAAGGAGATTACAGATGGAAAGATTAACAATCGGAAAGCTGGCGAAACGCGCGGGGGTTTCCACCGATACGGTACGGTTCTACGAACGGTGTGGACTGCTGAAGCCACCGGAAAGGACGGCGTCCAACTACCGCGTGTATCCGGAAAAGGAGGTCCGACGGCTGCAATTCATCGTGCGGGCCAAGAACCTGGGGTTCACCCTGAATGAGATCAAGGACCTGCTCACCCTCCGCGGCGATCCCAACGCCACGAAAGGCCAGGTCAAGGCCCTGGCCGAGGCAAAGATCGCGGATCTCAAGGCGAGGATCGCCGAGATGCAGCGGATTCTGGCAACCCTCATCCGGATTACGGAGACCTGCAGTGGCGAGGGCCCAACGGACGACTGCCCCATTCTCGCCGCCATGGAAGGGAACGAAAAACACCCCTGCATCCACGCGGACGCGGAGGAATCCTGCTGCGGTCACCATTCATCAGAGACCTCTTCATCAGGAGGATAGACATGGACCATTCAATCCACGAACATCATCACGCCCAAGGCTCCCATGACCATGGCGAGCATCCCAAAAAATATGTGGACCCCATCTGCGGCATGAGTACCGATGACCCCAATGCCTTTATCCCCTACGAGAGGGATGGCAAAACCTATTACTTCTGCAGTTCCCACTGCCTGGAGAAATTCAAGGCGGGCGAATCTGGAAGTGAATCTCACGTCCACAAAGAAGTGTCCAGCTCTTCCGGCGTGGTTATCTATACCTGCCCCATGCACCCGGAGGTCCGTCAGGACCACCCGGGGAGCTGCCCCAAGTGCGGGATGGCCCTGGAGCCGGTGACGCCCGTGGCCCAGGCCACAAAGGTAGAATACACCTGCCCGATGCACCCGGAAATCGTGCGGGACGCCCCCGGCAGTTGCCCCATCTGCGGCATGGCTCTGGAACCCCGGACCGTAATGATCGAGGAAGAGGAAAATCCGGAGTATCTCGACATGCGCCGCCGTTTCATCATTGGCGCCATCCTAACCCTGCCACTTGTTCTCATCGCCATGCGGGGGATGCTCCCCGGCATCGGCAGGATCGAAGCGATCATTCCCCCGAGGATTCTCAACTGGGTCGAGCTGCTTCTGGCCACACCGGTGGTGGCCTGGGCGGGCTGGCCCTTCTTCGTCCGAGGCGTCCAGTCGGTGCGTAACCGAAGTCTCAATATGTTTACCCTGATCGCCCTTGGGGTGTCGGTCGCGTATCTCTACAGCCTGGTTGCCGTTCTGTTCCCGGAAATCTTCCCCGCTGCCATGCGCGGACCCGACGGAAGCGTGGCGGTCTATTTCGAGGCTGCAGCGGTGATCGTGGTCCTGATTCTCCTGGGCCAGGTACTCGAACTCCGGGCCCGAAGCCGGACGGGCGCCGCTATCCGGAGCCTGCTGGGGCTTGCCCCCAAAACAGCCCGGAAAGTCATGGAAGACGGGCGCGAGGAGGACATCCCCCTGGAACACGTTCACCCCGGTGATATCCTTCGGGTCCGTCCGGGGGAAAAGGTACCGGTGGACGGGGTGGTCCTGGAGGGAAGCAGCAGCCTGGACGAATCGATGATTTCCGGCGAGCCTCTGCCGGTTACCAAACAGCCCGGAGACAAGGTCATCGGGGCCACTGTCAACGGAAAGGGAAGCCTGCTGATCCGGGCGGAGAAGGTGGGCAGCGAGACCCTGCTGGCCCGGATCGTCCAGATGGTAGCGGAGGCACAGCGCAGCCGGGCCCCTATCCAGGGGTTGGCCGATAAGGTGGCCGGCTATTTTGTGCCTGCCGTGATTCTCATCGCGATGATCGCCTTCGGCGCCTGGTTTCGGTACGGGCCGGACCCAAAACTCGCCCACGCCCTGATCGCCGCCGTTTCGGTTCTGATTATCGCCTGCCCCTGTGCTCTCGGCCTGGCGACCCCCATGTCCATCATGGTGGCCACCGGCAAAGGCGCCACGCTGGGCGTGCTGTTCAGGAACGCCGAGGCCATCGAGACCCTCCGGAAGGTCGATACCCTGGTGGTGGACAAGACCGGAACCCTCACGGAGGGGAAACCAAAAGTCACCGCCGTTGTCCCCGCCGAGGGAGTGAAAGAAGATGAGCTATTGCGCGCGGCCGCCGCCCTGGAAAAGGGGAGCGAACATCCCCTGGCGGACGCCATCGTGGCGGGAGCCGTTTCGAGGAATATCTCATTGGATAACCGGGTGGAAGACTTCACGTCCCACACGGGCAAGGGTGTTTCCGGGCGGGTCAACGGGAAAAGGGTACTTCTGGGCAACCCCAAGCTCATGGCGGACTTTTCCGTGCCCATCGGCTCTTTGTCGGACAAGGCGGAACCCTACCGTCAGAAGGGACAAACGGTAATCTTCGTAGCGGTGGATACGGCTCCCGCCGGGTTTCTGGTGATTGCCGACCCCATCAAGGAAACCTCGAGAGAGGCCATTCGCCAGCTTCACAGAGAGGGGATGCGCATCGTTATGCTAACTGGCGACAACGCGATCACGGCGAAGGCGGTTGGTGATCAGTTGGGCATCGACGAGGTCATCGCCGGTGTGCTGCCGGATGAGAAGGCTGACGTAATTCGAAAATTCCAGGAGGAAGGACGCGTGGTCGCCATGGCCGGAGACGGGATCAACGATGCCCCCGCGCTCGCTCTTGCACAGGTGGGTATCGCCATGGGCACCGGCACAGACGTGGCCATGGAATCGGCCGGTGTGACCCTGGTCAAGGGGGACCTGTTGGGGATCGTCCGGGCCAGGAAACTCAGCCGCGCCACCATGAGCAACATCAGGCAGAACCTCTTTTTCGCCTTCGTTTACAATTCACTGGGGGTGCCCGTGGCGGCCGGTA
>WGDA01000039.1 GCA_015493505.1 Pseudomonadota bacterium | reverse complement strand
TGTATACATGGGCCAATCCTCCTGAGCTCTTTTGAGGATTATGACCCAAATCAAAGTTTCAAGTCGATAACAACTATTTATCGCTTATTCCCTCATTATCTCAAACACTTATATCTAAATCCCGCAACTTTTTCCGGACAGTAGTGGCTTAAAATGTTAATTTTCTCAGAAAAGGAACGCCGCTTTGGAGATGATTTGAATCCCTGTCAAAGATTTGGTAATCATGGACATGAGGTTGTGTGAGGGGAATCTCTATGCGGGACAGGGAAGCTTTTGTCAAAATAATGACACCTCAACTCCTTTGGAGCGTTAGGCCTCACACTCCGCACAGTAAACCTCTGGAGCACCTTGTGATGCTGCGGAATGAAATTACCAACAATAGCAAACAGAACATTAACGAAAGGAGAATCGACCATGGTTGAAATCGGAGAGAAAGCGCCTGATTTCACGTTACCCGATCAGGACGGCAAAGAAGTCTCCCTGAGGAATTTCTCCGGGAAATGGGTGGTGCTCTATTTTTACCCCAAGGACAACACCTCGGGCTGTACCAAAGAAGCCATTGATTTCACCGCTCTGAAACGGGACTTTGAGGCGCTGGGAGCCGTGATCCTGGGTATAAGCCCGGACACTCCTGAACGGCATCAGGGGTTCATTGAGAAACATGGCCTTGAGATTACCCTGCTCAGCGACACGGAAAAATCTGTCATGAAAAAATATGGTGCGTGGGGACTCAAGAAAAACTATGGGAAGGAAACGGAAGGGGTTATTCGTTCCACGTTCCTCATTTCACCGGATGGAGAAATCAAGGAGGCATGGCGAAAAGTAAAGGTCCGGATCAAACGCAAGAGTGGTGAGGTCAAACACGCTGAGGTCGTCTTGGAGAGGTTAAAAGCCCTGCTTCAAACTGCCTGATTTTCTCCGTGCATCTGGTTGCAGATCACCTCCAAACAAAGAATTAGGGCTTCAGGAAACCGTTGCCAGACGGAATCTGTATTTGTCGGGGCTCGCGTGAGGCGGTGTGGCGGAGGCTATCGACATCAGCATGGTTACCTCACTACGGAGTGATCCTTCTGGTTCATCCGACTAAAACGTTCCGGTCAAGGGATGAACCTGGAAAATGACAGCTAAACACCATCCGCCCTTTTTCCTCTTGGGAATCACGCATTCTTAGGAATAAGCCGTTTCCCGTTCAGATTGACAGGAGGACACCGGTCTGTAAAGATTCTCGGCAAGGAGGGCAGCCAATGGCAGGCGATATCCTTTATGACACGATCGGCCGGTTGGCCGTAATTACCATCAACCGGGAGAATTCACTCAACGCCCTGACGCCGGCGTCGGCCCGGGAGCTGGGCCGGGCGTGGGAACGTTTCCGGGATGATTCGGAGGCATGGGCCGCCGTGATCACAGGCGCGGGGGAAAAGGCCTTCTGCGTGGGCTACGAGATGAGCCCCGAGGCCCTCGCGCTAAAAGGAGCCCAGGAATCGGTCGCCACCATCCCCACCCACTTTGGCGTTACCAAGCCGGTCATCGCCGCCGTCAACGGTTATTGTGTCGCGGGGGGGTGGTGGATCGCCCAGGAGTGCGACCTGCGCGTCGCCTCCGAGACGGCACAGTTCGGCATCACCCAGGTCAAGTGGGGGCTGATGCCCGCGTTTACGGCCACCCTTTCAAAACATTTGCTGCCCGGGCACGCCCTGGAGCTGCTCCTGACGGGCAAGCGCATCAGTGCGAAAAGGGCCTACGAAATAGGGTTCGTCAACGAGGTCACGCCCGCCGGCCAGGCGCTGGAGCGGGCGATGGAAATTGCCGAGGCAATCTGCGCCAACGGCCCCATCGTGGTGCGGATGAGCAAAGAGCTCTTTTACAAGGGAAGCGTGATGCCTGAAGAGGAAGCCTTCGACCTCACCTGGCAACGTTACGCGGAAAACGAGGCGACCCACGACGCCCGGGAGGGGGTTAAAGCGTACGTTGAAAAGAGGAAACCGAGGTTCACGAATTCGTAAAAAGACACAGGACTGAGTGATGAGGACTGAGGACTGAGAAAAACAAAAGGTGAAAGATATAGTTAAGTTAGAAAGGATAATAGGACTTAAAGCTGAACACTTAACCACTTAAAACTTACTGGCACCTTACGCCTCACACTTTACGAACCTAAAGGAGGGAGACGCATGGATTTTACCGGAAAAATCGCGGTGGTGACGGGCGGCGGGAGCGGCATCGGCCGCGCCACGTCTCTGAAGCTGGCGGGCCTGCACGCCACGGTGGTCATCGTGGATATCAACGAGGAGAACGGGAACAAGGTGGCTGGGGAGATCGAGGCGCTCGGCGCCAAGTCCATGTTCGTGAAAACCGACATCTCTGATTTCGGGCAGGCCCGTGCCATGGCAAAACGAGTCATGGATGCCTTCGGGAAGATCGACGTGCTGGTCAACAATGCCGCATGGGACAAGATCCAGCCCTTCATGGACAACGACCCGGCCCTGTGGGAGCGGCTTATCAACATCAACCTGAAAGGGCCCATCTACGTGACCCGCGCCATCCTGGAATACATGACGAAACAGGAGACGGGCGGTGCTATCGTCAACGTGGCCTCCGATGCCGCCAAGGTGGGCAGCACGGGAGAGGCCGTCTATTCCGCCACGAAGGGGGGCATATACGCCTTCACAAAGTCTATCGCGCGGGAAATGGCACGCTATAAGATCCGGGTGAACAGCATCTGCCCCGGCCCCACCCAGACGCCTCTGTTCGAGGACGTGCAGCAAACCATGCCGAAGGTGGTGGAGGCCATCAAAAAGGCCATCCCCATGCGGCGGGTTGCCAACCCCGAGGAACAGGCCAACGCTATCGTCTGGCTCGCCTCCGACGAAGCCAGCTACATCACGGGCCAGGCCCTGAGCGTCAACGGCGGCCTCAACATGTGTTAGGGAGGCGAATCATGGGCGAACGTATTGACTTGACAGTAGACGGCCGGATCGCCGTCGCGATCCTCAACCACCCCGATAAGGGCAATCCCTTCGATTGGCAAAGTATCGAGGAGATGAACACCCTCCTGGAACGGGTGGAGAAAGACGACGCCATCGGGGGACTCATCCTGACAGCGGAAGGAAACAAATACTTCAGCGTGGGGGCCGACATTGCCCTGATGCAGGACATCCAGGGAAAGGAATACGCTGAGTTTCTCCTCGCCGGGATGCGGATGTGCGAGAGGATTCAGCGGCTCAGGAAGCCGACCCTTGCCGCTTTGAACGGCTGGGCCGTGGGGGCGGGCGGCGAGGTGGCCATGGCCTGTGACCTGCGCGTTGCCTCGGAAAACGCCCGGATCGGCGTGCCGGAGCTGAAGATCGGCCTGATCCCCGGCTGGGGCGGCGTCTTCCGCCTGACGCGGCTGGTGGGACCCGCCAAGGCGATGGAGCTGGTCCTGACCGCCAAAAACCTCCCGGCGGCCGAGGCGGAACGCATCGGCCTGGTCAACCGGGTCGTTCCCCCGCCGGACCTCCTGCCCGCCGCGAAGGAGCTGATGGAAAAGGTGCTACAAAACGCCCCCATCGCCATTGCCTTCGCCAAATCGATCATCCTGAGCGAACGGGAGGTACCGGTGAACTTCGGGGAGACCTACGAGGCACTCAGCAGCATCCTCACCTTCCTCAGCCACGACGGCAAAGAGGGCATGCGGGCCTTCTTCGAAAAGCGTAAACCCGAATGGGAAGGCACCTAATCCCACCTCTCCCTGAAAACCTATTTGACGGGCAGGTGGGGTAAGCGTATAAACAAAGAAAAAAGTAAAGGAGCAGACAATATGAAACCGCTGAAGCTTTCCGGTGTCCTTCCGCCCGTGGCAACCCCCTTTACCGATGACGAAGTCGCCCCTGAGATTTTGAAAAGAAACCTGAAAAAATACAATCAAACCGGCCTTTCAGGTTACCTCATCCTGGGATCCAACGGAGAGGTGGGATACCTTAACGAGGAAGAAAAGCGCGCCGTGCTGGAGGCGGCCAGGGAAGCGATTCCCGAAGACAAAATTTTCATGGCGGGCACAGGCCAGGAATCCACGCGGGAAACGATTCGCCTGACCAACACGGCGGCCGATGCCGGAGCGGATTGCGCCCTGATTGTCACACCTCATTATTACAAAGGTCAGATGACCCCGGAACGCCTCAAGACCCACTACAAGGCCGTGGCGGACGCTACCAGGATCCCTATCCTGATTTATAACGTCCCGCAGTTTACGGGCATCAACCTCCCCCCCTCCCTTGTGTCAGAGCTTTCCCTTCATCCCAATATCATCGGCATCAAGGACAGCTCCGGAAACATTGGCCAACTGGCGGAAATCATCCGGACGGTTCCGGAGGAGTTTGCCGTATTCGTCGGGTCCGCCCCCGTCTTTTATCCCGCGCTTTGCATGGGGGCCAGCGGTGGCATCCTGGCCGTGGCCAACGTCATCCCCGATGACTGCGTTACGATTATGACCCTGTTTGAATCCGGCAAACATCAGGAGGCGCGAGCCTTGCAGTTCAAAATCACCCCCCTCTCTCGATGGGTCACGAGCGAAAACGGCATCAGCGGCCTGAAAATGGCCATGGAGGAAATGGGGTATGAGGGAGGCCTTCCGCGATCCCCTTTGACCCCCCTTGAAGAAGACGCCAGGACCACCCTCAAGACACTGCTGCGGCCTTTCAGGAAATAGGGCTCCGTCCGCTTCATTCACCACTGCTGGGGGTGGGGGTTCATGCGGCATGCCTCTGCCATGTCAAAAAACTCTGAGCCTCCCCTCACTTTTTCGTCCATGTTCCATTTTATCTCGTTTCATCTTGAAAAACCTTAAAAATAATTGTATATTGTTTTCGTTAAGGGGTGAACAATATGCAAAATCTCTCTAATGATATTGTCGAAATCGCTCGAAAAGCGCTAAAAAATATCGTCGCCACAAAACGCCTCCCCACACCCTATGTTTATGAGAATGAATTCATCGACGCGGCAAAGAAGCTCAAGAAAGACCGCGTCATAAAATATATCCTTGAAGACGAAAAAAATCTCGAAGAACAATTCGCCATGACCATGAACGAAGCGGGAAGTATCCTTTCTTCCCTCCAGCTCACCATTTCCATGTTTGAAGAAGAAAACAAGGAAAACATTTCCTATATGAACAATTCTATCGAGGCTATCAAGGAATACGCGGATCCTGCACACCTTGAAGAGAGTGTCCAGAAACTTCTCGCTGAAGTGGTCAACCTGCAGGCGACGAACCAGCAGTTGATGGAAAACCTGGCGGAAACCAAGAAGGACCTGTATCAAAAAGAAAAAGATATCCGGGAGCTCGAAACCCAGTCCCAAATCGACCCGTTGACCCAGCTTTTGAATCGAAGAACCTGGAAAAAATATCTGGACCGCGAATTTGAACGAAGCCAGCGATACGGAAATGTTTTCTCCATCATTATGATTGACATCGACCACTTCAAACGTTTCAATGATTTTTATGGCCATCAGGTGGGAGACGCCATTCTGAGAAAATTCAGCGCCCTTTTAAAGGAAACGGTTCGTAAGATCGACGCCGTCTTCAGGTATGGTGGAGAAGAGTTTGCCATCCTGCTTCCGGAAACGCCCCTGGAAAAGGCAAAAAGCGTTGCCCAGCGCGTTCGGGAAACCATCAATTCCACCCTGTTCACAGACGAACGGAAACAACTTGAGCTAAAAGTGACGGCTTCTTTTGGGGTTTCTGACAGCAATGGCAAAAAAAGTATTGATGCCATTATCGAGGCGGCGGACCACGCGCTCTATCTCGGCAAGCACTCCGGCCGGAACTGCGTGCAAACAGAAAACGCTCCGGCATGACAAAACCCTTGCGACCTTTCACAATGCCAATGAACCCTCGTGCTGTTGCCGGCAAGTTCTAATCCCCCAGGTTGTTGCGGCGCTTTCCTGCCTGTGTTATAAGTCATCTGACGTAAAAGGGGGCGATTTTTATGTTTGGAATCGGCACGACAGAATTGCTCATTATCCTGGTGATTGCCCTGATTGTATTTGGCCCCAAACGCTTGCCCGAACTCGCGAAACAGTTGGGTAAGGCCTTCAGAGAATTAAGAAAGGCTACCGATGAGGTCAAGGAAAATATCGGGCTGAATGAACTGGATATTGATTCGCTGACGGCCACAGAGGACACAAAAGAACCCTCCCCTTCTGCAAGCCCCGAGGAGGAATCAGACAAGGCCGTCACCGAAAACCCCCCGGGAGAACATCCCGCCACCGATCGGGAGCCTGATGGTGAATCCGACTCTGAAGAGACAAAACACCAACCCGCTGCCGCAGAACTACCAGAAAAGAATACTGAACCGGGAAAACAGCCCAAGCCAACCCCCCCTCAAAATCCCTCCTCATGAGCAAGCGCATTTCTGAAGAAGACAAAATTCCTTTTACGGAACACCTTGAAGAGTTAAGACGCCGCCTCATCATCTCCGTAATCGCGGTCGCTGTGGGATTTCTCGTCTCATATTTTTTCTCCAAGCAGCTCTTCGAAATTCTGATGAGGCCCCTCATCGTTTCTCTCCCTCCCAAATCCACTCTGATTTTCACCAGCCTGCCAGAGGCCTTTTTCACATACCTCAAGGTTTCCCTGTTGTCGGGCGTGTTCCTGGCTTCTCCCGTTGTTCTCTATGAAATTTGGGCCTTCATCTCCCCCGGACTTTATGGGCATGAGAAGAAATATGTGATTCCCTTTGTGATTTTTTCATCCGTCTTTTTCGTCGGAGGCGCCCTGTTCGGGTATTTCGTGGTTTTCCCCTTTGGCTTCAAATTCTTCCTGGGATTCGCCACGGATTACATTCGCCCCATGCCAACCATCAAGGAGTATTTTGGATTTTGTGCCAAGCTCCTCTTCGCCTTCGGGGTGATTTTCGAGCTCCCGCTTTTCGTGCTGTTCCTCTCAAAAATCGGCATTGTCAACGACAGGATGCTTCGGAAACAGCGCAAGTATGCCATTCTCATCGTCTTTATCGTGTCAGCGATCCTGACGCCCCCGGACGCCATGACCCAATTGATGATGGCCGGGCCGCTGCTTGCCCTGTATGAAATCAGCATCTGGGTTGCCAAGATTTTCGGCAGGAAACCCCTCCCTGAAGAGGATGAGGAGGAAGAGGTGAAAGAGGAATCAGAGGAAGAGCCAGGCCAAGACAACCCTTCAGGAGATGGGAGTACCGACCCCGAGGCACACGAAGGGCTTTCGCCGGAAGAGGAATCGGAAATTTCAGACAAGTAAGTCAATAAATCAATGTAAAAAACGCGTTTTTTCAGGTTGACTTGTCATAATGTCTCTGTTATGAAGGGGAAAATCCAAACGGAAGGTGAAGATTCATGATAGAAATTCGTTTTCATGGTAGAGGGGGACAGGGAGCCGTGACTTCCGCGGAGCTCCTGGCCGCCGCAGCGATTGAACAAGGAAAATACGCGCAGGCGTTCCCCAGTTTCGGCCCGGAACGCCGTGGCGCTCCCGTGGTTGCCTTTTGCAGAATCAGCGACGAACCAATCAGGTTAAGGGCCAATATCTATGAACCCGATGTCGTGATTGTGCTCGACCCTTCAGTCTTGACCATCGCTCACGTGGAACAGGGTCTGAAACCGGATGGCACCCTGATCTGCAACACCAAATACGATGGAAAACATATCCGCGACATCCTGAAGGTCAAGCAGAAAACCGCCACAGTGGATGCGACCCATATCGCCATGGAAATCCTGAAGCTGCCCATCACCAATACCACCATGCTGGGTGCCCTGATTCGCGCGACCGGCCTATTGGACAAGGACGCTTTAAAAGAACCCCTCAAGAGAAGGTTCGGGAAGATCGCGGAGAAGAACATCCGGGCGTATGAAACCGCCTACGAAAAAACAACGATTCTCGAATAAATTAAGGGAGAAGTGACGTGAAACCTGTCGATCAGATGACATGGAAAGACCTGAATATCGGATGCGTCATCACGGAAGCCGGCAACGCCGCCCAGTACAAGAGCGGCGACTGGCGTTCCATGCGCCCCGTGTGGGACAAGGACCGATGCATCCAGTGTGGCGTCTGCTACATCTATTGCCCCGATGCCGCCATTTACAAAACCGAGGACAACTACTTTGAAGCCGATCTCTACTACTGCAAGGGATGCGGCATCTGCGTCAAAGAGTGCATTACCGGGGCAATTCGCTTAGTTGAGGAGGAAGAATAATGCCTAAACGCGTTGGAATGGAGGTGTCCATCGGAGCCAGTGAGGCGGTACGCCTCGCGAACGTGGATGCCATTGCCGCTTACCCTATTACTCCACAAACCCATATCGTGGAGCATCTGTCGGAATTTGTCGCCAATGGCGAGCTGGACGCTGAATTCATCCCCGTGGAATCGGAACACTCCGCCATGAGTGTCTGCTGTGGAACATCGGCGGCCGGCGCCCGTACCTTTACCTGCACAAGTTCCCAGGGTCTGGCGCTGATGACGGAGATCGTCTTCATCGCGTCGGCCATGCAGCTTCCCATTGTCATGATTCTGGCCAATCGTTCTCTGTCGGGACCGTTGAGCATCTGGAACGACCACACGGACGTGATGCTGGTACGGGACTGCGGCTGGATCCAGGCCTTTGGCGAAAACGGGCAGGAAATCTTCGATCTGACCCTCGCGGCGTTCAAAATCGCTGAAGACCACCGGGTCGTGCTGCCTTTCATGGTCAACATGGACGGTTTCATCCTGTCCCACGTGATCGAGCCCATTGAGATCCTGGACCAGGAAACCGTGGACAAATTCCTGCCGCCTTTCAAGCCTGTTTACCGACTCGACCCGGACAATCCGGTCACGATGGGCGCATTTGCCATGCCTGACCTCTACACGGAGACAAAAAAATACCAGGACGAGCGCCTCAAGGCGTCGTTGCCGGTTATCGAGGAAATCTGGAAGGAATACGGTGACCTAACGGGGCGTTATTATCACCCGGTAGAGACCTACAAAGCGGAAGGCGCGAAAACACTCTTCATCACGATGGGAAGTTTTGGTGAAACCGCCTCAACCGCGGTGGACACCATGCGCGAGGAGGGTGAGGCAGTTGGACTATGCAAGATTCGGCTCTGGAGGCCTTTTCCCTATGAGGCGTTCTGGAACGCCATGAAGGGGGTCGAGAACCTCATCGTCATCGACCGGGCGACCTCTTACGGAGGGCCGGGTGGCCCCGTGGCGTCCGAGATACGCTCCGCCCTCTACACGATGGAAAATCCCCCCAAGGTGGTCGATTTCATCGCCGGCCTGGCGGGCAGAGACGTGGCCCCCGGCGATTACAAGGCCATGTACAAACGCGCTCAAGAACGAATCGCCTCGGGAGATATCGCGGGGTATGAAATCTATGGAGTAAGGGAATAATGAAAAATCTGGGAAATCTTAATGTCTACGCGGTCAGACTGCTGCCAAAAACTGAAGCCATCGCGCCAGGGCACCGCGCGTGCCAGGGGTGTGCGGAGGTGCTGGCAGTCCGCCTTGTGGGGAAGGCCCTGGGGCGCGATACTGTCGTCGCCTGCGCGACGGGGTGTATGGAAATCATTTCCTCCCCCCTGCCCACCACTTCATGGCGTGTCCCCTGGATTCATGTGGCCTTTGAAAACGCCGCGGCGGTGGCCTCTGGCGTCGAAGCGGGCCTCAAGGTCCTGATGAGAAAGGGCCGGATCCCCAAAAAGAAGATCAACGTCCTGGCCATGGGCGGTGACGGGGGGACCTCCGACATCGGGCTTCAGGCCCTCTCGGGCGCCCTGGAGCGCGGACACAACTTCCTTTATGTGTGCTACGATAACGAGGCTTATATGAACACAGGGATTCAGCGCTCCTCTTCAACACCTTTCGGCGCTGCGACCACCACGTCTCCCGCCGGGAAAGTCAAACCGGGACAGGTCACGTGGAAGAAAAACATGCCGGAAATCGCGGTAGCCCATAACATTCCTTACGTGGCCACGGCATGCCCCAGCTATCCCTTCGACCTGATGGAGAAGGTCAAAAAGGCGGCCAAGGTCGATGGGCCCGCTTATGTGCATGTCCTGTCCGTTTGCCCGACCGGCTGGCGTCTTCCGCCGGATCTTTCAATCCGGGCCGGCCGACTGGCGGTGGAAACGGGGATTTTTCCCCTCTACGAGGTGGAAGAGGGAAGATATAAATTGAGTGTGGAAGTCCCGAAACTCCGCCCGGTGGAAGATTATCTGAAGATCCAGGGGCGTTTCAGGCACCTGACCCCGGACCTGATTGAGAAGATACAGGAAAGGGTCACGAAGGATTACAATAAATTATTAGCAAAAGTTCGTTTCAGTGAGGAAATGTCATGAGCCCGGAAAAATTAGATGCCATCCTTGATCGTTATGACCGGAATCCCGCGCAGTTGATTCCCATTCTCCAAGATGTGCAGGCGGAAGAAAACTATTTGCCCAGGGAGACCCTGGAGGCCATCTCCGAGAAACTTGATGTGCCCCTTGTCAGGATTTACGCGGTCGCAACCTTTTACAAGGCTTTCAGCCTGAAGCCCAGGGGCAAACACATCATCCAGGTCTGCATGGGGACGGCTTGCCACGTGCGGGGTGGCGCCAGAATCCTTGACAAGATGATGCGGGACCTTAATGTCGGCCCGGGAGAAACAACCAAAGATATGGCATTCACCCTGGAAACCGTCAACTGCCTGGGCGCGTGCGCCCTGGGTCCTATCGTGGTGGTTGACGGGGAATACCACGGGCAGATGAACCCGCCCAAATGGGATAAAATTTATAAAACGTTGAAGAAGGCAGAGGGCTAATCGATGAAACAGGTTCATTCCCAGCAAGAGCTGGAAGCTTTACGAGAAGAAATCAGAAAGGCGCGGGACCCCAACCAGTCGCTTGTCACCATCTGTACCGGAACGGGATGTCACGCCTATGGATGCATGAACGTGGTCTCTCTGTTCAATCAGGAGATCGAAAAGGCCGGGTTGAGTGGCAAGGTGCAAGTCCGCACCACGGGTTGTCATGGGTTCTGCGAACGTGGCCCGCTGGTCGTCATCTACCCCCAGAAGATTTTTTATGAACGTGTTCAACCAGACGACGTGGCGGAAATTGTCGGGACAACCCTGAAGGAAGGCAAGGTCATTGACCGCCTTTTATATACCCACCCCCAAACGGAAGCGGTGGCCACGTATGAGCATGACGTTCCTTTCTATAACCTGCAGAAACGCATCATATTCGGCAGCAATGGTCTGATCGATCCGACTAGCCTGGAAGACTACCTGGCCATCGGCGGATATGAGGCCCTGGCCAAGGCACTGACCATGCAGCCGGAGGAGATTATCGAGGAAATCAAGAAATCGGGCCTCCGGGGCAGGGGCGGTGGCGGTTTTCCGACGGGAAGCAAATGGGAAAGCTGCCGGAACGCGCCGGGCGACAAACGTTACGTCATCTGTAACGCCGACGAGGGCGACCCGGGTGCCTATATGGACCGGAGCCTGCTGGAAGGCAACCCTCACAGCGTCCTGGAGGGGATGCTCATCGGCGCATACGCCATCGGTTCGGACGAGGGCTACATCTACGTGCGGAACGAATATCCGCTGGCCGTCAAACACGCTGAAATCGCCATCAACGCCCTGAAAGAAATCGGTCTGCTGGGCAAAAATATCCTGGGCACTGATTTTTCCTTCGACATTCACATCAACCGTGGGGGCGGCGCCTTTGTCTGTGGGGAATCCACTGCGCTGGTCGCCTCCATCGAGGGACGCGTCGGCGAGCCCCGTTCCAAATACGTGCACCTCGCTGAAAGCGGCCTGTGGGGAAAACCAACGAACCTCAATAACGTGGAAACCTGGGCCAACGTACCCGTCATCATCAACAAGGGCGCGGACTGGTACAGCCAGATTGGCACCGAGGGGAGCAAAGGCACGAAAATCTTTTCCCTCGTTGGGAAGGTAAACAACACCGGCCTCGTTGAGGTACCCATGGGAATCACCCTGCGCGAGATTATTTTCGACATCGGCGGGGGCATCCCGAACGGGAAGAAATTCAAGGCGGTCCAGACGGGCGGACCGTCGGGCGGATGCATCCCGGAATCCCTCATCGACATGCCGGTCGATTTTGACAAGCTGAAGGAAGTGGGGTCCATGATGGGATCCGGTGGCATGATCGTCATGGACGAAACGACCTGCATGGTGGACGTGGCGAAATATTTTGTCAACTTCCTGAAAGGCGAGTCCTGCGGCAAATGCACCCCTTGCCGGGAAGGCCTGCTGCGCATGTCCCAGATCCTGGAAGACATCACGGAAGGGCGCGGCCAGGAAGGGGATATCGAGCTTCTCGAAGAGCTGGGAGAGGTCATGAAAGACGCCTCCCTCTGCGGGTTAGGGCAAACGGCCCCCAACCCCGTGCTCAGCACAATCAAGTATTTCCGCGATGAATATGAAGCCCATATCAAGGAAAAACGCTGCCCGGCGGGTGTCTGTAAATCCCTGATTACCTATGAGATCGATCCGGATAAATGCACCGGCTGCGGCGCCTGCAAGCGGAACTGCCCGGTTTCGTGCATTTCCGGAGAAAAGAAAGAACCCCATTCAATCGATCAAACGAAGTGCATCAAATGCGGAACCTGTAAGGATGTCTGTAAATTTGATGCCATAACTGTGAAATAGAGGAAACGAATCATGGCAAAGGTTCATCTCACAATTGATGGCAAAACGGTAGAGGCGGAAGAGGGTGCCATGCTCCTTCAGGTCGCGAGAGACGCGGGCGTGGAAATTCCCACCCTGTGCCACAACGATGAAGTCAAACCCTATGGCGCCTGCCGGATGTGCATGGTGGAAGTGGGTGACGGGCCGCGCAAAAAACTTGTCACTTCGTGCACCTACCCTGTTAAAGACGGCCTTTCTGTCACCACCCAGTCGGAGCGGATTCAGCGGAACCGGAAGATGATCGCGGAACTGCTTCTGGCAAGATGCTACAAGGTTCCGGAAGTTCGTGAAATGGCGGAAGCGTATGGGATCGACGTGGACAAACCGAGGTTTCAGGTGCGTGAAGATACCTGCATTCTGTGCGGCTTGTGCGTCCGGGTCTGCGACGAAGTGGTGGGTGTTCACGCCATCGGATTCGCGGGCAGGGGTCCCGACCGAGTCCCCACCCCACCTTTCAAGGAACCCTCTCAGCTCTGCATCGCCTGCGGCGCTTGTGTTTATGTTTGCCCCGTGGATGCCATCAAGATGGTGCAAACGCCGGAGTCCCGCACAATCAAACGGTGGCAGCGCACCCTGCCCATGAAGGTCTGCAAGGTCTGCGGCGAACCCTTCATGCCAGAATATCAGATTGAATACTTCAAAAAACGGGCGAAGAATATTCCGGACGATTTTTTCGAGGTCTGTCCCAATTGTCGATAACCCTGGGATACCCAGAAAATGGACGGTCAAGGGCGGGGAAATCTCGCCCTTTTCTTGTCTCCGCGGATCATCTCTTACGAAATAACCCTTGACAAAATATGTCTGTCAGACAAAATAAACCCTGCGGCAGGAAACAGCAAAACCGTCAAGGAGGGGAAAAATGAAATCACTCGTGGTCTATTCCAGCCAATCGGGCAACACCGAAAAAATGGCGAGAGCGGCCTATGAGGCACTGCCGGATCCCAAAGAAATCCATCCCGTGGAGAACGCGCCGGATCCATCGAATTTCGACCTCGTCGTGGTGGGCTTCTGGCTGAAAGCCGGAAACCCGGACCCCAAGACACAGGAGTTTCTCAAAAAGGTTACGGGGACACGCCTCTTTCTCTTCTCCACCCATGGCGCGGCCGCTGGCTCGGCGCACGCGAACAAGGCCATGGAAACCGCCAAATCCCTGGCAGGTGGCGCGCGTGTCATCGGCACCTTCGATTGCCAGGGAGAGGTCAATTCCGAATTGCTCAAAAAGGTCAAGGAACGCCCCAATCCCCCCGAATGGATCGATGAGGCAGATACGGCGGTGGGCCACCCCGATGAAAATGATTTAAAAGCCCTCCAGGAAAAGATTCGGGAAGCCCTGTCCCGTGAGGGGCTCTAAACTGTGACGCGAAAACCCGTGAAAAAAAGGGCCCGGGAAGAAGAGGTCCGGTACCACAAAACTCTCCACAATCCTGAACCTGATTATACCCGGCCTCTGCTTAACATTTCTCCGGACGCCAGAGAGAGGATTTTAAACCGCCTCAAGTTTCTTTACGGCCCGGAAACCGCGGAAGATATCATCCCGGAGTTGGAAAGAATCATGAAGGTGTATTACGCCTTCAAACCCCCGGAGATGATAGAGAATGAAAAATATTTCGATCCCACGGAACGTTTCACGGAAGAGGATATCATCCTGATTACGTACGGCGACCTGCTGAGAGGCAAAGAGAGGTCCCCCCTGGCCACCCTGGCGAAATTTTGTGATGAATACCTGGAAGGGAATATCAACACCCTCCACATTCTCCCCTTTTTCCCTTACTCTTCTGACCGGGGATTTTCGATTATCGACTTTGAAACGGTGGACCCTCACCTGGGCTCCTGGCAGGACATCGAGGAATTGGGAACACGCTACCAGCTCATGTTTGATGGCGTGATTAACCACGTTTCCTCGAAAAGCCGGTGGTTTCAGGAATTTCTGAACGGAAATCCTTTCTATAAAGATTTCTTTATCGCCTTTGATTCACCGGACGCGTTGACACCCGAGCAACGAAAGCTGATTTTCAGGCCCAGAACCTCGGACATCCTGACCAAATACATGACTATTAACGGCCCCATTTATGTGTGGACCACCTTCTCTGAAGACCAGATTGACCTCAATTACAAGAATCCACGGGTGCTGCTCCGCGTCATCAAAATTCTTCTGATGTACGTCCAGCGGGGGGCGGATATCATTCGCCTGGACGCCGTCACGTATCTGTGGGCCGAACCCGGGACACGCTGCATTCACCTGAGGCAGACCCATGAAATCGTGAAGCTGTTCCGGGACATACTCGATGTCGTCGCGCCCTACGTAGCCCTCATCACCGAGACCAACGTGCCCCACGAGGAAAACATCTCCTATTTCGGCAATGGGCACGACGAGGCGCAAATGGTCTATAACTTCGCGCTACCCCCGCTCGTCCTCTATACCTTTTACGCGGAGGACGCCACTATCCTTAGCCAATGGGCCAAAACGCTGGAGCCGCCGTCACAAACCACCACCTTCTTCAACTTCCTCGACTCCCATGATGGCATCGGCCTCATGGCGGTCAAAAATATCCTCTCGGAAGACGACATTGACCTCATCATCGAAATGGCGACGGAGCGGGGCGGGCTCATCTCCTACAAAACGGGAGAAAACGGTGAAGAAGAACCCTACGAAATCAATATCACCTGGTTCAGCGCCCTGAACCAGGAAGAAAGCGATGAAGACATCGCCTTTCAGGTCAAGCGTTTTGTGGCTTCGCGACTGATCGCCCTTGTCCTGAAAGGCGTTCCCGGTATCTACCTGCACAGCCTTATCGGCACGAAAAATGACATTCAGGCGGTACTCGCCACAAAATCAAAACGGGAAATCAACCGGACCGTGATCGATCATGAGGCCATTTCCCAGGCCCTTCAGGACCCCCTCTCAAAGATATCCCGTATCAACCGGGAGCTCGGACGTCTGATCACCATCCGAACGCGCCAGCGCGCCTTCCACCCCAATGGCGCCCAACACATCCTGGACCTTTCTCCAAGTGTTTTCGCGGTGCTGAGGATTTCCCCGGAAGGGGACCAGCATATTCTGAGCCTGATTAACGTGACTCCCAGGCCGACGGACCTGGAGATTCCCGTTCACCTACTCCGGTCGGATGAGACCCGCTGGTTTGACATCGTCAGCGGAATGGAATGGGAGGCGGACGAAGGGGTCCTGTATATCAGCATTCTTCCCTATGACATCTTCTGGCTCACGCCAGTCAGCGAAGCCCCGCAAGAGTTTAGCGCATAGCCTTGTAGAAATCGAAGATTCCCTCTTTCGCTCCTTCCAGGAAATGCGCGAATTCCCTGAGGTCCGACACCTCGATGCCCAGGAGCGACACGTCAGTTTCCTCAATGGGCTGAACCGCCAAATTCCCGCCATTGCCCACGCCCACTTCCTGCGCCAGGGCGTCCGAAATCTTCAGGATCGACAAATCCTGTTTATTTACCTCCTGGCTCGATGCGTCCTGGTGGTGCAGGTGAATAGGACGCACGATGATTTCAGGAAATTTCCACCGGCCCAGCAGAAGCGCGCCTGCCTCACCATGATCAATGCCGATGGCCAAAAGCTCCGCCTGATAAAAAGGCAGGGAATGGTCCGTCTCCACACGCGCGATAACCTTCAAGAACTCATCCGGGAAAAACTGATCAAGAAGAATCTTCCCCACATCATGGAGCAGCCCAATAATGAAAAGGGCGTCGCCGTCTTCCCTTTCCCCCTTTACCCGATGTCCCATGTGGCGCATCAGCGTTGCCACCGCCAGGCAATGAATCCACAAATCCTCATGGGAAAAGAGCTGGTTCGACCTTTGCGCAGGTAACGTGCGGACCACCCCAATGGAAAGGGCCAAGGATTTCACCATGTTGAACCCCAGAAGGGCGATGGCGCGCTCCAGACTGGAAATCCTCTGTGGAAACCCGTAATAGGCGGAATTCGCTACCTGCAGGATCTTGGAAGCAAGCGCCGGGTCATGCGAGACGGTATCAACGACCTGCTCCGCTCTGGTCTCTTTGTCTTCAAGAAGACTCAGAAGCTTCGGGATAACAACCGGCAGCGTGGGCAAATTGTTAATTTTAGCAAAAATTTTTTTTCGAAGCGCTTCTTTTTCCATCCCGACACCCTTTCGCTGACACAGGCTGGTCAAGATTCACGTGGTGGCTCCGCGCGTGTCGTGCCCCTGTCCTGTCAAGCAACTGTTCAACACCCACACGGCAAAATCAACAATGATTAGTATGATCAATGATTCAATGAATGTCAATGCCATGCTTCTCAATATATAACAATATTTTATAAAACACAAAGGGCAAAGTGGGGCTTGACTCACAGAAAAGGGTATGCTAACCGTGAAAGAGTTAAAGGGAATTACCTGTTTAACCCGATCTCAAGAGGCGATCCATGGAACGAAACGCACGGAAGACAGGATTTTTTAACGCGGAACTTGAGACAATGTCTCAAGAAAAAAGGGAAGAAAGACTTACTCGGAAGCTACAGGAAATCGTCGCATACGCTTACGAACACTCCCTCACCTTCCAGAAAAAGATGCGTCACGCCGGGTGTGTGCCGGAGGACATCCAGACCTTGGACGACCTGGAAAAACTTCCTCTCACGCGGCGGGAGGATATCATAGAGGCACAAAGAGAAACCCCGCCATTCGGGGGATTCGAGGGGGTTCCACGCACACAGATGCGTCGGATCTACGTCTCTCCGGGCCCCGTGTACGAACCCGGTCCCTGGGAATACGATGACATCCAATGGGCGCAGGCCCTCTTTGCCGCCGGTTTCCGTGCGGGGGATACCGTGCAGAACACCTTCAATTACCACATGTGGCCCTTTGCCTTTATCCTGGATGACTCCCTGAAAATGATCGGGTGCTCCGTCATCCCCGCCGGCCCCGGAAACTCCCTCATCCAGCTTACCATCATGCAAAAGCTTCAGGCGACGGGTATCGTAGGCACCCCAAGTTTCCTGATGACCCTGGCGCAACGCGCCGAAAGCCAGGGGATCGACCCCCAAAAAGACCTCAGCCTCCAAGCGGGGTTTGTATCGGCTGAAATGCTGCCGGAAAGCCTGAGAAAGATGCTGGAATCAAAGCTGGGTATTCCGATTCATCAGGCGTATGGAACCGTAACCACGGGATGTCTCGCGTATGAATGCCCACTCCGGGGCGGCATGCACCTCTGCGAGGACGTCATCGTGGAAATCGTCGATCCTGACACAGGCAAGAAAATGTCACCAGGCTCCACGGGTGAAATCGTGGCAACCAATTTCAACAAAGCCTATCCAATGATCCGTTTCGCGACGGGAGATCTCTCTTACCTAACTAACACCACCTGCGAGTGCGGGCGCACTTCGCCAAAGATCGGAAAAATCCTCGGCAGGACCGACCAGGTTACCAAGGTCAAGGGAACCTTCATCCACCCCTGGCAAACGGATGAAATCATCTCGCGTTTTCCCGAAGTTGACAAGTACCAGGTGGTCATTACACGTGCCGGGTTCGTGGATCAGATGACCTTCAAGATCGAATTGCGGGATGAATCGGTCAATCAGGATATTTTGCGGGCGAAACTGGAACGGGCCATCAAAGAGACACTGAACGTGAAGGGCCAGGTTGAATTCGTGGTCCGAGGGGCCATCTTCGACCGTCACAAAAAGATTGATGATCAACGGGAGTGGGACGGGTAACCAACCCGGAGTTCCCGGCCTCAGTGTGAGGATACCTTATGGAAGAAAAAATCAAGGTTGGCGGCATCATGCAGAGCGATGGACGGGCGATCGTCAAACTGCTGTCCGTGCCGGACCAGACGGACGCGCCCGGGTTAATCCTCGGTGCCCTTGGCGGAAAGAATGTCAACATAGAGTTTCTCGTGGAAAGCACCGACCTGGATGGCCAGGCAAATTTCACATTCTGCATCGATGAGGGCGACCTTGAGCGTGCCCTGACCGCCCTTGATACGGTTAAAGGCGAGGTAGGCGCCAAGGTGGTCACCTATACCCCCAACGTTTCCGTGGTCAGCGTCTTTGGACCTCACTTTCGGGAAAAACCGCGTATTTCCGGGGTCATGTTCTCGGCCCTTGCTGCGGTCGGGGTCAATACCCTCGCCATCAGCACTTCCATCTCCAGTGTCTCCTGCGTGGTTTCGGCGGACAGCGTTGACGCCGCCATTGACGCGCTGTACGAAGCGTTCGATGCCCCCCACCGCGTTCGCCAGCGAGCCAAGGGGTATTAAAATTTTTGTAAGACCGCAATTATGTGCTATAATTAAAACACCATGAAAAGATGGCAATTCAAAATTCTTGTTTTCGCCATCGTGGCCGCCATGGGCCTCGTGGGATACGTAACCCTTTTCGGCAATGAGGGGTGGTTCGCCTATCGCCGGCTTTCTCTTGCCGAAACCCAAATGCGGCAGGAAGTTTTCACTCTTAAACAGAAAAATCACCAGCTTGTCAGTGAGATCTATCGGTTGAAACACGACCCGGACTACATGGAACGGGTGATCCGTCGCGAGCTCAACATGGGGAAACCTGACGAACTGGTCTTCAAATTCCGTTAAACCCAAGGAGGTACAGTTATGCCGTATGTTGGGGCCATCTACAGGCCTCCCAGCGAAGCCAGAAGTTTCATCCTGCAGGTAACCGTTGGGTGTTCCCACAACAAATGCACCTTCTGTTCGGTTTATAAAGATAAAAAATTTCAGATAAAATCCCTGGACGAAATCGCCCGGGATATCGAGGATGCCAAACCCTACGCCTCGCATATCCGGCGAGTCTTTCTGGCGGATGGAGACGCCCTCATCATCCCTCAAAAAAAGCTCGTCCGGATTATGGAGATGATTCAGGAGGCGTTTCCAAACCTCGAGCGGGTCGGCATCTATGGTAACGCCAAATCCATTCTGAAAAAATCGGTTGATGATCTGCGTGAGTTACGATCCTTAAAACTGGGCATCGTGTACATCGGCCTTGAATCCGGGAATGATGAGATTCTCAAAAAGGTCAAGAAGGGCTCCACGACACAGCATATGATCGAAGCCGCCCACCTTATTCACGAAGCAGAGATCACCCTTTCCGTCACGGTTATCCTGGGACTTGGGGGACGAGAAATGTCACGGGTACATGCGATTGACACGGGGAAAGTGCTCAGCCTCATGGACCCGGAATTCGCCGCGGCCCTCTCCCTGATGCTCGTACCGCCAGCGCCCCTGTGCGAGGCGTATGAAGCCGGACGATTTCAACTCCCGGACGCCTTCGAGATGCTGGAAGAGCTGGCCTTGATTATCGCCAACATGGATGTGTCCCACTGCTTCTTCTCGTCCAATCATGCCTCTAACTACCTCCCCATCCAGGTCTGGCTCCCGGAGGGAAAGGAAGAAATTCTGGCGCTCATACGGGAGGTCATCAACCGGCACGACCGGGGGCTTTTGCGGCCCGAAAGCTACAGGGCCCTGTAATGACCAAACTCGTGGTAACGAACCGGCTTCGCGTCCGGTACGCGGAAACCGATCAGATGGGTGTGGTGTATTACGCCAACTACCTGATTTGGTTCGAAATGGGCCGGGCCGAGTATTGCCGGCAAATGGGGTTTAGCTACGCGTCTCTGGAAACGAATGGATTCCGGCTGATGGTGGCGGATGTTCACTGCCGCTACAAAGCGCCCGCCCGTTACGACGAAACCATTCGGGTCGAAACAACCATCCACGAACTGAAAAAGAAGACCCTCACGTTCGACTATAAAATCTTCAACGACGAGACGAATCAGTTGCTTGCCCAGGGTTATACCAAACACGTGTGCACCACCTTCGACGGGAAACTGATTCGCCTTCCGGACGCCTTTGTCCGGTGCGTCACCTCCTTTGAAAACGCCCATTCATAATTCCCACCTTGACAATTTTCCCTCCGCTGTGTACCAGATAGGCAACACGGGAAACATGGCATGACACGGGAACAGATGAAAAATTATGAAACAATTATTTCCCGCTTTCGGGACGCACATATTGCCGTCATCGGCGATATCGTCGCGGACAAGTATATCTTTGGCAAACCACTGAAGCTTTCACGCGAGGCCCCGGTCCTGGTTGTCCGCTACGACGGGGAGCGTCTCCTGCCGGGAAGCGCGGGGAACACGATTCTCAACCTCTCGGTCCTTGGCTGCCAGGTGACACCCATCAGCCGCCTGGGGGCGGACGCGGAGGGGCAAAAGCTGCTGGAGATCTTTCGGTCCCAGGATATTCCCACGGATTTCATCGAAGTCACCCCGGATATCCCCACCACGACAAAGATGAGAATCCTGGCCGGGGACGACCACACCTCCAAGCAACAGGTCATCCGCATCGACAAAGAGGCTTCCGGCCCCTTTCCCCAAGCCCTTGAAGAGAGGATTCTGGATCACATTCACAGCCTGAAACCCCGCGTCGACGCTTTTCTCGTGTCAGACTATGGCTATCAGCTCATCAGTCCCCGCATCCTGAGCGCCCTGAAAGAGGTCTCCAAAAGCTGCCTGACGGTGGTTGACTCCCGTTACCGTCTCAGGGAATTTTCCGGTGTCCACGTCATGACCCCCAACGAATCGGAGTTGCAGGCCGCGACTGGCAAAGAGGCTACCAACGAGAGGGAACTGATTACCATTGGTCAGGATTTTTTCCATGAGCAACAACTGGAAGCCCTCCTTGTCACCATGGGGAACCACGGCATGGCCCTTTTCGAAGACGGCGGTGAGGTCACCCGTATCCCGATCGCCGGTTCCGATGAGATTATCGACGTGACGGGAGCCGGGGACACGGTGGCTGCCTTATTTACCCTTTCGCGGGTCAGTGGCGCCTCCTACAAGGAAGCGGCAAGGCTCGCGAACTTCGGCGGCGGCATCGTTGTCATGAAACGGGGAGCGGCCACGCTGACCCCTACTGAACTCATCTCAT
>WGDA01000038.1 GCA_015493505.1 Pseudomonadota bacterium | reverse complement strand
TTCCCCCAACTTCCTCCAAGGTTTTCAGGATAAGGAGTTTCTCTACTTCTCTGACGGACTGGCCGGCGGAAATGTTCAAATCTTTGACGCCTTGTCGAGGAATCTCCCCTCCTTCCAGAATGATATCCTTTGCGTCTATGGTGGTGCCGCAGGCCATCAGGACGGCTCGTTCAATCACGTTTTCCAGCTCGCGGACGTTTCCCGGCCAAGTATAATTTTCCAGCTTTTTAAGGGCGGCATCTGAGATGGATGAAATGGGGCGGTTCTCTTCCTTCGCGAATTTTTCCAGGAAATGCCTCGCCAGAAGGGGTATATCTTCCCGCCTTTCCCGCAACGGAGGGACTTTGATATTTATTACGTTCAGGCGATAGAACAGGTCTTCCCGAAAGGTGTTTTCCCTGACCATCTTCCGAAGGTTGGCGTTGGTGGTCGCGAGAACCCTGACATCGACAGGAATCGGGGCTTTTCCCCCTACGCGGTCGATTTCAAATTCCTGCAGGGCTCTCAGGAGCTTCGCTTGCAAGGGATTTGGAAGTTCTCCAATTTCATCCAGGAGCAAAGTCCCCTTGTTGGCCAGTTCGAATTTGCCGGTTTTTTGGACACTGGCTCCCGTGAACGCCCCCCTTTCGTGGCCGAACATTTCGCTTTCCAGGAGGTTCTCGGGTATCGCCGCGCAATTCACGGCGACAAATGGAAAGGCTCTGCGGGGGCTTTTGAAATGGATGTATCGGGCGACGAGCTCTTTACCCGTTCCGCTTTCGCCCCAGATAAGGACTGTACAACGGCTTGACGCGATGCTGTCACAAAAAGCGATCATTTCCCGAAAGGCGGGAGCGTTTCCCACAATATCCCTGTTGAATCCCTCTAAGGTCAAGGGTGTGGGTGGATTTACGCTGGATGCGGGCATGGCGTTTTCGATAACCTTTTGAAGGTCGTCCAGCGAAAAGGGCTTCAGAATATAGTCGACCGCGCCACGTTTCATGGCGAGCACAGCGTCTTCAACTGTTCCGTAAGCGGTGATGACAATCACGGGAACATTCGAAATCTTACGGATTTTTTCAAGGACCTCTATCCCGCTCATATCTTCCATCCGGACATCCGTGATGACGAGATCAGCGGGAGACTCCCTGAAGGATTGCAAACCACTTTTCCCTCCTGAGGTGAGGGTAACCTTCCATCCCGCCCGGCTCAGGGCTTCCTTGAGGGCAATTCGCATCGCTGGGTCATCATCTATGACCAGAATTCTTCCTCTTTTTTTCATTTTCTACCTTTTTGCCGTCATTTCCGTTCTTTACATCCCGGCAGGTAAACCTTGAAAATACTTCCAACCCCCTTTTCGCTTTCCACCTCTATCATCCCGCCATGCTGATCAACAATGGTCTGAACAATGGCCAGGCCCAGGCCAGTGCCTTTTCTTTTGGTGCTGTAAAAGGGGGCAAAAATCTTCTTCAGCTTCTCCGGTGGAATCCCCTCTCCGGTGTCTCGCACGGAGATCCGGATGAAGCAGACATGATCTTTGCCGCAGGCCTTGACGAAAGATTCTTTCTCTGGCAGTGTGAAATGTGTTTCCCTCTTGACCCGTAGTTCAAGGGATCCCCCCGAGGGCATGGCCTGAATAGCATTCAGGACGAGATTCAGGAAAACCTGCCAGATAAGCTCCCTGTCTGCCACGATATCCACACCGGCAGCCTCTTCGAAATTTTTCAATAGCTCGATGGAGGATTGGCTCAGGATTGGCTGAATGAATTGTGAAAACTCATACAGAAATGGGACCAGCGCTACCCTTTTCAGGTTTGGTTTGTGAGGGCGCGTGAATTGCAAGAGGTTAGAGATGATATGATCCATGGTCTTTACGGACGTGAGAATATGGTCGCAAAGAGCCTGTTTTTTTGTTTGTCCCGCCAGGTCCTTTTTGAGGACAGAGGCGAATAACTCAATACTGCCTAAAGGATTACGAATTTCATGGGCCACGTGCATGGCCATTTCCCCCATTTCCGCCAGTCTGTCTTTTCTGGATAATTGCCGTTCGAGTCGTTTGAGCTGCGTATGATCCTGGAGGATGAAAATAGAACCAATTACTTGGGCTTTTTTGTCTTTTAAATGTGAGCGCCAGATTCCCACTGTCTGATAAGCCTCACCTCTTCTAAAGGCTTCGGTTTCCAGCACGGGGTGTTGGTCGGTGGAGAGAGAGTCAAGAAAGAGAGAGGCCCATGAATACCCGGAAAGCAGGTCTTTTAGGGATTTTCCGATGGCTTGCTTTACCGGGATTTGAAACATGTCGCTTGCTACCCTGTTAAAGAGGGAGATTTTTCCATGATGGTTGCAAACAAGAATTCCCACGTCCAGGCTTTCGAGGATATTCCTCAGGTAATTGGCAAGTTCCTCTTTTTCTCTAAGGTTTTTCGCGAGTGCCACGTTTTTCTGCTTTAATTCTTCATTCAGGATGTCCACCTGCTTTTCAAGTTCATGATAGGAGGTTTCTAAACTTCGAGTGGCTTCCGTGAAAGTTCTGAACGCGGATTGGAGAAGTTCAAGATGCTCGGGTGGAATTTCTTTCCGAATCGTGTCAAGGCTCATCATTGATTTCTCATCCCTTGGGTATCGTTGAATTCTTTGGCGTGTTTTACGAACCAGTTGAGGCTTGTTTTGATATCTTCCGCGTTTCTTTTCCAGAATGGGTCGGAACTTTGCGCTTCAAGGGTGTCAAAGGTTTTTGTGACGCCCTTGAGGTTGCGCTGTTGGCCATATAATTCAGCCAGCCGGTACAGCGCCCAGTCCTTCTGACCTCCCTTTGGTGCGGTCTTTACGAAGTCCTGAAAGGCTTTCAGGGCCTCCTTCTTTCTTCCTTCCCGGAAGAGGAGTTCCGCTCTTTCCAAGCGAACCTGTCTGGACAGCCAGGCGACATCCGGCGGTAAGGGTTTGGTTATTCTGTTGAGGAGTTTTTCCGCCAGTCCAAAAGCAGCATCTGCCTCCCGATATTTTTTTTGTTTCATCCGGCAAACACCGATCCTGTATAGTGTGTACCCCTGTCGTGTTTTAGAAAAATTCCCTTTAAGTGATTTTAGATAAGCCTTTTCCGCGAGGGCGAATTGTCCCTCTTGAAAATAGGTGTCACCGAGCAAGCGATAAAGGGCGTGCTTGTTTGGTGAGGTGGGATATTTATC
>WGDA01000037.1 GCA_015493505.1 Pseudomonadota bacterium | reverse complement strand
GGCGGTCTTGTCCCCCTTGATGGCTTCTATGGCAACTTTGGCTTTGAATTCATCTGTGAATTTCCTGCGCTGTTTCATCCCTGTGAACCCCCTTTCTTTTGTCTACTCCTTTTCACTTTAACATACTGTCCCATTTCTGGGGTCCACTATAAACGCCCTTTCATATTCTTCTCTTTTGATACTTTTGTCTTACAGGCATTACCATCGACCTGGCGAATAACATCTTGTATTTCTTCCCATAACTTCGGCTTGTGAACAAGCAAAAATTCAAGGCCATTTAAATGGGAATAGGTTTCAACTATTTTCACAGCGATATTCTCCTTGATCTTCTAACATTCTCAATAGAGAAAGTTTTTTTTCTTTCTTGTCCCAAGGTGGAATAGCCATCTTATTGTTGTTTGAATTAGGATCGTATTTAGGTTTATTCATTGGTCTTGTTTTTAATGTTCCATCAATCGCTTTTTGTATTCTATCTCGTGCAATATCAATGTATTTTTTTTCTATTTCTGCTCCTGCACCTCTTCTGTTATGTAGTATTGCAGCGATAATTGAGGTGCCAGTTCCAAGAAAAGGATCAAATACCCAGTCTCCTTTATTTGTCATTGAAAGAACAAACCGTTCAATCAACTCTACAGGAAATTGACAAGGATGTTCAGTTTTTTCCACGTGATTACTTTTAACGTTCGGGATATCCCAAACGTCCCCTGGATTTTTCCCAAGTGGATTACATGAGTATTGTCCTGCTTTAGGCCCTTTAAAATATTTTTTCGCAGGATATTTCTGCGGCACTCTAACAAGATCAAGATTGAAAACATAGTTTTTTGTCCTTCTTGTAAACCAAATTATTGTTTCATAACGACCGGAAAATCTTTTTGAACAGTGCAGTCCATGTTCAAAATGCCAAATGATTCTGTTCCGCAAAACAAGACCCAGATCATCAAATAATGGATATAAAATCGTGTCTAAAGGAATAATTGCTCCATTATTCACATAATTCCCAACCTGCCAGCAGATACTTCCTGTATCAGAAAGGACACGAACGCATTCCTGTATCACTTCTGCTTGCTGTTTTATATAAGTCTCGATTTTAACTTTTTTTTCATATTCCTTTCCAATATTATAAGGAGGTGATGTGATAATCAATTGTATTGACTTGTCCGGGATGTCTTTTAGTAAATCAAGACAACTCCCATGGAAAAGTACGACCTGCTCCTCCATGCTAAACTTTTCTGCGATCTTTATATCTAATCCAAACATGTTTTTCATTTCTCCCCCCTGATGTAGTCGCGCAACAGGTACGAGAATCGAGTTGCATAAAATGAGACTGCAAAGGGTATAGACTTGCAAACCGATAGGGTTTGCCAGCTCCAGCGGTTTAATAGCAATCGCAAATCAGCGCTTGTACCAACGAATTATTATTTTTTATTATTCTAACAAAAACCCTCTCCTGCTGTCAAAACCAACAAGTTGTGGAATTGTCAACTCAGTTCTTGCACCAGCTTGTGGCGTGCGCAGCACGGCTGGAAAGGTTTTTTTCTCTTTACTCTACATAACTACCAAAAGCCCACAGTTATGCAAAATCTGTATAATTTCTTTTTTATAGCGTCTTGGCGTCTTCGCGTGAGCAATTTAGGTTTTTAGGCCGAAGGCCGAAGTCTGAAGGCCAAAGATATCAGTTCTACGTTTAATGTTTTGAACTTAATAAATTAAAACACTTCACGCCTTACGCCTTAACACCTTACTTTTTCCCGCTTCTAACTCAGTCCCCAGTACTCAGTTCTTTCTTACTTTTCTTTCAACCCTAACACATCCTGCATGTCATACAGACCATTGGGCTGGTTCACGAGCCACAGAGCGGCGCGAATCGCGCCCCGGGCGAAGTTGTCCCGGCTCATGGCCCGGTGGGTCAGTTCTATGCGTTCTCCGGTGCCGATAAAAAAGACGGTATGCTCACCCACGATATCCCCGCCCCGGATGACCTGCATACCAATCTCTTCTTTCGTGCGGGCGCCGACCATGCCTTTGCGCCCATAAACCCCCACGGCATCCAGGTCCCGTCCCAGGGCGGCCGCCACCTGGCGTCCCAGCTTCATGGCGGTTCCGGAGGGGGCGTCCTTTTTCTGGTTGTGGTGCGCCTCGAGGATCTCTATCTCAAAATCTTCCCCCAGGATTTTGGCCACGTCGTAGGCCAGCTTGAACAGCAGGTTCACGCCCACGCTCATGTTCGGCGCGATCAGGCAACACCCATTTGCCGCCCACTTGCGCGCCTTTGCCATGTCCTCTTCCGTAAAACCGGTCGTTCCCACCACGATGGCTTTCCCCGCCGCCATCGTCATCTCGATATGCCGAAGGGCGCTGTCGATGTGGGTGAAATCAATGACCACGTCTCCAGCGTCCAGGGCCTTCGACAGGTCATCCACGACCGAAACATTCAGAGGCCCAAGCCCCAGGGCCTCACCGATATCCTTTCCAATCAGGGGATGCCCGGGACGCTCCACGGCCCCCTTGAGGGCAATGCCCTCTACCTTCGTCAGGAGGGTGATAATCCTCCCCCCCATGCGTCCGCCCGCGCCGCAAACAATCGCTGAAACCATGAAACGCCCTCCTTTAAATCAGACTGGTGCTGAAGTACCGCTCCGCCCGGTCGGGCAACACTGTCACGATATTCCCGTCCACATGTTTTCCCAGCTCGATGGCCGCCCAGATGTTGGCGCCTGATGAGGTCCCCACCAGTAACCCTTCATTCCGCGCGAGGAGGCGTGTCGTGTCGATGGCATCTTCGTCCGAGACGGTAATAACCTCATCAATCATGGAAACATCCAGAATCTTGGGGACAAACCCGTCGCCAATGCCCTGAATCTGGTGCAGGCCTGGTTCATGCCCCAACAGCGCCGCGCTGTTCTTCGGCTCGACGGCAACGATTTTGATTTCCGGGTTCTTTTCCTTCAGAAACTTCCCCACCCCTGCCAGGGTGCCTCCGCTTCCCACGCCGGCCACGAAGGCGGCAATTTCCCCGTCCATCTGCTCCCAGATCTCCCGGGCCGTCGTCAGATAGTGTATCTCCGGGTTGGCAGGGTTTTCAAACTGCTGGGGGACAAAAACCAGGGGATCCGCGTCCCGAAGCCTCTCCGCCACTTCGATGGCGCCGGAGAGGCTGTCTTTTTCGGGGGTGAGAACCAGCTCCCCGCCAAAGGCCTGAATAATCTTTTTGCGCTCTTCGCTCATGTTCTCCGGCATCACGATGCGGACCCGATATCCCTTCTGAACCCCAACAAAGGCGAGGCCTATGCCCGTGTTGCCGGAGCTTGGTTCTACGATGACTGACCCCGGGTGCAGCATTCCCTTTCGTTCCGCCACATCAATCAGGTGCAGGGCGACCCGGTCTTTGATGCTCCCGCCCGGGTTGAGAAATTCCGCCTTGGCGTAAATCTGTGAGTAGCTCAGGTTTTGTATTTTGACCATGGGGGTGTTCCCGATGGCCTGCAAAATGTTCATCGAGTTCAAGTCAGTTCTCCAGTAATCCGTAATTTTTCAACACCGTTTCCAGTTTCTGGTCATTCGCCTCCGAAAGGGGACACAGCGGCAGCCGGAACTCCAGCGCGATCTTTCCCATCTTGTGAAGCGCGGTTTTGACCGGAATGGGATTGGTCTCATAGAACATCGCCGTGTGCAGGGGCAGGGTTTTGTAGTGAAGCTCCCGCGCTTTTTCGATATCCCCGGCCTCCCACGCGTCGTAAAGGGCCGCCAGGTCAGCCGGCACGATATTTGCCGTGACAGAGATCATCCCTTTTCCCCCAACCGCGAGAACGGGGAAGTTGATAAAGTCGTCCCCCGAGATGACCGCGAAGGAGTCGTCGCAGAGGGCGATAATTTCGGATGCCTGCCGCAGAGACCCGGTCGCCTCCTTGACCCCCACGATCACGTCAATCCTTGACAGCCGCGCCACGGTCTCCGGCAGCATATTGATCCCGGTGCGGCCCGGAACGTTATACAGCACCATGGGAAACTCCACGGCCTTCGCGATGGCCTCGTAATGTTCATACAGGCCCTGCTGGGTCGGTTTGTTGTAATACGGCGTTATCAGCAAGGCCCCGTCCGCTCCCGCTTCCTTGGCGTGTTTCGTCAGCCGGATCGCCTCGGCCGTGCTGTTGGAACCCGTTCCCGCGAGAACCGGCACGCGCCCGTTGACGACCTCCACCGCCATTTCGATGACACGGTCATGCTCCTCGTGTGACAAGGTCGCGGATTCTCCGGTGGTTCCGCATGGAACGATGACATCGGTCCCGCTCGCAATGTGCCATTCAATCAGGTTTCTGAAGGTTTCCTCATCCAGCCGTCCTTCTCTGAACGGCGTCACGATGGCTACCATACTCCCCTTGAATTTCATGGCATTCCCCCCGTTTTTCAGGTTTTTTACAGAATTTTTTCCGCTATTCCCGGAAGTGCTTCCGGCAACAGCCGTCCCTCGTAGATAAAACGAACCTCTCCCTCGAAATACACGGGGACCCAGTTTCCCACGTCGCCTTCCCAGGAAACCGTAAGGACCTCGCCGCTTGCGGCGTGGATCATGACCGGGGGTCGCATGTCCTTCTTCATGGAGGCCATCAACGCCGAGGCCACGGAACCGGTGCCGCAGGCCAGGGTTTCGTCCTCCACGCCCCGTTCATAGGTTCGCACCTTCAGGGTATGGTCGTCCAGGACCTGAACGGCGTTCACGTTTGTCCCCGCCGGGCTGAATTTTTCATGATATCGAATCTTGCGCCCCACCTCCACGAGGGGAAACTCTTTTACATCTTCCACTTCCAACACCACGTGGGGTACCCCCGTGTTGATGTAAAAAAGGGTATAAACCTGGCCATCCACCTCGACGGAAACGGCCTCCTGGTAGAGGCGTGGGGGCGTCAGTTCAACCTTGACCCGTTTGCCGTAAACCTCCGCGCGAATGGGCCCCGCCAGGGTCGCGAAGGTCATGGGCGAGCCTGCGATCCCCTTTTCGTAGGCAAAACGCGCCGCGCATCTCCCCCCGTTTCCGCACATCTCGGCGATGGAGCCATCGCTGTTAAAAAATCGCCAGGCAAAATCGTAGGTGTCGTCCTTCTCAAGGATGATAACCCCATCCGCCCCCACGGACAGGGCGCGCCGGCAGATCCCTTTCACCCATGGGCTGTCCACCCAGGAGAGGGACCCATCCATGCCATCCATCATGATAAAATCGTTGCCGCTGCCACTCATCTTGGTAAAGGGTATTCCGTTCATCTTCTTTTCTGTCATCGCTGTCCCCTCACGCCAGCCACGAAGCGATTTTTTCACCCCGAATCAGGTCTTCATACGTTTCGCGCTGCCGGACCACCTCAAACCGATCTCCGTGCACAAGCACCTCGGGAGGCCTGGGCCGGGAATTGTAGTTGGAAGACATGGTAAAGCCGTAGGCCCCGGCGCTCATCACGCTGAGCAGATCCCCGGGTCGCGCGTTCGGCACCTCACGATCCTTCGCGAGGAAATCCCCGGATTCACAGATAGGCCCCACCACATCGGCCACCACCCACCCTTCTCTTTCTTCCACCAGTTGAATCTCTTGATAGGCGCCATACAGGCTGGGCCGGATGATGTCATTCATCCCCGCATCCACCACAATAAAATTCTTCTCCTGCCCCTCCTTGACATACAGAACCCGCGCCACCAGGATCCCGGCGTTCCCGGCCATGACCCGGCCCGGCTCAAAGATAAAGGATTGCGACATGCCCGCCGCCGCC
>WGDA01000036.1 GCA_015493505.1 Pseudomonadota bacterium | reverse complement strand
GTGCCCGTCCCCTCTTTTTCCTGGATTACCTGGCCTGTGGGGAGCTGGATTCCCGGACGGGACAAGACATCCTGGACGGCATCGCCAAGGGGTGTGAAATGGCGGGGTGCGCCCTGGTCGGCGGTGAAACCGCTGAAATGCCCGGCATGTACGCCAGGGGAGATTACGACCTCGCGGGGTTCGTCGTGGGGATCGTCGATGACGAAGATGTGGTGGACGGAACGAATATTTCCAGCGGAGACGCGATCATCGGCCTTGCCTCCAGCGGTATTCACAGCAACGGTTTTTCCCTCATCCGCAAGATTATTGAAATGAACCCAGACCTGAGCCTTGGCACGCGCGTTCCCGAACTGGGCGTACCTCTCGGAGACATCCTCCTGACCCCCACGCGGATCTACGCCAAAACTGTCACGGCCCTTGTGCGCGATTTTGAAATCAAAGGGATGGCCCATATCACCGGAGGAGGGATCGAGGGAAACTGTGCCCGCATCCTTCCCCGCGCGGCCGCCATGCGCGTGTACCGGGGGGCTTGGAAACTCCCTGTCATTTTTGATTTTCTCAGAGATCGCGGACACCTGTCCGACGAAGAACTCTTCAAAACCTTCAACTGTGGCATCGGGATGGTTCTGGTTGTCTCATCGGAAATAGCTGAAGAGGTGCTGTTGAGACTGGAAGGGCTTGGCGAGCAGGCATTTATTGTCGGGGAAATTATCCCCCGCAAGGAAGGTGATCCATCATTTACCTGGGTGCGGGAGGGCGCCAGGGGTGAATAAGCGCCTGAACATCGGTATCCTGATCTCAGGCCGTGGTTCAAATCTCCAGGCAATCATCGACGGCATCGAACGCGACGTCATTGCGGCGCGCGTCACCGTGGTCATCAGCAATGAGCCTGACGCCTATGGGCTGACACGGGCGCGAACCCATGGAATCCCCACCCGGGTGGTAGATCACAGAAGTTACAGGGGCCGGGAGGCCTTCGAAGATCAGCTCATCAAAACCCTGAAGGAATTTCAGGCGGAGCTCGTCGTCCTGGCGGGCTTCATGCGGGTTCTGACCCCCCATTTCCTGCAGGCCTTTCCCTTGCGCGTCGTGAATATCCATCCGGCGCTTCTGCCCGCATTTCCCGGGCTGGATGTCCAGAGAAAGGCGGCGGACTACGGAGTCCGTTTCTCCGGATGCACAGTCCATTTCGTTGACGAAGGCGTGGATGCCGGCCCGATCATCGCACAGGCGGTGGTTCCCGTCTATCCGACTGACACGGGAGAGACCCTCGCAGAGCGGATTCTGAAGATGGAACATCAGGTCTATCCGCGTGTCATTCACTGGATAGCCACCGGGAAGGTGCGCGTGGAGGGGCGGCGGGTTTTCGTGGACGGCGCGAAAATGGATGAACACCTTTCACCCATCGAACCTTCTTTTTAAATGGACTTCCCGCTACTCGTCAGCGCGTGTCTGGTGGGATTCCGTTGCCGGTATGATGGGAAGGCAAAAAGAAACCGCCAGGTGGTTGCCATGCTTGAAGGCCATGAGTGGATTCCCGTCTGCCCCGAGCAGGCGGCGGGGCTGTCAACCCCCCGGACGCCCATGGCGTTCGCGGGGGGAACAGGCGTGGACGTGCTTAGAGGAACGGCCCGCCTCCTCCAGGAGGATGGCCGGGATGTCACTAACGCGCTCATCGAGGCATCCCGTTTCCTGACACAATTGGGGAAAGCCTGGGGAATGAGGATCGCTATCCTGAAGGAAGGAAGTCCCTCCTGCGGTGTGACCACCACCTGCGTGGGAGAAGAAAAGGTAAAGGGGAAGGGAATCTTCGCGGCATTTCTCGAGGCGGAAGGTATCAAAACCTTCAGCGAGGAAACCCTGCCCCACGAGGGAAAGTTCAATGATTTTTGACGCCCTGATTGTCGGAGAAACCCCGGCCGCCATGGTAGCGGCGGCCCTGCTCGTGAGGAAAAAGCTCCAGGTCGCCTGGATCGTGTCTCCCTCCCACGCCACACAGCCGGATGGCGGGATTGGCAACCCCAAGGTCCCGGATATCGTGTGGGATCTGCTTCCCCGTGAACTGGTTCAGAACGCCCTGGAACGCCTGGGAGTTCCTTTCAAACACATCGAGAAGGAAAGAAAAATGGGAAGCGGGATCCAGGTTGTCTGCCCGGAATTTCGGACATTTTCTATCGATGGTCCCCGCGAGTTCAGAAGGGAGTTGAAACGGATCTTTGCGCTGAATGACGTGGAAGCGGAACAAATTGTTGGCAAGGAAGGAGAAGACGTCACGGAGACGTTTCTCTCCCGTCACTGGGGGTCTCTTTTCAAAAAAACCCCTGTTGGTAAAAAGCGCACCTTTCCATCCCTCCCCAGGGGAGTCGGAATCATGCCTCAGCGCGTGAATCTCGAGGGACTTTCCTTGGAGCCTCCCCTGAAACGGCTGATCGAGCTCATATCGTTTTCCCAAAGTTACGTGTCTCAGTGGGTCTTTCCAGGGTCACTCGTGCGACACCACATTAGAAACTTCACGCGGCTGAACATCTTCGCCCAGGGACGGCTGGTCTCTCCTGACCGAATCCTGACGGAGGTTTTTCAGATGGGCGGGGGTGAAATCTTTCCCGGAGAGGCGGACCTGCATATTGAACCCCGACGGGAAAAGGGAATCAGCCTGTGGATTAACGCCGATGAAGTGCTGAACGGTACGGTCTGCCTCCTGGCGGTTTCCCCGGACGAGGCCCCAAAGCTGTTTGAAGATCTGGCAAGGCACCCCCGCCGGATCATGAAGGAGGAAATGCTGGAAAGCGTAAATATCGCCCACATCCTGTTCGAGACCGAGACGACGGGCCTCCCCGGCGGCATGGGGGAAAACCTGATTCTCTACCTGGGCCGCGCGAAAGACCCCTTCATGCCGGAGAAACTCGCCTTTCTGTCCTTTGAAAAGATGGACACGGGGACCCTCGAGGGACACTACTCGGTTTTTTACGAGGGTGACTTTCCGAAAGGAGACCCTCTTGAATGGGCAGCACACCAGATTCAGCGCCTAAAAGGACTGTTCCCGTTCATGCCGGGCCACCTGACCTCAAAGAGCGTCATAAAGTCCGACGGGCACCCCCTCCTGATGAGGCGGTACTACTATGAAACCACCCGCAAACGCCGGATAGGTGTCCCCAAATTCAAAGAGGGACTTCTCGGGAAGAACCTTCGATACATCGGCCGCCAACAACTGGACTACCTGGGACTGGAGGGCGAAATCATCACGGGGATCAAGGGCGCGGAATGGGCCATAGAACGTTTATCCAAGATTTGATGCGAAAAAATTAATTTTGTCTATCACAACAATTAAAGGAAAGGAGCCATGGAAGAAGTCTTAAGAAACCTGATGCTGTCACCGGCATTCTACCCGCACCACCCGAAAAGCGTAAAGGAGGTACAAACCCATATCTCTCATGTCTTCATCGCGCCTCCCTTTGTTTACAAGGTTAAAAAACCCGTCGATTTCGGTTTCCTCAATTTCAGTTCGCTCGCGAGCCGCTGTTTCTACAGCCATCAGGAGCTGACCCTGAACAGCCGTTTTTCCCCCGATCTGTATCTGGAAGTTCTTCCCATCACGTTTGACGGCACCACCTACTACCTCGACGGGCCGGGGGAACAGGTCGAATACGCGTTGAAAATGCGCCAGTTCGACGAGCAGAAAACCATGAAGCGCCTGATTGAAAGGGGAGAGCTGACGCGTCAGCACGTCGAAGCCCTGGCCAGCCACCTGGCCGGCCTTCATGAACGGGTTCCATCAGTTGATCCCGCCTCGCGATGGGGAACCTACGCCTCCGTCACCTTCGACTGTGAAGAAAACTTCGAGCAACTGACCCCCTTCGTGGGAAACTTTATTGACGAAAAGACCTTCACGAAGGTCAAACAGGGAACCATCGGTTTTCTCCGTAAACACAAACCCCTGTTCGCCTTCCGACACAGGGAGGGGTTTGTAAGAGAGTGCCACGGCGACCTTCACACGGAGCACATCATTTTCGACGGAGATGACATTCACATCTTCGACTGCATTGAATTCAACAAACGGTTTCGTTTCATCGACACCATCTCGGACCTCTCCTTTCTCGTGATGGAGCTGGATTTCCTGGAACTGAGCCCCCTGAACACACCCCTGTTACAAGTCTATTTTTCCAGGGTAAAAGATACGTGGGGCCCCCTCCTGATTGATTTCTATGCCTGCTACCGTGCCACCGTCCGGGCGAAGGTCCACGCCTTTACCGCGGGAGATCCTGCCGTTTCCCCGAAACAGAAAGCGCGGTCCGAAGAGCTTTCCCAACGATACCTAACCCTTGCGCAACGCCTGATCGCCCGCTACGACCGGCCCTACCTGGCCATCACCATGGGATTTTCCGGAACAGGGAAATCGACCGTGGCCCAGTCCCTGGGGACCGCCTCCGGCCTGGAGGTCCTCCGGACCGATGCCATCCGTAAGGAAATCGCGCGATCCCTCCCGTCCCGCCAGGCGGGGGAATGGAACGCGGGGCTTTATACCCCGGAGGCCCGCGCCCGAGTTTATGAAGCCCTGTTCGAACGCGCGCGGGAAGCCCTCGCGAAGGGGCGTTCCGTCTGCCTCGACGCCAG
>WGDA01000035.1 GCA_015493505.1 Pseudomonadota bacterium | reverse complement strand
TCCCCCACCCGCGCCGAAACCCCACGGGCCGCCGGAAATCATAAAGATTCCCCTGAAAAAATGGGGGAACCATTTCCTTCTCAGGGTACGCCTCAACCACCAGGCCGAGGGAACCTTCATCCTTGATACCGGGGCCTCTCTCACGCTGATTGGCACGCGAATCGCCCGGCAGGCTGGCATCACCCTCAATGAGTCGCTTCCCTTCCTTCCCATCAAGACCGCTTCCGGCCTGATGTTCCCACCCGTGGTAGAGGTATCCAGCTTTTCCGTTGGGAACGTGACGCTTGGTGGAAAGAGGGAAGTTATCGTGCATGACCTCCACCAGGGCGAAGAAATCGATGGCCTGGTGGGGATGGATATCCTTTCAGATTACCAGGTGACCCTTCAGACACAACGGGGTGTCCTGATGTTGAAGCCCCTGAGGGATATCGGCCCCATCTATGGCGGGCACCCCCGGCAGTGGTGGACAGGGCGTTTCACCTTTTACAGGCACGCCATTCACAACCTGAATGAGCTTATGAAGGAGCCGCCGCACGCGCTGGAGGTCTACCATATCACGCGTGGCCATATCGAAAAGAGCATCAACTTTTTTAAAAGCCGCCTGATTTCACTGAAACTGCAGGCCGAGGATGACCTGGTTCCCCTAAACTGGCGGAAATAGGCTGTGGTGGCCCCTCATCAGGGAACAGGTCCCGCCTCTGGTTCCGGGGCGTTCTCAAGGATTTCCTCTTCAATGGCGAGGGACGTGAGGGTCATGTGGTTCAGGCTTTCTTCGGGGATTTTTCGCGCCCTTTCGATCCAGGCGTTCAGGGCCTGCTCATAAGGAAGTTTCTTGAGGAAATGTGGCTTTTTCCCAAGCGGATTGAACAAACGATACAAAGCGTTGAGACGTATATCTTCTGGCGCTGTGTGAAAAACATAGCTGCCGCCGCGAATTTCACTCGTTCCCAGGATGTGGTGCTCGCAGAGACGGTTTAAAATCTCCTGGACATCCTTGATGGGCGCGCCGAGTTGCCTGGCAAGCTCGTCTCGGGTGACGGGGTAAGTGCCCTTACGGTAGTGTCGATAGATAGTCAGAAGGATGGCCAGGGCGAGATAGAGCGCCCGGCTGGGCTGTGTCAGCGCGGAGGCGTTGTTTGAAACCGCTTCAGGCGGAAGGTCGAAATACTGTATCGCGACAGCGATTTCCGCTCCTCCCAGCATGATGCACCACGAGATATACACCCATACGAGAAACACAAACCCGGTTCCCAGGATTCCATAAACCTTGAAGAACATGGAATAATGATACACGTAATACGAAAAAATCCCTTTGGATATCTGAAAGAGGATTGCTCCCACAAACGAACCGATAATAGCCGGCTTGTTCCCGACCCGCGCGTTGGGGATGAGCTTGTAAAGAAGAAAGAAGACAAAGAAGATGAGCACGAAGGGAAGCAGGATATGTTGAAGGTTTTGTACAAAGCCAAGGTTGAAAATCGCCTCGAAAAACCCTTTTTGCTTGATCTTCGACGAGAGAAGAATGGACAGGGCGAGCAGGATGGGGGAAACGGTCAGGTTCGCCCAGTAAATAACGAGGCGTTTCCCCACCGTTCGGCTTCTGTGGACCTTCCAGATGGTATCGAGAGAATCTTCGATGGTGTACATCAGTTCGAAGGAAAGGAGAATCAGGATAAAGGTTCCAAAGATCCCCAGAGAGACGGCGTTTTGGGTAAAATCGGAGATGTTTTTCGTGATCATTTGCTGGTAGTTCTGGAGCGGGAAGAAATATCGAAGAAGCAGGCTTGCGAATTCCATCTGCTTGATATTGAGGTGGCTGAGAACCGAAATGGAGATGGCAAGCAGCGGGACGATGGCAAACAGCGTCATAAACGCCAGGATGGCCGCCACGTCGAGGCACCGGTCATGCCAGAAAGCGGCCAGCGCTTTCAGGAAGACCTCACGGGTGTGTGATAAAAAAGAAGTTTTGTTTTTGCTCATCCCAGTCTTTATTAAACGATTAAACCGATGTCTGTCAAGGAAACAGGGGCGTTTCGGCACCGGATGTCAGGAAGGGATTTTTGTTCCTGCAGTGGCGTCCGTTTGGCAAGATAACGGTACACAGGACCGTTCTTGCTGAAGCCCATCTTGCTGGGAACAAAGCATACTTCGGCCCACTCGGTGTGGGTCTTTATCTGTTTGCCCTGGACTTCTTTG
>WGDA01000034.1 GCA_015493505.1 Pseudomonadota bacterium | reverse complement strand
TGTGATAATTTCTTGAAACGACTCATTTGTTTCTCCTTGGCTCTGTTGTGCGGACAACTCTGCCTCGGATATAACAAATGAGTCGTTCAGATGGCAAAGCCACTGAACTCTGACCTTGCCCTGAGGGCAAGGGTTTCTATGATGGACTAAAGAGTTTTAAATTATCTCACCCCAACCTCAGTCCTTTCTATTGCCATCCCGGGCCCCCTTCATTGAACTCGCTTGTCACCCATCACAGGTTACAGATCACGGCTTATGCTCACCGATCTCAATCACCACCGCCTGCTCATCGCAGTTGGGGAACTTGACGCAGTTGAGGCAGTCGCTCCATATCTTGTGCGGGAGGGTGGCCTTGTCGATCTGCCGGAATCCGTGGCGTTCGAAATAGGTCGGGATGTAGGTGAGGGCGAAGACGCGCCCGATTTTGAGGTCGCGGGCCTCCTCCAGGCATGCCTCGACGAGTCGTTTTCCCACCCTTTTTCCAGTGCTTGCCTCTTCCACCGCCAGAGATCGGATCTCGGCGAGGTTTTCCCAGGTGATATGCAGGGCGCACACCCCCTTGAGCGTCCCTTTTTCCTCGAAGACAAAAAAATCCCTCAGGTTGTCATAGATGTCGTGAAGGGACCGGGGCAGCATCTCCCCCCTTTCCGCGTAAGGGGCGATGACCGCCTGAATGGCCGGGACATCCGTGATAAAGGCCTTGCGTATCATGCGCGTTTTCCTTTCAGTGATCGTGCCGCCGCGTAGAGTTCCTCGGCGTGTTTCCGGGTGGTGTCGGTGATGGTCTCTCCTCCCAGCATGCGGGCCAGTTCGGAGACACGCTCCCGCTCCGCGAGGGGATGAATGCCGATCCGGGTATGGTCCGTGGTTTCATGTTTGGTAATCAGATGATGGTGATCGCCGTAAGCGGCGATCTGGGGCAGATGGGTGATGCAGAGGACCTGAGCCGTTCGGGCGATCTCGGAGATCCGCCTGCCCACGATGTCGGCCACCCGTCCCCCGATGCCGGCGTCCACCTCGTCGAAAACAATGGTCTGGGCCTCCACCCCTCCTGTGATGAGGGCCTTGGCAGATAGAAGGATACGGGAGAGTTCCCCGCCCGAGGCGACTTCACGAATAGGCAGGGGCGGTTCCCCCTTGTTGGCGGAGAAGAGGAAGGAAACGCTGTCGAAACCCGTCTCCGTGGCGTCTGCAAGCGCGAGGGTATCCGGAAGGGCCTCCGGCAAAACCGTCACCCGGAAATCGGCGGCGCGCATTCCCAGTTCCCTGAGAGATTCGGTCATGGCCTTGGAGAACCGGCTGGCTGCCTCTCGCCGGTCCGCCGACAAGCGCCGTCCCGCCTCGACGAGGCGCGCCCAGGCCGCTTCCTTCTCTTCCGCCAAACGGGAGATCTCCGCCTCCAAGTCCTCCGACCTGGAAAGGAGCTCTTTCAAGCGGGCGGCCGTCTCAAAGACGGCGTCAAGGGTCCCCCCGTATTTCTTGATAAGGGTGGCATAGGTGTCGAGACGCGCTTCCACCTCCTCCAGGCGCTGGGGGTCGAATTCGATGCTGGCAGCGTAACGCTGAAGGGCGCCTACCACGTCGTCGATGTAGATCTCCGCCTCCCGAAGGTTTTTCAGGGGCTCTTTCAGGCGGCTGTCGATCGTCGCCATCTCCTGCAGTAACTGAAGGGCACTCTGAAGCTGGGGCAAGGCAGCCCATTGTCCCTCAAAAAGGGCGTCAAGGGACTCCCTGAGATTTTTGAGGAGGGTCTCGGCGTGATTCATGATGGCCTTTTCTTCGAGCAGGCGCGCGTGTTCCTCGTCACTCAGGTCGGCCGCCGTAATCTCCTGAAGCTGAAACGCTGCCAGTTCCTGTTCCTTCCGGTCGTCCTCTCTCCTTTTTTCAAGGCTCCGAAGCCTCTCCATGAGCTCCCGGTACGCCCTGAAGCCCGCTCCAAAATCAGCACGGGCCTTCTGAAGCCCGGCGACGGTATCCAACATCCACAACTGGACATCGGGATCCCGGAGGCTTGTGTGCTCGTGCTGGCCAGAGATCTGGAGACGGTCACCTAAAAGCGCGCGAAGCGTGGCGAGCGTGGCCGTTTCCCCATTGATAAAGGCCCGGTTGGGGCCCTCCCTCTGGATGACGCGGCGGACGTGAAGCGTGCCGTCTTCTACTGGATATCCCGCCGCTTGAAGGGCGCCGCTCAGGTCCTCATCCAGGGTGAAAATTCCTTCCACCACGGCACGGGACTCCCCCCGGCGCAGGAGGGACTCGCTGGGACGTTTCCCCGTCAGGAGGGCGATGGCCTGGATAAGGAGGGATTTCCCCGCCCCCGTCTCCCCCGTCAGGACGGTCAGACCGGGGGAAAGCTCAAGCTCGATATCCGAGATGAGGGCCAGGTTTTTGACCCGCAGATAGGTAAGCATCGCCTATCGCTCTCCCCACTTCAGCTTCGTCCGGAGGATTTCATAATAGTTCTTCCCGGGCGGGACGATCATGGCGATGGCGTTGTCCGACTTGGATATCTCCACTGTGTCTTCGTAGCCGATAGGGTGTCCTACCTGGCCATCCACCGTCACGATGACCTCATCCTCCTTGGAGAGAAGGGTCAGGGTCACGGTATCATCTTCCTTGATGAGGATGGGGCGGTTGGTCAGGGTGTGGGGGCAGATGGGGGTGATGATGATGCCGTTGACACCGGGGCAGACGATGGGGCCCCCGGCGGAAAGGGAGTAGCCCGTGGATCCCACGGGCGTCGCCACGATCAGGCCATCTGATCGGTAGGTGGTCAGGTATTCCCCGCTGATGGCCGCCTTGATGTCAATGATCCGGGCCAGGGCCCCCTTGTTGATCACCACGTCGTTGAGGGCCTGAAAGGTCTTCTGTGTGCCGCTTTTACGGGTAATGGTGGTCTTGAGCAGCATTCTGCGCCGGATGGTATAGTTCCCCCGGAGGATCTCCTCGAGCAGCGGATACATCTCCGAAAGGGTGATGTCCGTAAGGAATCCCAGTCCCCCCATGTTGATGCCGAGAATGGGAACCGCGTCGTTTCCCACCGCCCGGGCCACACTCAACAGGGTGCCGTCTCCTCCCAGCACGATAATCATGTCGGCGTGTCGGGGAAGGTCATCCCTCTGGGGCAGGCGGGTCGGCAGGCTGTCACCCAGGTGGTCTTCAAGGACCACCTCGATCTTCCGGGTTCTCAGCCACTCCGTCAGCGTGAGCGCCGTCCGTTTTACGTCTTCCTTGTGGGGTTTTCCCGCGATTCCGATACGTCTGAATGTCACCCTGTACCCCCTTTACCTTTCCCTCATATGTTCCCGGATTATAGAATTAAACTGCTCGGGAGTCAAAATCCTGATTCCCAGGGCCTTCGCCTTTTCCAGTTTTGAACCGGCCTTTTCCCCCGCTACGACACGGGTCACCTTTCGGGAAATCTGGTTGGCTGTCTGCCCCCCCAGCCGTTCCACGATGGCCTTCGCCTCGTCTCGGGTCATGTCTGGCAGGGCCCCGGTGAAGACGAAGACCTCCCCAGCGAGGGGAAGATCATGGGATGCGGCCGGTGCCTCCCACCGCACCCCCGCGTCCCGGAGGCGCCGGATAACCTCCCGGTTTTCCTGTGTGTCGAAAAAGGTTCGGATACTCCGGGCCACCTGGGGGCCGATCTCATTGATTTGCGTCAGCGTTTCCTCATCCGCCGACATCAGCGCCTCGAGGCCACCAAAGTGCTCGGCAAGGACCTGGGCGAGGTGTTCACCCACCAGGGGAATTCCCAGGGCGTAGAGGAAGCGGGGAAGGGTTGTGGCCTTGCTTTTCTCAATTTCCTCGAGAAGGTTTTGGGCCGATTTCTCCCCCATCCGTTCCAGGCCGGCGAGCTGCTCCAGGTTCAAACGGTAGAGGTCGGCAAAATTCTTCACAAGCCCCTTGTCCACCAGTTGATCCACTAACTTCTGCCCCAGGCCATCGATATCCATGGCCCGCTTGGAGGCAAAATGGCGGATCTTGGCCTTGAGCTGGGCGGGACAGGAGATGCCCATACAGCGGTGAGAGGCCTCCCCCGGCAAGCGTACCACGGGGGAACCGCACACGGGACACGTCTTTGGGAATTCAAAGCGTTTGACGTCCGGCGGCCTTTTGCTCAGGACAACGCGCACCACCTCCGGAATAACGCCACCGGCGCGCTGGATGATGACCCAGTCGCCGACGCGGATGTCTTTTCGTTCGATCTCGTCCTGGTTGTGGAGCGTGGCCCGGCTGACGACGGCGCCCTCCACCTCCACTGGCTTCATGACGGCCACGGGGGTCAGGACACCGGTGCGGCCCACCTGCACGATGATATCTTCGATCCGCGTCATCTCCTGGCTGGCGGGGAACTTGTAGGCAATGGCCCAACGGGGGCTCCGGGAAACCTCCCCCAGCTCCCGCTGGAGCGCGAGCTCGTTGACCTTGATGACGATCCCGTCCATCTCGTACGGGAAATCGTCCCTCTTCTCCAGCAAGTCGTGATAGTAGGCAATGGCCTCCTCGATGCCGTGGCAGAGCCGGGCGTGCGGGTTGGTCTTCAGGCCGAATTTCGGAAGGGTTTTGAGAATCTCCCAATGGGTCGTAAAGGTCATGCCTTCCACAATCCCGATGCCATAGAAATAGATATCCAGGGGACGGGTCGCGGTAATGCGGGAATCGAGCTGGCGAAGGGAACCAGCCGCGGCGTTTCTCGGGTTGGAGAATAGGGGCTGGCCCTCCTTTTTCCGTTGCTCGTTCAACTTCCTGAACCCCTCGATGGGCATGAAAACCTCACCCCGGGCGTCAAGTCTTTCGGGAACGGGAAGCTCGTCAGACCTCAGTCTCAGGGGGATGGCGCCGATGGTCCGGATGTTGGCCGTCACGTCTTCGCCGGTAAACCCGTCGCCCCGGGTCGCCCCCAGGGTGAGCAGGCCCTTTTCATAACGGACCTCGATGGCCAGCCCGTCCATCTTGGGCTCGCCCACGTAATCGATCGCCGCGTCCGTCTTGAGCATCCTGTGAACCCGGCGGTCGAATTCCCGTATCTCCCCGTCGTCAAAGCCGTTGGCCAGGCTCAGCATGGGGACATCATGGGAAACCGTCTCGAAAGCCTCCAGGGGCGGTGCGCCCACGCGCTGGGAGGGGGAGTCGGGGGTCACCAACTCCGGAAAGCGTGTCTCCAACTCCATGAGGCGGCGCATCATCCGGTCGTATTCCGCGTCGGGAATCTCTGGGTCATCCAACACATAATACCGGTAGTTGTGATAGTGCAGCGCCTTCCGCAGCGCCTCTATCTCTTTTCGCGCCTCAGCAAGATTCATCACATTTCCCCGCTTTGATTCCATTAAGACAACAAATTTTCCCGCTTCCCACACCCATTCTACTTCACCCGATTCTTCCGTTCAAGTTTGAACCTTCCCCACAGCAGCAGTTCAATCCCGATGAGGGTGATGATTCCGCCCACGATCTGGAGACGTGTCGGCACCTGGCGGAGCCACAGGTAGGACCCGATGAGCACCATCAGGGGGTTGGTGGCGCGGACCAGGGCCGCCTTGGAGGCCTCCAGATACTGAAGGCCGGAGAACAGGAGCAGCACGCCGGCAAACGGCCCCAGAAATGCCCCGATGGCAATCTCCAGAAAGGTGGGGAGGCTGGGAAGGGGAGCCCCGGACTGGAACAGGATCACCGTGCTGGTGGTCAGAAAAAGCAGGAAGGTCCGATAAGCTGAAAAGGTGAGAGGATGCACATCCTGGAGCGTGACCCGAAGGAGCACGGTATTGATTGAGAAAAAGAGCGAAAGAAGCAGAATCAGGAGAAACCCGATGAAGACCGCGTGGCCTGATTTGTAGGTCATCAGAACCACACCAATCCCGAGGATAAAACCACCAACCGCCTCCAGAACCGTAAAGTGTTCCCGAAGGAAAATAATCCCGAGGACCACTGTCATCACGATGGAAACGTTGCCATAGAATGAGGCAACCGCCGGGTTCATGAGACGGATGGTGTAAAAAAAGAGAAAGGTGCCGGAAACCTCGAATACGCCCATGAGAACGGTCAGGGGAATCCATTTTCGGGGGATCCGATACCCTTTCAGGCCCTTGCCCGTAAACATGGCAATTAGGAAATAGACGCTGCCACAAAGGAACCAGTAGAACAGGAAGGGGTAGAGCCCCATTCTGGGCTGAACGTCTTTGGTAATCAGGAAGACGATAGAGAGCGTGACGTTCGCCAGAAGAATCAGGCCGTAACCCTTGAGAGGTTTTCCGGAAAATTTCATGGTGCCATTATACCGTGAATGCAAAAAAAACATAGTGTTTAGCGAGACCAGTTTGACAGCTTTAAGTGGTTTGGGTAAGATATAAGAAAAAAGAGGGGGGTAGGAAATGGCTGAAGCCGATTTTTCCGTGAAAGAACCGGCAAAGGGTGAGGTGAATCAGTTAAACGGGGAGTCGAAACCCGAGGGGAAAAGGGCATCTGAAGATGTGGTCTTTCTTGTGCTGGCGTATTTTGGAATCTTTGCCCTGATTCCTTTTTTCGTTGTCAAAAACAACGATTACGTGAAATGGCACGCGAAACAGGGGCTGGTCCTCGTGGCCTTTGAGATCGCCCTCTGGATCGCCCTGATGATTATCGGGTTTATCCCGATTCTCAATATCATTTTCGCTTTTCTGGGACTGTTCATCTGGCTGGGGGTTCTCGTCCTGCATGTTTTCTGTATCATCAAAGCCCTGAAGGGTGAAAAATGGCATGTCCCCCTTATTGGGAATTACGCGGACAAATTTTGATGGTTCCCTAAAAAGGCAAGATATTTCTTTTACGGAAAGGCTATTCGCGCGTGGCCTCATCCACCCCGAAGGGCGCGCCGGTCCGCTTATTTCTTCGTCGTCATTTCCGTAACTTTACGGGCGAAATGCTCTGATTTCATGGCGGTGAGCTGCGCGAAATATTCCACCCCGGTCTGATCTCCCATCGATTGATACAAAGAGCGCTGAAACAGCTCTTTGCTCAGGCGAAACCCTTCGGGCGCGAGGCGGGCCATTCTTTCTTTCCATACGTCGAGGCGCTCCGTCAACGCTTCCCGGGAAACAACTTCGTGATACAATCCCCATTCCAGGCCCTGGTGGGAATCGATGGGGGTGTTGGCAATATAGAACGCCATCGTCCGGGCGTACCCGATGACTCTCGGCAAAAGATAGCTGGAACCCGCGTCGGGGATCGCCCCCAGGGTTGGAAAGGCAAAGTGGCACTGCGTCTCTTCCGTGGCAACGCGAATGTCGGAAGCCAGGGCAAGTCCGATGCCGGCCCCCGCCACGACCCCATCCAGCAGGCAGAGCGTGGGCACAGGGCACGCGAAAAAGGTGGCGACCGCCTCTTCGAGAATCGACAGAAAGGGAGACAAGGCGTGAATATCCCCGGCATCCACCGCCTCTCTCATGCTGAAAATGTCCCCGCCCGCGCAAAAGTTTCCCCCGGCACCTGTCAGGATGATTCCCTTGAGCGTCCGATCAGCTCCTGCCTCTTCCACGGCCGTTTTGAGTGCCGTCAGCAGCTCAGGATTGAGGGCATTGAGCCGCTTGGGGCGGTTCAGGGTCAGCGTCAGGAAATCTCCGTCTCTCTCGCCAAGCAACACCGGGTCCGTTGTCATACGCACGCTCCTTGAAAAGTTATCCGTGGGGTATCCCCACGCACTGTTCCGTTCTTATCACAACTCACCGGCCATGCAAAGAACCCCTTTTCTCCTGTCGCGGGGCCACTTGACACTCTTAAAAACATGATTATTTTTTGGTCGAACGAAAGAAAAAACGAAAGTGGAGGTGATGAAGATGGCACTGGTAAGATGGGAACCTTTTCAGGATCTGCTGGCTATTCAGGAAAGAATGAATCGTCTTTTTGACGAGACACTTCAGAGAACCCGTTCACGTGAAGAAGAAGATATCTCTGCCGGGCTTTGGGCGCCCCCTGTAGATATCTACGAAACCGAAAACGAGGTTGTTCTGAAAGCGGAACTTCCGGAAATCGATCAGAAAGATATCGATATCAAGGTCGAAGACAACACCTTGACCATCAGGGGTGAGCGCAAGTTCGAGCAGGAAACGAAAAAAGAAAATTATCACAGAATCGAACGGGCGTATGGTAAGTTCAGCCGATCCTTCTCACTGCCCAACACCATCGACCAGGAAAAGATCAAGGCATCCTACAAGGATGGGATCTTGAAACTGGTCATGCCGAAAAAGGAGGAGACCAAACCGAAGCAGATCACCGTGGAAGTGAAATAAGCGGTTTCCTTCTGAAGCGCGAAGAGGGGAGAAAGTTCTCCCCTCTTTTTTATGCCTTACCATCCGGGGGCTCCGCCCCTGTCTTTCCCTGGTTCTTCCTTTTTTTCGAATTCGAGGAACCTGGAAATCCCCTTCAGGGTCTTCACCCTTGCCACCACAAAGACCTTATCTCCCGGGAAAACCCGATCATCTCCTCGAGGGAGGACAATCTTTTCAGAATTTTCATTCAGGATGCCCGTAAAAACACAGTCACCCGAGAAAACTTTATTCCTGGAAAGCTCTTTGATAGAAATCCCATCCTTTGGCCATGATGACGGAACCTGAAACATGGCAAGTTGCGCCTTTCCCTGATGGAGAGGCGCGATAACCTTAATCTTGCTGGCTTCAATCTCTGAGAGAACCCGCCTCCGAACCATGCTAATCATATCGCAAATTGCCGTTACTCCCGCCACGCGATAGGCCTCCTCATAAGCGGGATCCCGCATCTTCACAATGATTTTCGGCACACCAAAGCTGTGCGCCAGCAGGGCAAACGTCAAATTGTCCACATCCTTATACAAGGCCCCGATCGCCACATCCGCCCGGTCAATCCCCGCTTCTTTCAGAGAGTTTATCTCTGTCGCCAACCCGTTAACGGCAACCGCTCCGGTTTTCGCGTAGAGGTCTTCACACGCCTTTCGGTCGATATCGATCACCACCACATCATGCTTTCTGTTAACCAGTTCAGAAGCGATAGCGGATCCCGCTATTCCTCCACCGCCTATTACAATATACATGTTTCTCCCCTATCTCCAGGTTGCCCTGGAAAAAATTATCGCCACGGGCAGGATTTCAAGCCGTCCCGCCAGCATGCCGAAGATATAGGTTGCCTTAATCACCCAGCTCAGGGAGGCCATTTTATGGACGGAAAAATAAAAGGGTCCCATGTTGCCCATGGCTGAGGCCATCCCCGAAAAGGATTGCCAGGCGTCCAAGTCGGAAAAAAAGGCCGTGATGGCAGCCCCCACCCCGATGAGAACCAGCCAGGTCGAGAACAAAGCCGCGACGCGTTCAATCTCCTCCCCAGGAATAACCTGACCCTGGATCACGATGGGAGACACCGCCTTTCGCGGCGCCACAATTCGATAAATCTGATTCTGGAACATCTTGATCAGTATCCCGAACCGAAGCACCTTGATCCCTCCCGCCGTTGAACCCACGCATCCCCCTACAATCATCAGCATCAGGAAAATCTGCTTGCTGAGCGCGGGAAAAAACGCCGCGTTGATATCTTTGGTCGCAAATCCCGTGCTCGTGATGATGGAGGCAATCTGAAACAACGAGGCGCGAAAAACGGTTCGCAGACGTTCAAGAAGATGTGAACTCCCGAGAGGAAAATGGACAAAATGATCCAAAACCACGAGAAACGTCGCCAGGCAGATAAGAAACCAGTACCAGCGCATTTCAAAGTCCCGGATGAGGACCCAGACCTTCCCGGTCGCCACCTTGTAATGCACGAGAAAATTCGTTCCACCGGCAAGCATGAAGAAAATAACGGTATATTCGAGAAAATGCGCGTGCGCGTAGTGATGCGCGGCGTAAAACCCGATACTCTCGTCATGGGTCGAAAATCCCCCCGTCGAGATACAGGTCAGGCTGTGGTTCAGGGAGTCAAATAAATTCATTCCCCCCAGATAAAAAATCATGAGGGACCCGAGTGTGAAGACAAGGTAAATCAGCCACAAAACCTTCACCGTGTGAAAGATTCCCGGGACAGGCCGCGACGTGCCGATCTTGTGCCCCTCTGCCCCGAACAGGCAGGCGGCGGCGCTGCCGCCCCGAAAGCTGACCATCAGGAAGAAGGTTAAGATTCCCAGTCCACCGACCCATTGCGTAAAAGATCGCCAGAAAAGGATACTTCGAGGCATGCTGTCCAGGCCCTCGAAAACCGTGATCCCAGTGGTCGTAAAACCGCTGACTGATTCGAAGAAGGCGTCAATGAAGGATTTGTGTATCCCCATCATAAAAGGAATAGCACCCAGAATCCCAATCAAAATCCATCCGAGGGCCGTAATCACCATAGCGTCTGACACGGAAGGGGTCTTGAGGGGGATTCCCTTTTGAAAGGCCACCCCGAGAGCAAATGAAATCAGCCCCGGAAGGATAAACGTCCAGTATGAAATAGCGTGCCGGCCCCATTCGTCATAGATGGCAAGGGGGATCAAAGGCATGAACATGAGAATCCCCATCACGATCAGCAACGAACCCAGGTAGGAGAGGATAAAGATATGTCGGTCGAACCAAACAGCCAGGGGGCCTTTTAGCCGTAAAGGGATGCCTTTAAAACGCCCACCTCTCTTTTCAGACCCTTTAATCATCTCATGTCAGGCGCGTTCAGCCCCGTCGCTCCATCAAAGAATACTTATTCTTCATCATCGATCCTGTCAAATGTTACCACATACCCAAAATCCGCGATTGGTTTTATGTGTTCCAGGGGTTTGAGCTTTTCTGGCTTCAAAAAGCCCTTTTTTGACTCAGAAGGTCTCAGTCAGGGGTTATGTAGGGCTCCCCTGAGGGCCATTTATGCCATCCCTCTACGTCATCACTTCCCCTTTCGGCTCCTGGGGGTGCACCCCTCCATTCCTGTTCCTTTCTCCTCCTTTCTTGCCTTTTTTCCTTTTCTTCTTTTCGTTTTTTCTCTTCTTTTTTTCCTTCTTTCCCTTTCTTTAATGTGATCACGTCCACCCC